>DAONEV010000006.1:0-30679 GCA_035403265.1 Thermoanaerobaculaceae bacterium | reverse complement strand
CTTGAAGCCGGCGCGCTTCAGGTGGGTCACGATGGCGGCCACCATGACCCGCAGGCCCGAGAAGACAATCGCCTTTTCGCCCCGGTCGCGAGCCGCCTTCACGAGCTCGCGGACCTTCTCGAGCTTGTTCCATGTAGTGGCGTCGAGAACGCCGCGGTTGAGGTAGTCGACGGCGACTGGGCAGGTGGCGGCGTAGCGGAGCTTCCAGAGGGCGTTCGAGATGACCCCCATGTTGGGGTTGCCCTCGTTCTGCCGCATGGCCTGCTGGATTTCGCGCTTCGCCCACTCGGCGTAGTCGCTGTAGAGCGCCGAGTGCTCGCGGTCGAGGCCAAGGACGATCACCTGCCGACGCTTCTCCGGCAGGGTGAAGACGTCGTCCTTCTTGCGTCGGACGGTGAAGGCGGCCATGAGCCGCCAGAAGCGGTTGAGGTTCGAGACCTCTGGGAGCAGCTTGGCGCGCCCCTCGTGCAGGCTCTCCTCGAACTGCCGGGTGACGAACTCGTAGGTACCGAGCTCGTCGAGGAAGCGCTTGGAGCCACCCCGGTAGGCGTAGGGAAAGAGTGGCGTGTCGAAGCCGAGGAGCCAGGACACGTTCCAGAAGACGTCGATCGGGTAGCCCTTCATGAGGGTCCCCGTGAGGATGAGCTTTCCCTTGGGCTTGAGGGCCCGCACGGCTCGGCCACGCAGGGTGTTCTTAGACTTGGCCACCTGGGCCTCGTCGACGAGCACAGCGCCGAAGAGCTTCTTCATGCGTTTGTAGGCTGGCCACTGGTGGGCGTCGGCCGAGGCCGTCCACGCCTGGTAGCTGCACGCGCCGCAGTGGCCGCCGGTCCATGCGGCCTCCTCACCGCACTTCGGGCACGCGGTGACGACGTCGGCGTAGGCGCGCTTGCACACGGTGCAGGTGGCCTTGCGGTTGTCGAGGACCTCGTGCTGCAGGGAGCCGTCCTTGGAGAAGGAGCGGCACTCCCAGGAGTCGTAGATCCGCGGACCGGTGAGGGCGAGAAACTCGAACGAGGTGACGAAGAAGGTGGTCTCGGGAGGGTGACGGCCGGCTCGTTTCTCCTCGGCGAGCCTGGAGATCAGGTGGTGTGATGTGAGCCGCGATACCGGGAAGCCGAACGTCTCGAGCTCGTGCAGCCAGTTGTCAACGAGCGAAGACTGGCAGACAACGAGGACGCGTTTGAAGCCCCGGGTGGCTGCCCAGGCGGCGGCGGTGACGGTCTTGCCGCCACCCTGCTCGTAGCCGAGGTAGCCAAACGGCTTCGTGGCTAGACGGGCGACGTCCTCCTGCTGGAAGGGAAAGAGAAAGGGGAATCGCTTCGCCACGACCCGTCGGTGCTTCTCGACTGATCGCGGCACGATGGCCTCGAGGTCGGGCGTGTCGGGGAGGGCGAATGCGGCGGTAAGAAGCGTGACGTCGTCGACCGAGACTTCCCGGAAGACTCTGGGGCCGGCATCGGTGACGACTGAGAAGGAAAGGTAGCCGCGGTCCACAGACGTGGTGAGCTGGACCTCGCGTCGGGCGGTGTCGTCCCAGACGGTTTCCACCTTGGCGACCTCCCGGTTTCGGACCCAGGAAGGGCGCAGGTGGTAGGAGCGACCGGCCGTAAAGAGTACAGCGTCGCCCTCGCGGACGGTCTCCTTGGCGGGGTAGGTTCGGTCCTCGATGTAGGCGAGCCGCTGGTGGGCCTTGGGCGTGTTGATAGGTGTCCGCAGGAGTTGGTAGCGCCCCTGTAGCCGCGTGATGCGCTCTTGGTCGCGGGGCGTGATTGAGGGTTGGAGCCCGAGGGCCGAGAGGGTGGCTACGGCTGCCTCGGGGCCCAGGGTGATGAGCGAGGCAGGCGAGAGCGTGGCCGAAACGATACCGTGCTCGATCCCACGGACGGGGTCGAACGCGGTGACCGTCTCGTCGAGAAACGCGAGAAGCCCGGTCACGTCGGCGGCGGCGGTCACGCCCCGGGGCGAGATCCGCGCGGAGGTGGAAGGGGTGACGTTGAAGAGCCGGGAGAGCACCGGCACCGGCGGCGGCACCGACGGCGGGATGTGGTCGTCTTCCGGGTCAAACGCCTGGGCGAAAGCGTGACGGATCGTCGCTTCGCGGGTTTCGCCCTCGGCAGCGGAGCGGAGCGGTTTCCAGGTCGAGCCCGGGTAGCGGTACTCCCGCCGTGCGACGACGAGGTCTGCGTCGACCCCAATGCCGTACTCGTCCTCGAACAGTGCGGGGAGTGTGACCTGAAGACCTCCCGCGAAGTTCATGAAGAGGTTCTCGCGCAGAGCACGGTCCTTGAGGTTCTCGAAGGTCGAGGTTGGGATGATGGCGACGAGATACCCGCCGTAGACGAGCGCCCGAGTACAGATTTCGAGGGTCGCGCCCTGGCTCTCGATCAGCGCCCCCGAAGTCTCGCAGGTCCACGTCTCCCCCGGGTCGGGTGGGTTCCAGTAGATGCCGTACGGCGGGTTGGTCAGCACGAGCGAAAAGCCGGTGAGCAGATGGCGATAGTCGAGGATGTCGCCGGTGCGGACCGCGCCGGCACCGACCGCCTTGGTGGCGTTGCGCGCAGCGAGTTCGTCGAGCTCGACACCGAGGACCCGAGCACCGGCGGTGGCCCATGGGGCAAGGAGCCGGCCCGAGCCGCAGGTGGGGTCGAGGACCGAGATGCTCTTCGCTCCGCTACCAGGGAGGAGCGGACCAAGCAGCTCGTACAGCAGCTCGGCCAACCAGAGCGGCGTGAAGTACTGGCCGTGCTTGCTCTTGTTGTACTGCCGAAACGACAGGGCGTGGTTCGCCTGGCGGCCCGCGTAGGCGGTGCCATCCAAGGGGGCAGCGTCGGCCATGGTGGCCTCTCCTTTCGCGGGTTGGGTTGGGCTGAAGGGGAGACTGGCCGGAAGACCCGGCCAGTCTCGAGGGGTGACGCGGTGGATCAGTCGCCTCGATGCCGTGGCAAGAGGTCACGGCGCCGCTTGACCGTTGGCGAGGCGGTGCAGTGTCTGCTTGAACGCCTGATCGGCTCTCACGATGGCCGCGACTCGTGGTCGGAGCACAGGCTCCTCCGCTTCCGAGCCACGGCGCATGACCGCGATGCCGACCGTTTCGCCGCAGGTGTGAAAGGTGGCGATCCAGATTGCGCCATGGGAGAAGGTGACGCGTGTGGTCCCGGGCTCGCTTCCTTCGGCGAGCCGGACCGTGAGGCCATGGTTGTCCATGGCGTTATGTGAGCTGCCGGATCGAGCCGAGGCAACGCCGGCAGGGAATCCAGGAGCGGGAGTTGACCCGGCACGGCTCGCCGGGGACCTTGTGCTTGCCGCAGGTGCAGCGTCCGGAGAGTGCAGTCCGCATCCGGGCCCGGGTGCAGTCGAGGCACGCGGTCCAGCGCTGCGCCTCGTCAGTGCCGAGGGGCTGGCCGCACCCGTCGCAGGTCGTGGCCAGCGGTTTGGCCGACGCCTTCCGGCGGCGTTCCGGCTGAGTGGAAGGGGTGGTACTCACTGGACACTCCTTTCGTCGGTGCCGAGGACGCGAGCGGCGTGCTCGGCGTTGAAGTAGGACGGCAGGTCGAGCACGAGCAGGACCCCGTCGGTGAGGCCGCGGTCGTGGTACCGCTCGAGGATGGACGGCCCGGGGACATCCCAGGTCACGTCGAGGTCGGTTGCGCGTGCGGCGAGGGTCGGGGTGTCGGCCCCCAGGCCGAAGCGATGTGCCAGATACTGGAGAGCGAGGAAGATCGATCCGGCTTGCGACGCGCCGAGGAAGGCGAGCCGGCGTGCGGCGTCCACGCGATAGTCGAACCACGGGTGTCGCCAGGCAGTGGCAATGCGGTGGTTGTGGTCGCGGCCGGTCTTCACGACCCAGTCGCTGTTGGGCAGGTCCTCCTTCGTAAGCCCGGTCCGGCCGGCAACCTGGATGAAGAGCGGGCCGTTTCGGCCGCCGTCGAACCACCGGTACACCGCGTAGTCCTTGCCGTTGATGACCGTGTAGGGACGGTCACGGATAGAAACCAGGTGCATGGGAAACCTCCTTCGGGCGCAGTCGGGACGACGGCACCCTCGGGCGGCCGGCGCGCGCGGTCGGCAGAAAGCCGCTGGGACGTCGCGGTCAGGCGGGTCCGAGAAGTGGCACCGCGTCGGCCGCCAGAGAGGGTCCTCGCCACGAGGCTGGACCGAAGGAGGTCAGGGCCGAGATGTGAAGGGTCACCCGTTCAGCCGGGCGTGCTGATTGAAGCGCCTGGTCGTTCGGATTTCGAGGCACCCTCCCCCGATCATGACCCCCGGTCACGCGGTCGCTGGGCGCCGATCGCTCCGGAGCCTCGTTGCTCTGAGACACGGCGTCACACTTGGTGACCCATGCCGCCTGGATTCGTGAGCAGATCACCGGCCGTCCACGCCAGGTCCGCGGGGACAATCGTGAAGAGGCCTCTCGTCAGGCCAGCGCTCGCGCAGCGTTGAAGGTCCTCGACACGTCGTTCGTTCAGGTCCGGATCTCCGGCCCTGACAGTCACAAGGACGCGGAACGTACGGTACCCGGTGAGCTCCTCGAGGAGGGCGGGGCGCTGGGAAAGAGCGCGGTAGCAGTCGACCTTCCGAGCTCGGAAGTGGCGGAGACTCTCCCCACCACGGTCGTGCTCGAGGAAGGTGAGCTCGTCGTGGTCGTCCGCCACCCGCCGCACCACGACTCCGTCAGGCTGTGGGAGGGTCACTCCGTGCGAGACGAACGGGAGCGGCCGGTTCCAGCTCGACGACCAGACGACGGTGCCAGTCACCTGGAGAGTTGCGAGCGTGTTGTTCACCTCGACGAGGTGCCCGAGCCACGGCGGGTGGATGCCAGCCGTGAGAGGGAGTGGGCATCGGCCGTCGCGACGGAGCATCGTCGCAAGCAGGCGGGCGTAGGTCGCGCCGCGCATCGCCTCCTCGATGTGGCGGAGCGCCCACCGCAGCCCCTTCGCAGTCGGGACAATGTAACGGGAGCGACCGCCGATACATTGCGGGTCGTCCCACGTGCTGACCCAGCCACCCAGGGTGAGGGCGCTCACCCGGCGGCTCACGCGCGACCGGTGCAGGCTGGCGAAGGAGAGGCGGTGAAGTTGCGTGAGCGAGAGGACCCGGTGGCGCGCGAGGCGGATCAGGACGGCGCGATCCCGCGGGAGGCGCGGGCACTCCCCATGTGCGCGCACATGGCCGGCGGCCCGGGGCGCACACCCAGGTGTGCGGGTCGGCGCGTCGCCGAGCCCGTCCGGCAGCGGCGGCGGGGGTGGGTCGCTGCGGTGAACAATATGGGCGCTGCGAGTATCGGCCTCTGTACTTGGGGTGACCTCGGACATGGAATTGGTGCCTCCACCCTGGCCTCGTCCGGCAGGTCCTGCGAGGTTGACGGTCAGGTTCGTGACAGCACGCCACCTCCCCGGCGAAGGAGATGCGACGCTAGCTCGCTCCCCACGTGACTTCGCGGCTCGTAACCTTGACAAGCTCGCTGGAATCGTGCATGAAGGTATCTCCCTCCTCTCTTTCCCCCGCTCAAGATCGTCCGTTGACGCGCTGTCATCACTCCGGTGGTTTCTGTGTGGAGTTAAAGGCCTGTCGTTGTGGGACAAGCCGCCACAACTCACGGCTACGCCCTCGCAGTCCGTTCCCATCCGCCCCAGGATGTGGACGGTTTCCCCCCGTCCGCGCCGCATGACACTCGCCCCAGACATCTTCCGGGAGATCGAACGCCTCGCTCGCCAGCGTGGATGGAGTCAAGCAGAGCTCGCCCGCCAGCTCGGTGTCGACCGCACGCTCCTCGCCCACCTTCGAGCAGGTCGCAGAATTCCAACCTCGCGATTCCTTGCGCGGACCGCGCGCGCCTTTGCCGAGGAGCCATCGCTGAAGGACTCGCTCTGGCTCTACTTTCGGGACGAGATGCCGATTGGCTGCGAGGAGCCTGTGCTTGCCGTCACGCAGCTCCTGCCCGCAACGCTCTCCCCGGAGGCGCAGCGGTCGCTGCGACTTTTCGTTCGCACCTTCCCACACCACCTCATCGACGGGCGCGGACTCATAATCCGGTCAAGCGACGAAAGATCCCTCTCGTCGGCAGCAGGGTTCATCGCCGAAGCGCTGCGACGGATGGGCGTCAGCGTCGCGCAGCGACTCGCCCACCGTGCGATCCTCCCCTCGGAGGCGCCTGTGCTCCGCCGGGTACGCCTCCTCGTCGTGGAGCGCGCGGAGTACGCCAACGCCGCCGTGCGGGACATCATCGCCGAGCGGCTCAACATGGAGCGTCCGGTCGTCGTGACAACAGCGACAGACCTCACGGACCGGCTCGAAGCCGACCTCATCCGCGTCCTCCGGCTCCGCTGCCCAGAGCTGCGAATCTGCCACTCGATTGCAGATGGATGAGAGCCAACTGCTTACTCTCGTCCGGTCGCGTGGCGAGAAGCCACTCAGCCTCTCCGCCCTGTCGGTCGACCTCGGCTCGTTCCTCGCGACCGCGCGGGAGATCGGCACCAACGCGGGCCTCCTCCTCCTCACGGTCCGAGCGCTTGCCCTGAGGCGAAACGCCCCGATCGCGCTTCGGGAGCTTTGCTGGGTCCTCGGAGCGCGGCGTCGCGAGATCCGCCGGTGGCTCGATGCGCTCGAACGCAGTGGCCTGGCGGTGTGGCATGACGACGGCGGGCTCCTTCGGCTCGATGTGGCCTCGACTGAGACAGAGCGGACGCTCTTCTCCCCCGACGATGCGCCTGGTGTGGTCCACAGGGTTCCGACCTTCTGGTTCGTTCGCACGCTGCCACTCGTTGGCCGCCGGGCGTTCCTCGTCTACCTCTACCTGCGTAGTCGCGAGCGCGCGGCGGGCCTCACGTCGCCGGTTTCCCTCGGAATGGTGGCGCGGGTGTGTGCCCTTCGGAGTAACGGTCGCGCCAAGCGGGCGATCGCCCGCTTGCGCCGCGCCAGGCTCGTGAGCACGGACGGCGGACGAAACCGCTTCCTCCTCACCGACCCCCCACCGCTCACACGACTGGAGCGGCTCTGGCTCTCGCTCCTTGCTTCCGGCGTGCTACCGGCCACACGCCTGGGCCGGCTCGCGCTCGGGTCTGTCGCGGCTACCGGTCTGGCAGGGGTTGTCGCCCTCGTTTCCTTCGCCCTCACCTGATGTCTGCCGATACCCTGCTCCACTTCACCTCTGACACGAGACAGGTGCGCGACTGGCGTGCCGCGACGGAGTTCTGGCTCGCCAAGGACAGATTTCTCCACTTCATGCTCAAGCGCCAAGAGGAAGGTGGCTTCCCCTTCGCCGCGTACCGCACTGCGGACGGGTCCGACGTCCCCTGTCACCTGACCGGACCCGACTTCCGCCAGCACGCGCTCATCCTCGGGGCAACGGGATGTGGCAAGTCCTCACTCCTGGAGTCCTGGGCGCGCGCCCTCCTGGATCGCGCCCAGTCATTTGCGCTGATCGACCCACACGGCGACCTCGCCGACCGCGTCGCGCGGTGGGCGTACTCCTCGCGGAGCCTTCGAGTGCGCGTGCTCGACTTCACCGACCCGAGCACCATGCCCTCGTGGAACCCTCTCGCTCCAATGCAGGGTGTCGACGCCGGCCGCCAGATCGACCTCCTCCTCGGGATCATTCGGAGACTCTTCATCGGCAAGGGCGCCGCCCCCTCCTGGTATTGGGGTGTGATGTCCGAGGAAATCCTCCGCGCCACGCTCCGCGCGGCAATCGAGAGCCGTGAGCCGATGACCCTCCTCGACGTCGAGCGGTTCCTGCTCGATCCAGGCTTCCGGGGTCAGGTGCTGGAGACCGCCGGACCGGAGGTGCAGTCCTACTTTCTCGACCGCTTTGGCGCGAAGCAGGAGATGTATGTCTCCGCGGTGCTCAACAAGCTCACGCCGCTCCTTTCGTCGAAGGTGGTGCAGGCGTTCCTCGGGCGGGGATCAGCGAGGTTTGACCTCCTGGACGAGCTCGACCGGCCGACCGCCCTGATCGTGAACCTCGCGCGGGGATCACTCGGCGCCGCCGCCGACGTGCTCGGCCGGCTCATCATCAACAGCCTGCTGCTCTCGGCACTGCGCCGGGAACGCCAGCGCCCGGAAGTCCGGCGCCCGGCCGTCGTCCTCGTGGACGAGGCGCACAGCTTCGCAGGTGAGGAGAGTGGCCTTACGGACCTGCTCGTGGCCGGCCGCAAGTACAAGGTGGCCGTCGCGCTCGCGTCGCAGGGGCTCTCGCTCTTTGCGCCAGCGCTCCGACCGCTGCTGCTCGGCAACACGACGCGGCAGTTCTTCTTCCGCCTGCCGCACAGCGAGGCTCAACTCCTCGGGCGTGACATCCTTGAACCCCTCGGGTCGATCCCGCGTGTCGCTGTGCGCCCGTACGACCGCATTCGCGACCCGCTCCTCACACCGGATGAGGAAATCGCTGCACGCATTCGGGAGATGACCGACCTGCCGACAGGGGCCTGCTATTGGGCAATCCGCGGCCGGCGTTTTCGGGCTCGGCGCATCCAGCTTAGGCGGCCGGAGAAGCCCCCCACGCTGTCAACAACGCCGGTCTCCACAGGTGTGACGATCGACGAGTACTCGGCCCGCCCAGCCCCGAGGTCATGACGTCCCGAAGACCCAGCCTGACGCGCCTGCCGCGTGCTCCTTCGGTCGCTGGCGACTGGCCGGTTCAGGCGGCGGAATGGCCGAGTGTGCCGACGCTCGTACAGGCCGCACGGCCATTCCAGCTTCCAACGCTCGCGGGCCTCGACGAGGCGACTACCGGTGCGTTGGAGCACATGACCACCGTCGAAGGGCTACGACCGACAACGCTGTCGTGGGTGCGGGTCGCGTATCGAGGCTTCCGCACCCACCTCGCGACGAATGGGCAAGAACGGTTGTTTCTGTCAGGCGATCTCCAAGCCCAAGGCCGCGTCTTTGATGACTGGGTTGCCGCGGGGCGAACCCGAGGTCTCTCACACGTGACCCTCAACAACAACTGGCGGGCGCTGCGTCTCGTGCTCTCGCGAGTGGCAAGGGAGGGCGGGATGCTCAATCCCATGGACTTCTTTCAGGCACCGCGCTTCACGCGGCCGCTGCCACGTGTGCTCCCTCGACCGGTGGCGGAACAGGTCCTCTCGATCGTCCGGAACTACCCCTGGCGGGATACCTTCGAGCGAAGCCGCCAGCTCGTCACGGTGGGTCTCATGTTGCTCGCCGGCTTGCGGCGTGGCGAGGTGTTGCGGCTGCAGTACGGCGACGTGGACGCGGATGCCTGCACCATCCGCATCGTCCGGGGAAAGGGCCGCCACGGGGGCAAGGACCGGACGGCCTACATGACACCCCAGCTCGCTGAGATGGTGCGGGCTTACGACGAGGAGCGCCGGCGACGCAACGACGTGCACCCGGCGTTCCTCCTCGCGACCAGGCCGAGCGGCCCGGTCGGGCTTCGGAGCATCAAGCGCCTCTTCAAGATCGTGTCCGCGGGCGTGGGGACCCACGTGACGCCGCACGCTCTTCGGCACTCCTACGCCACGCTACTCCGGCAGGCTGGGGTACCCGACCGGGTGGCGATGGAGCTGCTCGGCCACTCGAGCCTCCAGATGGTCCAGCGCTACAGCCACGTGTTCAGCGGCGAGGAGCGCGAGGCTGCGGCTCGGCTAGTGCTGTCGGTGGACGGGGAGCCCGCCATGCCTGATCCCGCCGGGTGACCTCAGCCGAACCGGATCTTGCGGATGTTCGCCTTACGATCCTCGTCGAAGACCCGAAGGTAGCCGAGCGTCGTCTCGATGCTGGCGTGGCCGGCGAGATCGCGGGCGATGTGGAGGGGCACACCGCTTCGGAGTAGATGGGAGACGAAGCTGTGGCGCAGGACGTGCGGTGAGAAGTGGACTTGGGCGGCAGCGCTCACCTTTCGGGTGAGGCGGCGGATGAGCATTTGGCCGATCGGCTGGCCGGCGTGGGGTGACAGAAACAGCTCCGGCGCTGTGAGCCGCCGCTGGGCTCGCTCGCGGAGGTAGGCACGAAGCAGGACGTCGAGGTCAGGCGGGATATAGGCCATGCGGTCCTTTCCGCCGAACCGGCCCTTGCCGCGGACGACGCGTAGCGTGCCGTCGTCGAGGTTGACGTCGGCCATGGTGAGGCGCTGGACCTCGGAGCGACGCAACCCGGCGTAGAGCATGGTGCCGAGGATCGAGCAGGACAGCTCGCGCTCGAAGCTACTGCGCCACGGGTAATTGGCGGCGGCCAAGAGGATGCGGGAGCACTCAGCGGCACTAAGGGCCTTCGGGGCAGAGCTGCCGATAGGCGGCTGAGGGGCGCCACGGAAGGGGTTGACGTAGCCGTCACGCTTCTCGCGGTCGAGGAAGAAGGTCCGCAGCGCCCGCCAGTACCCGTTGACGGTGATCGGGCGAACGCCGCGTCGGGTGTGCCACGCAACCAATTCGTCGAGGGCGACCTCGCGGGTGCGGAAGCGTTCCACCGGGAGGTGTGCGCCCTCCTGGAGGAAGACGCAGTACATCCGAAACGAGCTGGTGTACGTCGAGAGAGTGAAGGGGCTGTGGCGCTTCACGTCCCGGACGTAGGCGATGAAGTCGTTGAATCGCGCGCGCAGCTCGTCGATGCGTCGGAGGTTTTCCGGCCGCGCTGGTGGGGGGGCGGTGATCGCAATGCTCGGAGCTTTGGACTTCCGAGAAGAGGGGAGCGCTTGCGATGCAATGATCCTGGGGGTGGCCATGGGAAGGGAGGTGAGCTTCCGGCGTTCCCACGCCCTCCACAGCCCATCGAAGCCCGAGGTCCAGCGGGCCTGAGCTTCACAGAAGCTTGTGTCCTTTCGGTGAGGTCCGACCGAACGCGATGGCGACGATTGTGGCTTGCCGCTGCGCTTACCGACGACGAGGGGAGTGTCTCTTCCGGGCCTGAGCTTGCGGAGCTTGAGGCCGCTGGTTCGAGCCCAGCCGGGTGCACGCAACAGCTCCAGGAAGCGGGAAATCGCGTTTCCGGGGGGCGTCAGGAGGACCTTAGCTTAGCTGCTATGGGTCCGGAGGCGCGTGAAGGAACGACCGGTGCGGGACAAGTAGACACCCAAGCCGTGGCGACTGACAAGGGCGGAAGCAGGAATCTGGCCGTCGGACGAGGGTCGACCGTTGGCGCCGCGTAGATCTCCCCCGTCGAGGCTCGGGGTAGACTCTTACTGAGTCGGACGAGGATGTAACACATGACCCTGGACCCGAAAGCCGCCTCGGCGATCCGCAACGGCTTCCGCCCGTGGGTGGTGACGATGAGCCGGCGGACGGACATCGCCCTTCACCTGGACTGGGTCTGGGACAAGATCGTCCGTGGCGGCGCCTACTATCAGAACCCGTGCAACAAGACGCAAATCGCGTACTGCTCCCTTGATCCGCGGCTCGTGCGCGTCTTTCAGCCGTGGACGAAGGACCCAGTCGCCCTGGCCCCGTGGATTCCCCGGTACCAGGAGCGGGGCCTGCCGGTCTCGGTCTTCTGTACGATCACCGGCTACCCGGAGTTCGTCGAGCCGGGGGTACCGCGCCCCGACGCCGCGGTGGCGGCGCTCCAGCGCATGCACCGCGACTACGGCGTAGCGATCAAGTGGCGGTACGACCCCGTGTTCCTCGCCCGTGGGCTCGACGCGGCCTGGCACGTCGAGAACGTCCGCCGCCTCGCAGGGGAGCTGGCGGGCACTGTGACCGAAGCCGTGACCTCGTTTGTCCAGGTCACCGGTATGTACAAAGAGATCGAGGCGTCATTCACCGCAGAGCTGGCGCAGCGTGGGATGCCATATCACGCCGCGTCCCCAGCCGAGATGGAAGACCTCCTCGCCCGCCTCAGTGCCGTCTGCGCGAGCGAAGGTATCGCCCTCGGCGTCTGCTGCCACCCGCAGCTCAGCGCCGGGGCAATGGCGCGCGGCTGCACCCAGGCCGCGTGCATCAGCATGTCGTTCCTGCGCCAGACGCGCCCCGACCTCCAGACCCTGCCGCTGAAGCCGACCCGCGAGCACTGCCTCTGCCACGAGTCTCGGGACATCGGGGCGCTGAACCGCTGCCAGCACGGCTGCATCTACTGCTATGCGAACCGCGGTGCTGCCATGTGCCCAGAGACGACGCCGATCCCGCCGACTGCGCCGTGGCTAGGTCCCGACCCGCTCCCGCCGGGCTACCCGTACCCCGTGACCGAGGAGGCGCTGGGTCTCCTGCAATGACAGAGCCAGAGCCCTTCTGAACTGACCCTTCCCGGGCTGGAGCATGACTAGGACAATGACGAATCCAACCCCAACCTAAAGCTCAGCGAGTCTGAAAGGGCGGGCGGGAGAGGGACCAGACTGTCGGAGTCCGGAGTGACGAGTTCAGCGACCTTCTCCTGTCCCATTACGACACGGAACCACTGTTCACGATCTGTCATCACGCGGTATTGACGCTCGTCGGCGGTACCTGCTAGGTACGGAACATACACGACGATGGGTTGGCGGCCCTCGGCCTTGCAGCCGAGGCGGTCGATTCGGCCGGTGCGCTGCTCGATGGTACTCGGGTTCCAGGCGAGGTCGTGATGGATGACGTGACGGCAATACTGCTGGAGGTCGACTCCCTCGCCCATCACCTCGCTGCAGACTAGTATGTCGGGGAAGAACGGAGTGTTGAAGGCTCGCATCAGGCGGGCGCGAGTGTCCCGGCGCGTTTCACCCGTGGCCACCTGCACGTTGGCCAGCGTCACGGTGCCCGAGGCTGCATCCGGGTCTTCGTCATCGGCACCTTCCACTCGGATGCCGCCGGTTCTGGTCCCCTTCGCGGCGTCGAGGAAGAGCGCACGCTCGTGGGCGGAGCACCGAACGGTGAGGAACCTGATGAAAGTGTCGAATTTCTGGCGCCAAGACACGCCCGATCCATCGGTTCGGTCGAGCATCCTCCGAACTGCCTTGTCGGGCTGCACCAAGTCCAGTTCCGCGATCGGGAAACATCGGACCAGCGTGGTCGGGACCCGCAGGAACCGGCGCATTACTGCCGCGAGGTCGTCCCGCTCGGCGTCCGACACCTTGGCCGCCACGAGGCCGTGCTGGTGCCCAAGCATTATCACCTCGATCGCGGCATCGATCGCTCGTCGCCCGGGGGAGTCAAGGTCATCGAAATAGCGGTTCTGGATACGCTCGATCAGTCGTTCCACCTCCTGAGGACTATCGTCGCGACCTGCTTTGCGAAGCTCGCGCTGCCCCGCCAGAGCGCGGCGCTCGTCCAACTCACGGCTGATGTGGATGCGCAGTGCCCGGCAGGTCAGTCGGTAGAACGCAAACACGAGCACCTTCTCGCCTGCCTCCCACAGGTCGACCACTTTCCGAACCGTTGCCTTGACCTTGGGATGGGCCGACCCGCCACGGTGTTCCATCGCGACGTCGAACTCGGCCAGATACCACCGGGCAAAGGACAGATCGACGACGCTCGCCGCCGGCACGTCCTGTTCGTCCTTCTCGGCTGCACGCCCCTCCCGCGTGGAACGGAACGCCTCATACGACGACGAGAGTGCCTCGCCAAGCAGGTCCTGGCCTGCATTGACGGCGCTGCGGGCGGCCAAGAAGAAGGGCAACAGCTCTTGCGGGTGTATTGGCAGCCCACCCGGCTCCTGGTGACCGGCGATGCCTGCGCCGTCCACACGTTGGCGGCGCGTGACATCGGTTCCTGCCCAGCGTGAGCCCTTGTTGTGGCGCACGATCCAAGGTTGCAGAGCCTTCGCCGCGACGTCCCGAGACCGTTTGGCGGCGCCGTAGGCGTCGATAACTGCACGCTGATGGTTGGTGAGCGACTCGTGTGGTGCCTGCAGGAGCCGGTCCCACCACGCCTCTGCTTCCGCCCCGCAATCCTCTGGGCGCAGCTTGGCCCAGCGCTGCTGGAGTGCGACGGCCGTGCGCTGACTCTCGTCGAGCTGATCGCGAAGGCTCGACAAGGTCTTCTTGAAAGCCTCCGCAGTGCCCAACGACTCTTCATCCCACCTGATGTCGCCGAAGCGCTCCAGTACGCTCACCAGCTCACGATGCCCGAGCTGGAAAGGCGTGGCAGTGAGAAACAGCATCCGATCGAAGGCTTCCGCCATAGAGCCATCGCCTGTGTGCAGTTCCTGCTCCACATTCGCGGACTGCAGTTGCCTGGCCAGCGACGTACCGGGGTTCTTGAGGTGGTGGGCCTCATCCATCACGAGAAGGGGTGATCGCCACTGGGCGTAAACCAATAGGTCCTTCCAGAGCTCCTCCTCGACCTGCCGCAGAGCCTTGCGCGCTTCATCCAGACGCTCTTTCACGCGACCCGCCCCTCCGCGGACCCGCACGGGCATCTCCTTCAGTGCCTCGGCAAGCGGCTTGAGGTCTCGCCGGTACAGAGCCCGCGTCACCGACTTGGGGACCGGGTCGTCCTTCAGCCGGCGCCGTTCATCGCGGACGGCCTGGTTGTACGTCTCCTTCCAGACTTCGGGACCGGTCCGCAGCAACTGCTGCCAGAGCTTGTCCCCCCAGTCATGAGCTCGCTCTTCGCCGACCGCCCACAAGAGCTCCGCGAGGAACCGGTGGATCTGGCGCTTGACCTGGATGAGCCGGGTCGCTTTGCCTGTCCCGTGTCGCCGCAGGGTCTCCGCGATCAGTGCTAGCCGCACCCATTTGTCGGTCTGGCGGCGGTTCATGGCCCCTTGGGCCAAGAAGATGATGTGGCACCGCTCTCGAGGCGGATCATCGAGTAGCCTCAACAACTCGATGCTGTGCCTGGCCACGCCGAAGCGAAGGGCTGCCTGGTCCACCAGCTCCTTTCGCGTGGCGCAAGCCCGTGGTACGGCTTGGCGGCACTCAAGGTAGAGCTCACAGAAAGCCCTGAGGTCCTGCACCCACTTGTCAACCAAGTTAGCAGGGACCATCACGATCACGGGACCACGAGGGTTGCGAATGGCAACACTGCAGGCGATCGCCAGCGCAACATATGTCTTCCCCATGCCGACCTCGTCAGCGAGGATGACACCGGGCTGGTGCCGAAGACGACGCAGAATCTCCACGACCTCCATTCGCTGACGCTTCTGATCGGCCTCCGGCACTCTCTCATTCAGCCGGGTGCCAAGCACCAACTCCGCGAGCGGGCTGTAGCTGTCATTCACTCTCGGCATCGGTCCACCACGCGGGCCCAGAACCACACCACTTCGTTGGATGCGCAAGCGCTGAGCGTGCGGAGCTGTCGGCCAAGCCTCTCGGCCAGTTCCCGGAGGAACGGTCGAAAGACCTCCTCGAACTCGGGCTTGGACAGCGCACCGCCGGTTGGCTGGTAGTTAACCTCACGCAACACGATGAGGAGGTCGGCAAGAGTGAGCACTGCCTCATTGACCGCGTTGCCTTTGCCAAAGCACTCCCTCGCGAGACGATCCGCGAGCAGCTCGATGCCGATCAAGCCTCGCAGCCTCCACTCGAGCGCCGCTCGGCCCCAGACCGGGCGCTCCAGATTCGCGCGGAGCTGCGCAAGGATTCGCGCACGCCGGCGGACCCGGTGTAGGAAGGTGGCCTGCAGGTCATACCGCCTGAGCGGATCAAGGTCGAGCGGCGTGGCAGCGTCGAGGTCCGGGTCAAAGGTCTCCGACGGTTGCTGCCGCCTTGCCCACACCCGAAATGCCGCCCCAGGATCCGTTGCCGCAAGGATCCAGAGTAGGTCCTCAGCAGACATCTGCTCTAGCTGCGCCGGGGCTGGCAGCTCACGGCTGTCTTCGACATTCAGAGACAGGAAGGCCTCGCCGCTCGGCCACCGCACGAGGAGCTTCTCCGGTGGCTGCGCGGATGCCCAAGTAATCACGGCGAGGTGCGGACTTCCGGACTCGTGCCACGCGGTAACGGTCAGCAGCTCCACCCCAACTCTCCCGCACGAGCAGACCCGCCAATCCTCGGGAAGCGCTGGAGGATCAAGCTGTAAGACGACCTGCCGCAGGTCGCCGGCGCGATATGTCGCCGAGAGAAACCCTTGAGGCAACCGCGGAGCTGCCGCCTGCTCCTCCTCGTCGGTTTCCGGCCTGCCAAGCCACTCGGCTGCGTCCGGGTCGGAAACCACCTCTAATTCGGGCCAGACCGCTTCCAGGCGCCCCGCGTCGCGGTTGTACGCCACGCGGTCGACGATGGTGAGGAGGTTAGCCTCGGCGTTCCTGCTTCGCCCCACACCCATCCCGGCGCAGGTGAAGTTGGATGAGCCCGTCATCAGGGCGGAGTACTGAGCCGAGGATAATGCCAGCATCTTCGCGTGCCACAGGCGGAGGTTCCTGTCCCTGTCCTCCTCGGGTAGGGTCGCGATGGTCACCTTGCCCTGGTAGAGGGCCGGTGTGAGGAGAAGAGCCTTGGGGGCGGAGAGCCGCGGCAAGCCCGTGGCTTTGTCACCCCGAACAGCGGGCACGCAGAAACGCAGCTCTCGCCGCCCGCCCCGCGACATGAACTTGCACAGCGCGGCAGTTGTCTGATCGACTTTGCCGTCGGCGTCGAAGAATGGCGAGGCCACCCAAGCCCTGTCAGGTGACCCCCAGCGTTTGCGACACACCTCGACAGCTTGTTCGAGACTGCTTCGCGCAGGGCGGCCCGCTCCGTCGGCTGGCAGTGTGACGATCAGGTGCTGGCTGACTGGTACTCTCCGTCGGCTTCTCTGCTCCCATCCCTGGACCTGTCGTTCGATCTGGTCCAGGAATGCTTCCGCGCGCCGGACCCCAGCCGGACGCTTAGAGGCGCCGGGCACCAACGCCACGAGAGCCCGGAGGAAGGCGACCGCCTCAGTCAGCACGCCAACGTCGCCCTCCTCAGGCGTCAGCTCGACGGCCACTGCCACCTCATGATTCGTTCGATAACCCGGTTCGGTGAGATTTGCGGAGGCAACGATGACCCGCACGTGGCGACCCCATGAAAGCAGGCTGAGCTTGGCGTGTTGCTTGCCCTCAGGGATGCGCACGGGTAGCACGTCCCAGCGGAGCGAGTGCTCGACACCTGCCTGCGTGTGGTCCACCAGGACACCCGCATAGACGGAGCCGAGTCGGCTCTCGCGTTCGAGCAGAAATGCGAGATCCTCCCGGTTGGGCTCCGACTCGATCGCCAGGAATCGGGCGAGACACTGCTCATCGAAGAGTCCCGGCGCGAACGTGTAGGTGGTCGAGAGGCAACCAACGGGCTCGCCGGTATCCCGCGGCGGTCGCCACAGATCGAGCATCGCTCCGCTCTTCGGCGTCTTCGAGCGGCTGCTCACGACAGGTCCCTCCAGAACCGCCGAATCGGCCATCCACGGTAGTCATGGACGTAACGGCCGGGTTGGATCTCAGGGCGTGGCGCACGATAGGCGTGCCGGATATAGATCCTGTCCTGACCTAACCGGTCGAACCACGGTCGCTTGCCGTCGGCCGACTTGGCTCGCTGCACTGCCTCATGATGTCTACACAGCGTCAGCGCGCAGGCCGCGGCATCCATGGGATCGGCGAGGGCGCTGAACCGATCGAGAAGGGCGTTCTGCAGAGAAGTGCCCATCACGGTGACCTCGCCGAGGGCCAGGTGCGCCGCCTCGAATTGCTCGTGGAGCCCAGCTATGCTCGTCTGGAAGTCCGTGTCCTTGGCTATTTCGGGGACCGAGAAGCCCCGGGCGTCAGGACCAGCCGCCTCGGCTCTCAGCACGTCGAAGGCGTCCTGTAGGCTGCGCGCGAACACCTCATAGGCACGAATGGCTCCAAGGAGCGGAATGTAGCCAGGTTCCCTCTGCTCGAGTTTCTTGTGCAGGGGTTCTTCGCGGTAGTCGTCTTCACCGAACCCGGGCTGAAGCTCCCAGATCGCCGGTAGTGCCCCAAGACGATGCGCCTCCCCGCCGAGGAGAAGCCCCCGCAGACATCGCTTCTCCCGCGCTGCGCAACGCGAGGGCGCGAGGGCGCCACCAAGTTCGGCCCACGCCCCCCCGGCCCAGCCGGTTCTTGTCCGCGGTGGTTTCTCGGCCAGGCTGCGCCGGACCGCCTCCGACCAACGCTGGAGAACTGACCTGGCGCCTCTGAGACCGTCGAACCCCAGATCGCGGGCCCACGCATCGAGAAGCGCCTCTGCCGCCGGCCCCTCCGCGAGGTGGACGTCCACCACGCCAAGATGTGTGGCGAGCCGCTTGTAGACACCGTGAAAGCCGAAGATCCGCGGTGTCTTCAGGTAGCTTCGGGCGTCGAGATAGTCTTGTCGGTCGATCGCCCGCCTCGCCATTTGCGTGCCAGGGGCGCCCCACATCGTCGAGTCGTTGCTCACTTGACGGACGAAGGCTTCGGCGACAAGCCACTCCCAGACGAGGTACGGCGATGCATCCCTATTGCTTGGATCGTCTTCCAGTCCCTCGGTCACCAGCGCGCTCACCGCCATCGCTGTGAGGTACCGGATCCGCTGCATCCTCTCCCGCACCGCCGGCACCAACTGCACCGCCAACTGATCGGCGATCTGGTACAGGCCAAGTGGGTCGAGTGTTCCCTCGCTCGTTCCAGGCGGGTCGTAGGTTGTCAGGGACGGCAAGTTGAGCGTCATCGTGTCCAGTCTTGCGGACAACCAAACATGGCGAGTTCCCTCCCTAGCTGGCCTGCTCGGGCTTTGCGGCCGAGACGCACCAGCCCCACCCTCCCAGTCTCACCCTCAGAGGACTTCGAGGAACGTCGCAACAACTGAAAGCTCATCCTCATTGGCGTTCTCGACGATGATCGACTCGAACTGGTGGTTGAGAGGCCGGAGGGTGATTCTTGTGTGCCTCCAGGTGCCATCAGGTTCGGTGACCTTCTCGCTCTCGTATCGCTTCACCGTGAAGCGATGGCCGGTTTCTGGATCAACCCCGCCCTTCAGCTCGACCAAGACGGTCTGACCCTGGCGCGTTCCCGAGAGCGACTCACCGGCCTTGCCGCCAATAGGGCTGGCGAAGAGGCAATAGGAGCCATCCGGGATCAGGGGCTGCATCGATTCGCCACAAACCTGTGTGACGAACATCCCTGGTCGCAGCTTGTGGCTCGTCTCGACCTCAACCCAGTCGGCCTCGGGCTCCTCGACGCGCCTGGGATCGCTGAAGAAACCTGCCGCCGCACGCAGCGGGACCAGTGGCACGCACGAGACGTACTTCGCCGCGTCGGTTGGACGCACGACCCGGAGTCGCGGCCGAGAACTTCGGTCGGTAGCCTCGACGTCGGACACGAACCAGGTCCGGTCCCCTCGCAGTCTCTCCCGGAGCGCACTGTCGTTCAGGTATCCAGCTAGCTTTCGGAAATGGCGGACCATCGCGTCCTCGTCGGCGAGGTCGTTGGCGGCGATCTCGATTACTTCCCAGCCGTGGTTCCGCAGCCATGAGCGAATGCGTTGGTCCTGCTCCGCGGTCGCGGGGTTTCCGTGAATGTGGCGGCTCAGGCCGTCGAGGTAGATGCAGACGCCTTCGTCGTCGCCATGACCCGCGGCACGGTAGATCACATCGGGAGTGGTCGTGCCGATCGCGCGGTCGAGGTGGAGCTGCTGGCCTCTGATTCCCTCCTCGAAACCCGCGGCCAGCAGGAGGTGCCGTAGCCGGCGCTCTGCCTCGTTCACTGGGTGGCTCCCGTCGGCAGGCTCCTGCGAGGGGTGCTTCGCCGGGATCCCATGGGAGACGCTCAGCGAGGTTCCCCAGGCTTGCAGTCGCTCCTGCGCCAGGCTCCTTTGAAGGTGCTTGTGGTAGTAGCCGTTGCGGAAGCTCTGCAGGCAGTCGATACACGATGTCGCGCATGCCGAGGGACAACCCTCGACAACTTCACGGGCGACGGCGACGACCTCGTCAAACCGGGCGCACAACTGATCGAGCAGGCCCGAACCGCCCGGCATGGGGTCCCAGAGCAAGCCGTCGACCTCGTCTCGGTCGACGTGGCCGATCACCAGGATCTGGAGGTCCTCCATGTGCATGTCCAGCACCCGGGTGGCGCCGATGCGGAGGGCTTCGATCACGCTGTATGCCGTTGCCTGGTCGGGACACGCCGGCAAAGACAGCGCGTCGGCCACCACGTCGGCATAGAAACCGACCGGTGTCACCGGGCGCCCGCACCGTTCGAGGTGGCTCTGCTCGAAATGCTCACGTTGCTTGTCCGAGGACAACGGCGAAACACTCTGGCCGCACACCGTGCACACCGGATAGCCAAAGCGATCGAAACGGTCGATGGCCAGGGACGAGCCGACGTTGACCAGTCGCAGCCGTACGCCTCGACAATGGTGCAGTGCCTGCTCCCCCCAACGGTACGCGCGACCGCCGTTATGCTGGTCGCGCTCGATGCCATAGACGGCAACGCCCATCTGGAACCGCAACTCTTCCTCGTCCGAGATGTGGGACTGGTGCACGAGGTCGACATCGCACACAGCGATGGCAGGCACGACCGTCACGCCGAGCGACGAAGGAGTGGAGCCGAGGTTTGTCGGCTTGACCGCCTGCCGCTGGGTGGAGACCTCGAAGAAGGGCACCTCTTGGCGCTGCTCGTCGATGTCGCGGTGAAAGCGGCGAGCTACGAAGCGGTTGCCGTTCGCGTAGATGAGGTTGCCGGGCACGTACTCGCGCAGAGCGACGCTCGGCGGCCGCGGCAACACGAACTCCATCGCCCCGAGGCGCCAGAAGGGGATCTCCGCCGTGCCCAGGATCGAGCCGACCTCAAGGCCGTACCCGGGGAGGAAGCCCTCCGCGGCAAGCACGGCGAAGGTGTTGACGTCGTCGTAGCCCTCGGCCTCGCGACGAGAGCGACGCACCGTGCCCTTCAACCGCTTCACGAGTGCATCGCACCGACGGAATAGCGCCTCGTCCTCGGGTTCCAGGTCACCCTGGCGCTCACGGAGGGCGTTGAGCCTCTTGATCTGCTCCATTGCCCACCCCAGACGCCGTCGCAGTCGAACAATGAGTTCCTCCAGGCCTTGCACCATGCGATCGACATGGGCACGCAGCGCCTCGGGGCTTGTGACGTCCTGATCCGCCGCCGGCCAACCCTGGAGGAACGCGGCTTCCACATACGAAGCCAGATCGGCGGCGTTGGTGTCGATGAGGCCCTGGAGTGGGGAAAGATCGGGCGGTTGCTCGCGAATGATGCCGCTTTGGAAGAGGTAGGACGAAACGCGATCGGGCAGGCAGGTCCGCAGCGTCTCCTCGACCCGCCGCCGGTCGGCCTCCGGCCGAGTCCGATCCCGCGTGTACTGATGAAGTCGCGTGATCACGGTTGCATGCACATGCTTGGCGATCATCAGCTCGTTGCGCAGATTGAACGCCGGTGGGTCCACCCGACCGGCCAGCAGCTTGATCGGATCCGCGAAGTACGCCCGGTCGTGCGACACGGGCCGGCAGTACGTCAGGTCGACGGCCATGCGGTGACGTCGGCCGGCGCGGCCCGCTCGCTGCCAGTAGTTGGCCGGCAGGGGTGGCACGTTTCGCATGAGCACGGCATCAAGCTGGCCGATGTCCACACCGAGCTCAAGCGTCGGCGTGCAAACGAAGGCGTTGACCGCGTCAGACTCACCCTTGAAGAGGTTCTCCAGTCGCTCCCGCTCTTCGCGCGGAACCATCGCCGTGTGCTCCTCGGGGCGGACCATCGAGTACCCCTGGTCGAGGAGCTGCAGGTCGTAGTTATCGGGATCTTCACGTACAAACTCGAGGTGGCCGTTGCAGCGCCATGCCGGGCACGCCTGGTGTGGGGTCCGTCGCGTGGTACGACGCCGGCACGTCGTACAACGCCAGACCCCATGGTTCTGGTGCAGGCGCAGGTGATCGGCGTCAACTTGGTAGAGTCCTGTGACCCCGGGTAGTGGATTGCCCTTCGAACCCTTCAGTCGCACTGGCACGAGCAAGCCTTGCTCAGTGAGAAACGTGAACAACCCCTCCAGGAAGGCCTCAGCGGTGTCGGTCGGAACGCCCCACTTCTTGCCGATTTGGCGGATCGTGGTATCTCCGCGCTCGCTCAGCCACTGCGTCACCAACTCTGCCTTTTCGTCATTGGCTCGGTGGAGCTTCGTGCCGATGGGGCTGCCAATTTGAGGGAGGTACCCCTGCTGCACCTCGAGATCCCCGTCCTGCCAGTACTTGGTGAAGATCTCGCGCTCGGGGTCGTGAAGGACGCGCCTGCGTCGCAGGTAGTCGAGCAGGCTGGCCACCCCCTCGCGAAGGTCCTCTGGAGGCATGCCCAGGGCTCGGGCCTCCCGCTGGATCCAGCCCAGCGAGGTGTCGAGTCCTTCGTATTCGACTTTCATGCGGCCCCACGGCTCGAGGCCGATCGCCTGCCGGGCGGACAGAGTCACCTCGCGCAGCACCTGGATCCGAAGGAACTTGCGCCGTTCCTGCTCGTGACGCCCGCCGCCACCTTCCTTGCGCACGACCTGCCACACCTCGGGGACCAGCGCTCGCGACAGCGACTCGTCGTGCTCCAGGACATCATCGAGGTGGAGGGTCAAATCACCCACCGACAGTACCCCGCCGCCCATTCCCTCCGCCATCAACGCTCGCAGCCGGAAGCGGCGGGCGTGGTCCTTCATCCATCCCGCCTGGAACGCGGCGTCCTGGCGGTTGTCGCAGAACACCAGCAGCCGTGGCCGCTCGGAGTTGTGGACCATGTCCTGCGCAAGCACATGGACATCCGCCACGTTTGTGGCCCGCACGGGGCGTGCCGGCTCGCGGTAGGTGCTGCCGATGCGGCGGCCGTTGGCGCCGCACGAAAGGCAACTGGTGAGCACTCCGGGGTTGTCCTTTTTCTGCCGGACGGCGTAAAGCACGACAAATTCGCTCGACGCACCGCAGTGCAGGCAGCGCCCCACGGCCCCGGGATGCGCTGCGCCGCAATGGCGACAGAAGTACAACGGCGCTACCCGGTCGTGGTCGTCGAGATCCTCGTCGTCGCTTCCCCCGACGATCCGGTCGAGAAGCACGAGGCGACAGCCGCCCTGTGTAGACTCCAACGGTTCCCAGAACGAGGTCTCGTGCGCGGCCTCCCCGCCTCCTGGCGCCTTGCCGGAGAAGTCGAAGTCCTTGAGGTGCGCGACGAAGTAGTGCTGGCCGCAGGTGGTGCACGTGGTGACCTGGAAGTGGGCGTGCTGTGCCTCGCCGCCGGCAGCCTCGATCTCGTCCTCGGCGGCGAGCCACAGCGTAGGTCCGGGGTCGGCCGCCGGGAAGCTGACCACTGCGCCGCTGATACCGCGGACGAAACCGTGAACCACTGGGCGCAGCAATGGCCGACCCTCGCGGCGTGCTGCCGCGCCGAGGGTGAGCCACGCCAGAATTTCCTCCTCGCTCACGGAACGGCCGACCTGACGCGCAAGCTCGTCCGGCAGCTCGTGCAGTGGATGCGGCACGGCGAGCAACTCGCTGAGCTGGAAGACAATCTCGTTACACTGCAAGCTGCCGTGGAGCGCCTCGGGCCAGTCGCCGCCAGGCAACTCGCACCCGGCCAGGCTCCGGAACACCGCCCGCACCGCGTCGCCGGCGCCGCTTTCATCCTCGATGGCATGCACACACGCGCCGAGTAGCTCGCCAGGGTCCTTCGCCGGATGGGGCGGGACCGATCGTTCGTCAGCCCAGATTGCCCGCTCGTAGGCCTCACCGACCGTTGCCACTTCCTCCTTCGGCACACCAAAGAAGCGTGACGCGAAGTCGCGCGCAGCGTCGGGAGCACTTGCGTCGACGATCGTCGCCGAGGTGGCGACGCACACCGTGTCCTGAACCCCACGACCACAGAACGCCCGCAACCGGCGGACGAGACAGGCGGTCTCGGCGCCCTGCGCGCCGGCAAAGGTGTGCGCCTCGTCAAAGACCAGGAAGTCCAGCCGCGCGCCGCTGAACAGCTCGACATCGCGCTGGCGCGTCAGCAACAGCTCAAGCTGGTTGACGTTGGTCAGCAGAATCCGCGGCTGGCGACCGGGCGTCCGCATCACCTCGCGAGAGCAAACCTCCTCTGGCGGGTAGACCGTGTCGGCGCGTTTCTCCCGCCGCACCTCGGCGAGTGTCGCCTCGTAGTCCGCCCGCGAGGCCCCCGCCGGCAGGCGGATGCCGACCACCTCGGCCTCGCGCTCCGGCGTCTTGCCAACGTACATGCCGAACGAAATCCCGGTCCCCGCGAGCAGCGAGCGCAGCCGGCCAAGCTGGTCCTCGGCCAGTGCATTCATGGGATACACGATCACGGCGCTCATGCCGGCCAGTGCACTGGTATCGCGAAGCTCCAGGCACCTGCTGACAATCGGATAGAGGAAGCACTCGGTCTTTCCCGAGCCAGTCCCGGTCGAGACCAACGTCGTCCGGCCGGCGTGGATGGCGCGGATGGCCTCTTCCTGATGACCATAGATGTGGGTAATCGCTGCAGGGATGCGCTGGCGCATGTGGGGATGGAACAGACCCTCCCGAACCAGATCGTCGACACTCGCCCCCTGCCGGAAGGGCCGCGACAAGCTCACATACGGTCCCTTGAGCAGCGGCGACTGACGCGTCTCGTCGAGAGAGAGCAAACGGCGCATTTGGCTGTGAAGCCGCTCGTCGGCGAAGGGGTAGGCCGTGAGTTGATATCGCAGGAAGCTGCGCACGACCTTCTCGGTAAAGACGATCGGGTTGAGGGCCATGCTTATCTCCCCAGAGGCCCATCAGTCGGCGGACCCGGCTCGGGCCGTGAGAGGTTGTTGAAGCGCTTCGCGACGATCTGAGCCCTCCAGAGGAGACCAGGGTACGTGATCACTGCGCCCCCGCGCTGTTCACAGCAACGCGCCAGCAAGGAGTCGTCGGCGGGCCGCATCAATTGCTCGCGCGAGCAGTCATTACCACAGACGATAGTGATTTCTGCGGGAGTCGGCAAGCTTCGGCCAAGAGGAAATGACGCGGTCCCAAAGCCACCCCGACACCCGTCCGCAAGCAGGAACCGCCGCAGACTCGACCCCTTGCTATCATGCGACCAGTGGGCCGGACGGTGCGATGAGTGTTACCTACGGGACCACTTGTCGTTCCCGAGCCCCCAGGGTTGACGGAGCTACCGAGTGAGGAGGCGCGACTTCACGACACTGATGCGACGCTTGGCTTCGGCCGGGTTCCGGAAGGACTTCGTGCAGCCAGCCATTCTCCCCGACTGGTGGGACGACTCCTGCGGAGATGATCCCGCGGCCCTGACAGAAGTTGAAATCCGGGTGGCCCGTTTCCTGGGTATGCCGCTATCAGTTGTCGGGGACCCGAGCACTGACTTGGCGTCGCCCGGGTACCCGGACGCCCAGCTTCGGCGCGTGCGGGACATTGACCGCGATCGGCTTGCACCCGCGATCCACTCTGCTATTCAGATTGCTGCAGCGGTGGTCCGCAGCATGCGGGACCCTGGCCGCAAACTGACGCTGCCACCTGAAAATGGCGTGGACTGGCGAAGCCAGATCGTCCGGCCCCATCCTGCAGTGGTGCTCGCCGATGTTCTTGACGACCTGTGGCTGCGGGGAATACCCGTCGTGCCTTTGGATGTGCTTCCAGCCCCGAGCTTCCAGGGGCTGGCTTGCACCGTCGAAGGTCGGCCTGTGGTCTTGCTCGGGCACAAGCATGACGAGCCCGGGCGGGTCGCTTTCCTTGTCGCACACGAGGCGGGACATATCGCCGCGGGTGACTGCGCAGCAGATCAACCAGTAGTCGATGCGGATGAGATGATCGCCGACGACACGGACTTGGAACGGAGGGCTGATCGCTTCGCCACCCGCGTGCTGGTTGGTGCTGACACCATCCCGGAGGTACAGGTTCGGAGCCACAAGGAGCTCGCTACCAAGGCTCTTCAGTTGGAGCGCTCGATCGGCGCCGATGCCACAACGATCATCCTCGGCTGGGCTCGGCGCACGGCCGACTACGCCAACGCCACCATGGCGGTGAAAGCCCTGTACCGCGGATCGGGCGCGAGGAGGCAGCTCCGCCAGTGCTTCGACCACCACGTCGATGTCGACGGGGCAACTGAGAGCGACCGCGCTTTGCTTCGCTGCGTGTACGGTGACCCCGATCGCGATGCGACTGCTGCTTGACACCGACGCCTTCTGCAAGCTCGCAATTTGTGGGGTACTCGTTGATGCCGCCCGAGTTCTGGGTTCTGGTCTCGCGGAGTGCGGAAGGTTGCCGGCGCTGCCACACATGCTCCGCCGGGGAAGGCTCCGGAAGGCGTTTGGGGAAGTTGCCTGTGACGCTCTGATCCCTTTCACCGGGGAGGTACCTGTTGTTGTCCAGGCCAGCGACGCCTGGCTCGACAGACTGGCGCACATTCCGGCCATTGACCCAGGTGAAGCTCAGATCTTTGCGGCGGCCGCGGAAGCAGGACTGACAGTCGTGTCAGGCGACAAGCGCGCCCTCCGAGCGCTCAAGGACGTGGACGGGTTTCCTGAAGCGCTTGCCGGGCGAATTGTTGTGCTCGAAGCAATTCTCATTGCACTCTGCTGCCACCTCGGGGCTGGCGAGCTGTGCCAGCGCGTTGAACCCCTGACTCGACTCGACACGGTGGTCCAGGTCTGCTTCTCGCCCGGCACCGCTGACCCGGTGGGTGCGCTCTGGTCCTACTACCGTAGCCTCGTCACCGAGCTTCAGCCGCTGGTTCTTTGGGACCCCAGTGCGGGAGGTGGAACATGAACTTCGGTCCTCAGCACTACGTACCCGTGCTGAAAGTGAAACGCGGTGAGAAAAGGGCGCTTCGCTCGATTGCGCCCAGCTTTCAGCAACGCATCACACCCCTGCTGGAAATCGTCGAGCGAAAGGGCGACCCGGCGCCCACGATTGATGCGCACCTGGCAACGGCTCTCAAGGACCTTGCCGACAGCGTACGGCCGTACCCGAGGTGTTTCCTCGACACTCGCGAGCTTGCTCCAGACGGCCCCACCGTCGCCGCAGAGCTGTTTGCACAGGCGTCGGCAGCAAACATCCTCTTCACGCCGGTGACCGGGATCTCTCGGACTGCGGACGTCGCGGCAGCTCTCGCCTACCAGACCCACGGCATCGCGATACGGCTGACCCGTGCGGAAATGGAAGCGGGTGGCCTGGCAATATGTCTTCGGGCCTTCATGAGCAATCACTCACTGGACCCAGGGCAGACGGATCTCATCATGGATCTCGGCCCTGTGGACGACATGGTTGCCGACGGCGTCGTTGCCATGATGGACGCGTTTCTGGCCGGGGTCCCCGACCATGGGTCGTGGCGGACGTTCACGATCTCAGCCTGCGCCTTCCCGTCAAGCATGGGAGGCGTTGAAAAGCACTCGTTTGACCTCGTCGAGCGGGTGGAGTGGGTGGCATGGCAAGACGCACTCCATGGGCAGCGAGGGAGCCTGGCGCGCCTGCCAACTTTCAGTGATTGCGCAATCCAGCACTCGAAGGGTGTCGAAGGCTACGACCCTCGCACGATGCCGGTTTCCGCTTCCATCCGCTACGCCTTGCGAGATAGATGGCTGCTCGTCAAGGGAGAGAGCACAAGAAGAACGGCGCCAAGTGTGCAGTTCCCTCAGCTTGCCACGAAGCTCGTCTACGGGGACCTCCGGATGCACTTCACTGGTCCAGCCCACTGTGAAGGCTGCCGGTTGATGAAGGATGCTGCGGATGGGGCGCCTCGACTCGGCTCGGCAGAGGCATGGCGGCGGCTCGGTACGATCCACCACCTCACGACGACGATTGGCGGCTTGGACTCGTTGCCCTGGCCTTGAGGCCAGCGCGGACGGCTGCCGCAATCTCGTCCACGCTGAAGTGCCCACACACCCGGTCCCACACGATCTGGCGGGGCCGGCCACGAACCCCTCGTGCGGCATTGCGCTGCGCCAGTAGGCCGAGGGCATCGTCAAGCCAAAGCAGCTCGACGAGCGCTCGCGCGTCGCGCCGGGAGTTCCGGCGTCCGCGGCGATGAACCGAAAATCGCGGTCCGCCGGCTGAGGGGCGAACACCGAGAACAGCCCACCAGCCGGGAATGACGTCGAGGGCGTCAGGAAGATGACGCTCGGCGACAACCAGGGTGACGCGATCGAAGACCTTGTTGTAGAGGTCGGCCTGGGCGGCAAGACGGCGCAAGCTATCGCGCTCCGACTTGATCTCATACCCATGAAGGAAGCCGTTCACAACGGCCATGTCCGCTCGGCGCAGACCACGGCAAAGCCCCAGCTCATCGAGGATCAGAGTGTCGGGTTCCTCGGCATGCACCGCCAAGAGGCGCGACCGCAGCGCGGTCCGGACCTCTCCGTCACCCAGAATGCTGCCCCCCGTGCTCATTCGGATACCCACCGCCGAGAGCGGAACGAGCAGAGCAAACGGAACCACTGCAAACCGCTGTCCTTGGCGCTCATCCTGTCACCGCAATCTCGCCCCAACCCAGGATAACAGCCTTGGGCCGGGCTGCGAATGGGGCGCCTTTGGCGGGAAGAGGTCTCTTGTCTTGGGCCGCGCCTGTGGCCCACCGGTGGCCTCGACTGCTGGCCCGGCGGAGCTAGAAAGGCTGCATTGCAGCATTTGACGCTCCATCCAGCGAGTTGACCCGTAGTGCCTGCCGGGACCAGTGCTCGCCCATCGCCTGCGTGAACTCGGGCCGCACGAGCTTGGCGCGCGTGAGCAACCAATCGCCCTCATCGCGGCGCACGTAGATGCCCTCGGCAGGTCCCTCGGTGAGCATCGAGGGACCCAGGAGCCGCTCGATGCCCGCCAGGTCGAACCGGCCGCGTGCGACCCTGGGGACGAACGCGATGCCCAGCCGGCGAGCTAGCTCGTCCCGGCGTCCGACGCTCCAGAACTCGCCCTGCGCGCGGTCGAACACGTCAAAAGCCAGGAACCAGTCGGGGAGCCTCGTGTAGCAGACGCTGTGGACCGCATAGCACCATTCGCCGAACAGCATGAGGTTGGGGAATAGCGCCTCGGCAAGCAGGTCGCGACGGGCCTGGAGCCAGCGAAAGAAGCTCTTGAACTGCGGTGGGCAGGCGCTTGCCAAGAGGTACGAGCCGCGGTTCTGCACCTGGAGCTCGCCATTCTCGTCGATGGACAGACCGACATTAGCGCCATCGACCTTCTCTTCGACCACGACCTCGTGAGTAAGGAGCTCTCGCGCCTCCTCAGGAGCCAGGACCTTGTCGTCCCGCGGCTCCCCTTGCCCTAACCAAGCCAGGTGCGGTGTCTGCGGGAAGCGGAAGAATTCCCCTAGCACGGGTAGCCTGCCGAGGCTCTGAGCCACCCCTCGATGACGTGGACGACCTGGACCCCGACAGCTCCAAGCTCGGCCTCGATTTCCAGCCAGTCGGAATCGGTAGCGTTGACGAGAGAGATCGTTGTCGGATCGACCAGGACCGCGGCAAGGAACTTGCGGTCAGGAGGGTCGAAGTGCTCAAACGCATGCGGGACCACCGCTGTGTCGCCATTCCACTTCAAGGGAACGAATCGGGGATGCTGGAGTTTCTCGATGACGACTTGCAGGCCATAATCCTGGTCTGTCAGCTTGTTGCGGTACTCACAGTAGATCTTGAACATGTCGTCCATGACAATCCGCCGCCCAGAGTCCGACCGGAAGGCGACCAGCCAGTCGAAGACCGCTCTCTGTTCGATGACTGGGACGTGCGAGTCACCAAAGGGGGAGAATGGGTGTGCGGCACTGGCCACGAGGAGTACGTTCGTGTCGACCACGTGGTCCATCGTCACTTCCCGAACCCCAGTCGTCGCTGGATACGCTCAAGCATGCTCCGGGTCTGGCGCTCGGTCTCGCCGATCGTGTCGCCAAAGAACTGCTTGGGCCAATTGGCGATCCTCCCGTATTTGTCCATTTCCAGTCGGCTGAGACTAGCGCTAAGACCATCGGGCTGGTCGACGAAATACAGTCGGCATTCATCCTCGTTCAGCTTCTCCTCAGCGACGAGCGTCTGCAGCCGACGGAACAGGTGCTCCGAATGGGTTTCCACGAGGAACTGTACTCTCCGTGTCCTTGCGACCGTGGCCATGAGCTCCGCCAGACCCACCTGGGCACGAGGGTGCAGGTGGATCTCTGGCTGCTCCGCAATGATCGCCGTACCAGGATCGACAAGGTGCGCCAACACAATCATCGGCAGGACCTGGGAAACCCCAAACCCGACATCCATGATGTTCGCTCGCTGCCTGCCACGCACGACCACCACCTCGTAATGTCGGGACCGCCCCTGTCGTTCCAGTTTCAGCTCGTCGGCCACACCTAACCGATTGAGCCAGGTTGATACCTGCTCAACAAGCCAGTGCTGCCCCCCTTCTCGGCCAGCCTTCTGGCGCCGTCGCGAGTTGTCGCTGGCAAGCAGGGCATGCACGGCAAACTCTCCGCGTTTCCCAATGTCGCCAGGCTCAACATTGCTCCACAAATAGGTGCGTTCTGGACGTTCCCGGAGAGGTCCGAGGTATGCAATCTGGCCGATGGCTTGCCGGAACTTCAGCGACAGGTCCTGAATGTCCGGTCCCAGGGTTCCAAGCTCAGCGATGGCGTCGGGCGAGAAGGCAACTGAACGCTCTGGCTGGAAGGTGCGCCTGGCGTCCTTCCGCGCGCCGATCTGGCGCGGTGAGTAGCCAGGCGCCTCGAGCAGATACCCGCCCTTGGTTTGTCTTGTGGCAACGAACGTTCTCCCGGCGCCATGCAGCTCGAGGCGCTGGATTGCCGGTGCGCCGGCTGAGAACCCGAAGCACGCGGTGTACTCGATCTCGGGGGCCTTGTCCTTACTTGCTGATGAATGAAGGGTTATCCCAACCCCCAGCTCCCTGCTCGTGTCGTGTGTGTGAATGAGCGACTC
>DAONEV010000005.1:0-33937 GCA_035403265.1 Thermoanaerobaculaceae bacterium | reverse complement strand
AAAGATGTTCGGCGCGAACCCCTGGTCGATCGCCGTCCCGTCGGGGCGCCACGGCGCCGTGGTGCTCGACATCGCCAACACCGGGGTGGCGCGCGGAAAGGTCTATGCCGCAAAGGAACGCGGCCAACGTCTGCCCGAAGGCTGGGCGATCAAGGCGATGCGTCGTATTGCAGAGGCCCTGCCTCGCGACGGCGATCCATGGTGTCTTCCCACGGCCGACGAGGCCGTGGCAGTGAGCCGCAGCCAAGCCAGTCTGGCAAGAGACGCGGGGGTGCGGACTCCGGCCGCCGACTTCCTGGACACCTTCTCGTCGGAAGAGGCGACTCGCGAGCCGCACGGACGGGACACGCCGAAGCCGGGAGAGACCAGCTCGTCCTCCAACCCCGAGAGGCTGGACCGGTACGCGGCGCTGGCCTCCAAGGCATGGCCCCCACCGTGAGTTCCTGGTCACCTCTGCGATGGGCAGCTCTCGGCGCGACGGTGATGCTCGCCGCGGTGCCAGCCTGGGCCACCGGTCCAGACGACACGGCAACGGCGGTTGGAGCCCCGGTTCCTCAGGCCTGGTCGGCGTCAGCGGCGGTCGGACTCGGTCCGCTCACCCAGGGCTCGCAGTCCCCAACCTCCGTGTTTCGCCTGAGCCATCCGGCGGGGACTCCCTCGACGCTCGGAGAGGGGCAGTGGGAAATCCAGTCGCTGACCGACTGGGCCAACTACTTCTGTGACGGCCACGATCGCTACTTCCTGGATTACGAGTCGCTCCGCGCGCGCCTGAGCGTCGCGTATGGCGCGGCACCGCGGACCCAGGTCACGCTCTCGAGCTCTGCTTCGTATCAGGGCGGAGGGATTCTGGACGGCTTCATCGAGGGTTTTGAGCGCTCGGTCGGCGCCATCAATCACGATCGCCGGCAGGCACCACGCAACCGCTACCTGATACGGGCCCGCGATACGGACGGCTCGGTTCGGGAGTACGGGGGCCGGGAGTCGGGCTGGCACGTCGAGAACGCGACTTTCGAGGTCAAGCACCTGGTGCTGGAGGGGACCGAGACAGCACCGTCAGTCGTGGCCACGGCCATCGTCAAGCTGCCGATCGGCAGCTACGTGCCGGGCCGGCCAAACGGTGGCGTGGACGTGGGGGCACGCCTCGATGCGGGAGTTCGTCGTGGCCGGTTCAACCTGTATGGCTCGCTCGGGGTGGTCGCTTTCGGAAACAGGGACTCCCTGGGTGTCGACCTCCTGCCGTATCAGCTCTCGATCATGACCGCGGTGGAGGTCCGCACCACGCCCCGCACCTCGCTGGTCACACAGGCCCTGATCTCCGGACCTGTGGCTCGGCATGCCGGCGAGTTCTCCGACAATACGCGCGAGATTGCCATCGGCCTCAAGCACAGGATGGGCCCCGACCTCCTTCTGGAGCTCTCGGTGGTCGAGAACCTCCTCGTCTTCGGCAATAGCGCCGACATCGCCTTCCATGCCGGCCTGACCTGGCGACCGGGATCGGGCCGAGCCGCCATCCAGTGCCATTCGGTCAGATAGGGCAGGGCCGAGTCCAGCCGCGGACCTCCGTTTGAAGCCGGCGCGGAGATCACGGGGCGGTGATGAAACCTTCCGACTGTATATAGCGTACAGTGACAGTGAGGACGGTATGCTCCTACACTTATCGGACCACTCGCCGGAACCGCTGCGCAGTCAGATCGCCAGGCAACTGCGCAGCAAGATCGTGCTCGGGGACCTGGAGCCCGGCGCACTCCTGCCTCAGCCACAGCCGTTAGCGCGCAGTTATCGGGTCAGCGTCGGCCCGGTGACGCAGGCGTTGGAGGACCTGATGGCTGAGGGCCTGCTGCTACGTCAGGAAGACGGCACCGTCATGGTGGCTGCGCTGACGGCAGCCCAGCGGCGCGAGCTGGCCGGCCTGGCGCTCCTCGAGGATTCCCGGGAGCACGAGCTGTCGCTTGGGGAGCTGCAGCTCGCCCGCGACATCCAGACGAGACTGCTGCCGCCGCCGATGGTGCTCGGCGAGGACTTCGCTACCGTGGCCCGGTGCTTCCCCGCGCGTTTCGTCGCCGGCGACCTCTACGACGTGATCCGCCACGCCGACGGAAGCGTCGGCGTCGTGGTCGCCGACGTGGCCGGGAAGGGGTTCGCGGCAGCGTTGCTGATGGCCTCGGTGAAGGCCATGACGCCATTCATCGCGGCAGCCGCCTCGGTCGAGGGCACACTGGACGCGCTCAACCGGCGGCTGGCCGCCGACCTGGGACCGCGGGAGTTCGTCGCCCTGGCCTACGCCCGTTTCTGGCCGGGTGACGGCACGGTGAGGCTCGGCAACGCCGGCCTTCCCGACCCGCTGATCCTGTGTGCCGACGCGTCGCCACGAGCGGTGGAGGTGCCTGGCCCGCGTCTGCCCCTGGGGCTCAGGACATCGATCGCCTATCGGGCGACGACCTTCGTGCTGCGGCCGGGTGAGCGGCTTCTGCTCTACAGCGACGGACTGCCCGAGGCGCGCCTTCCATCGGGCGAGCCGCTGGGCTACGACGGCTTCGTGACGTTGCTGGCGGCAGCACCGTTTTCCGGCGGTGAGGTGGCGGACACCGAGGTCTGGCTCGACGGGGTACTGGCCGCGGTGCAGGAGCGCACCGGTCCGGCGCCCGCCGACGACTGCACCGCGGTGGTGGTGCAACACCTCCGGCCGGCCGAGGCCGGCGTCGCGGTAACCCGGAGGCCACCATGCTCCTGAATCTCTCTGAGCAGGCCGGCGAGGCGCTCCACGCCCAGATCTCCAGGCAGGTGCGGGCTCGCATCCTCGCCCGAGAGCTGGGAGGCGGCGAGCTCCTACCTTCCATCCGAGCCCTGGCCCGGGAGTACCGGGTCAGCGTCATTACGGTGCAGCGCGCCTACGAGGACCTCGAGCGCGAGGGTCTGCTGCACTCCCACCCGGGAAAGGGGTTCTACGTGGCCGAGCATCCCGAGCAGATGACACGGACGATTGCCACGCGGCGCTTTGCGGTGGCCTTTGCGGACCTGGTCGCGCGCAGCCGTGCCGAGGGGCTGGACGAGGCTGAGCTGGGACAGGCAATCCGCGAGGTGCTGTCGGGGGGAGGTCAGCGATGAGCGAGCAACCACCGGCCTTCAGCGTACGGGGGCTGTCCAAGAAGTACCCGGGGTTTACCCTGGGACCACTCGACCTCGATCTGGAGCCTGGTCGCGTCCTGGGGTTCGTGGGGCCCAACGGTTCGGGCAAGACGACGACGCTGCATTGCATGATCGGCCTGCAGGTTCCCGATGCCGGAAGGGTCGAGATCTGCGGTCGGGCCAACGGTCCCGAGGACGTGGTGTGGCGGCAGGAGGTCGGCTTCGTCGGTGACGAGCAGGGGTTCTGGGCGGACTGGACCGTGGCCAGGAACCTGGCCGTGGTCGGCTCGTTCCAGCCGCGCTGGTCGGCCGCTCGGGTCCGAGAGCTGGCGCGGCGCTTCGAGCTGCCCCTCGACCACAAGGTGAAGACCCTGTCCAGGGGTAATCGCGCCAAGCTGGCGCTGGTGGCCGCCCTCGGGCACGCGCCGCGCCTGCTGCTGCTCGACGAGCCCACCGCCGGCCTCGACCCCGTGGTGCGCGCCGAGGTGCTCGACGTGCTCTGGGAGGTCCTGGAGGACGAGGGGCGCGCCATCTTCTACTCGACCCATGTGCTCTCCGACATCGCTCGTCTCGCCGACGAGCTGGTCTTCCTGAGGGACGGCCGGGTGCTGCAGCGCAGTGTCAAGGACGAGCTGGTTGAGGCCTGGCGCCGGGTGTCGTTCCGCCTGGCGACCGAGGCGCTGGCGCTTCCCGGGGTGGTGAGCGCGAGGCAGGTGCGGGCCGAGCACCAGGTGATCACGTGCGACCACGAGGCAACTCTCGCGGCCGTACGAGAACTCGGCGCCGAGAGCATCGAGGTGTCGCGGCTGAGCGTCGACGAGATCGCGGTCGAGATCCTCAAGGGGAGGGGCCATGTGGACGCTCGTTAGGCTGACATTGCGCTACCACAAGGCGGTGCTGGCGATCAGCATGGCCATCGCCGCCGTCGTCGGTGTCCTGGTCGCCACTCTGGTGGCGCTTGGCGGCACGGTGGAGGTCCTTGGAGAGGACAGTCTGAGCATGACCCAACCGTTCGTTGCCGGGGAGGTCGCGGCCCAGGGAATGCTCTTTGCGGCGATGATCGCGACATTCATCATCGGAGGCGTCGAGCGGGAGGAGAAGCGCCTCCTGCTCCTGGGCTCCTTGCCGGTGCCCCGCCGCCAGATGGCCCTCGCCCGCGCCGCCCTGCCAGTGGTCACGGTCCTGCTTGGCCTCGTCGTTGGCGCCGTCGTGCTGGCTTTCACCTCGTTGCTCATCCCTGTCGCGTTGACCGGCAAGCGTGCTCTCGTCAGCATCTTCATCACCGGGCAGTTGCTCTTCTTCGCCCAGCTTCCGCTGGCCGCCCGCGAGGTGAGCGAGCGCCGGCAGAGCGGGCGCTTGGGCCAGGCGTGGACCATTGGCGCAATCTTGGTCTTGCTGCTTTCCCTGGCGGCCGTCGGCGTGCTCGGCGTGGCGGCGATCTGGGCTCGCCTGGCCGTGGTCTGGGCCGTGGCGGCGGCACTGCTGGTGGCGAATGTGCTGCTCTTCGAGCGTCGCCGCAGCTTCAAGCCGTGACCGTTGGCTTGGGGCAGTTCCGAGATAACCCGACGAGCGCTGTCGGGCTACGTCCGGCGCAACGCCTCGACCACGAGGGTGACGGTGGACTCGCCACCGCCGGCCTCGTCGCGGGCGGTCACGGCCAGGGTGCTCGTGCCTTGCCGCACGAGGACGTCGAAGGTGAAGACCAGGCTCTGTGCCTTGAGCCGCTCCACATCCGCCTCCGGCACGGGAATGGGGAACGACTTGCGGAAGACCTCGGCCGAGCGGCCCTGGGGGTCGCGTGCGGCGATCAGCACCGAGACCTTGCCCTCCAGGCCCTTGCGGGTGGGAAGCAGGGTCACCGTCGAGCCTGGCAGCGTGACGGTGAGAGGAACCGTGAACACCTTGCCTCGCGTGCGCACCGCGGGCGCCGCGGCAGCCTGCAGCCCGAAGCGGTTCGTGCGGCCAACCCGTAGCAACGCCGCGGCGGTGCGATCGGCCGCGCGCTCCTCGGCCGGTTTGTCGAGATACCCCTCCCGGTGGCGGAGCTTGACCCCGTCGCGCTTCACCTCGACCTTGAAGCGGTGGTACTGGCCGTCCCCGACGTGCGACGGGCTGTACCCAAGCGAGTATGCCGCGTCGACGTTGTCCACGGTCTCGACGAGCTTGCTCGCGAGCAGGCCGGAGTTCGCAAGCATCTTGCCCCCCGTCGCGGAGGCGATTCTGAGCAGCGAGAACTGCAGCTTCGCGGCGCCGAATGAGGCTCCGCCGGGGTCTGCCTGGAGATCGAGCTCGGAGGCGTCGTAGGCCTCAAGCCCCGGGAAGGCCTGGGCGCAGATCGGGTAGAACGTGACGCGCCCGGCGTTGGCTCGCGCCGCCAGGATGCTGTAGAAGCTCGTCATTCCGAACCGGGTCCGGGTGTCGATCGGGGAGACACGGCCGGGGTAGCGCACGTTGTACTCGTTGAGCAGGTTGGAACCGACCTCATCGGGCATGCCATTGCTGACCAGGACGAGCACCTTCCGCCCGGGCAGCCCGGCGAGGGAGTCGACGAGCCGGCCCGTGCTGTCCAGCAAGCACCACTGCAGGGACCTCTCCTCCTCGGCCGCGCTCACGATGTCGTTGAGGAGGTTCCCGGCGGCAACTCCGTTCATGTCCTCTGACATCCCCGAGCCGGAACCCATCCGCCCCCGGATCATGGATGCCGCGCCGCGGCGAACCGCCGTCTGGGCTCCGAGGCGCTTGAGCGCCCGGATCCTCGCGGCGGCCGTGCGGAAGTCGGTGGTGAATGGCTCGTCGATCTTGAGGGCACGGTCGAACGACGTGACCATCACGTCGTCGCCGGGACGCAGGCGCGTCTCGACGACCTTGGCGAGCGCCTCGAGCGCGAGGTGGGCGCCTGCCATGTCCAGGTTGAGCCCGTCCACCACCACGACCAGGTGCAGAACCCTCTCCTCGTCGAGAGGAACCTCGGGGCGCGAGGTCTCGATGGAGGCCGCGTTCTCGACGGCCGGCGCCCGCGGGCCCGGCTCGCTCACGTAGAAATTCGTGATCACCATCGGCTTGCCGTCCTCGAATAAATTGAAGTCGGCGGCGGTCAGGCCGGTCACCGGCTGGCCCGCGCGGTCGGTCACGAGCACGTCGACGTTGACCACGTTGACCTGCACCGAGGCGACGACCGAGCCGGCCGGCGGTGGCGTCTTGACCGGACCGGCGAGTGCAGCCGTTCCGACGAGTGTGATGGACAGCACCAGCGGGACGAGGCGGCGAGTAGTCATGGGGACTCTCCTGGGACCCGACCGAGCATCATTCGTGCCATGCGTGTCGCGTCGGCCAACCGTGGAGCCCGCCGCGGGCTCGGTCCTGTCGAAGACCGCGGCCGTGCACGCTCGCCGAGCCTTCCCGAGTCGGCGATCAGGGTTCTGGCGTCCGGGCGGGTCTTCAGGCGACGTCGCCACCCGGTGACAATCCGTCCTGCCGTGACGACAGTGGGCGAGGTCGCCAAGCCGTCGATCGTCCCGCGACATGAAGGGTCCCCTATGTCGTCTCCGCTGTCCGTCCGAGCACGTCAAACAGGGAGAAGAGGAGGGACAGCGTGATGGCGACGAGGGTGCCCAACGCCATGCCCTTGAGCTGCACGGCGCCGATTCTGATCGCGGCACCGCTGATGCCGGTCACCAGCACTACCGAGGTGAGGATGAGGTTGCGGGGGAGGGTGTAGTCGACGCGCTTCTCGATGAGCATGCGAATGCCGGCGGCGGCGATGACCCCGAAGAGCAGGATGCAGACGCCGCCCATCACCGGCACCGGGATCGAGCGGATGAGGGCGGCCAGCTTGCCGACGAAGGCGATCAGAACGGCGATCACCGCGGCGCCGCCGATCACCCACACCGAGAAGACCCGGGTGATCGCCATGACGCCGATGTTCTCGCCGTAGGTGGTGTTGGGGGTGGCGCCGGTGAAGCCCGAGAGGACGTTGGAGATGCCGTCGCCGAGCAGGGAGCGATGGAGTCCCGGGTCGCGCAGCAGGTCGCGCTCGACGATGTTGCCGGTCACCACGAGGTGGCCGATGTGCTCGGCCAGCACCACCAGGAAGGCCGGGGTGATCATGAGGATCGCCGTGAGCTCGAAGCGCGGTGTATAGAAGGTTGGAGCCTCGAACCACGGCGCCGCGGCCACGGCTGTGAAATCCACGATGCCGACAAACGCTGCCAGGACGTACCCGAAGATGACGCCGATGAGTACCGGGATGGCGGCCAGGAAGCCGCGCAGCAGCACCGAGGCGAGGATGGTCACGCCGAGGGTGCACATCGAAACCAGGATCGCCTTGCCGGCCGGGATCCCGAGGCCGGCCACGGTGGTGCCGGTGAGGCCGGCCATGTCGGTGGCCACGGGGGCGAGCTCGAGGCCGATGATGGCGACGATCGCCCCCATGGCGGCGGGCGGGAAGATGACGTCGACCCAGCGCGTGCCGGCCACCCGCACCACCTGGGAGACGACGATGAAGAACAGGCCGAAGACCACGAACCCGCCCTGGGCGGCGGCATAGCCCCCCAGCTCGGGGCGAGCGAGCACCGCCATCACCGGGGCGATGAAGGCGAAGCTCGACCCCAGGTACGCGGGGATGCGGCCCCTCGCCACCACGAGGTAGACGAGGGTGCCGATCCCGTTGAGGAGCAGCGAGGTGGCCGGGTTGACCTTGAACAGGAACGGCACCAGCACCGTCGCGCCGAACATCGCGAAGAGGTGCTGGAGGCTGAGAGGCAGACCCTGCAGGAAGGGGACCTTCTCATCGACGCGGATCGTCCTGCGCTCCATGGTGCCTCCTTGTCCTCTTGCCGGCCGTCGGCGGCTGGTCAGCGCAGCTTGTGGGCCCGCTCGTGCAGCCAGGTATTGGGTGCGCCGGCAGTGTCGCCGAAGCGCGTCAACTGTGCCTTCTGCTTGGTCGCCATGAGCGCCGCGTGCTCGTCGTCGGGGACGAAGGCGAGGATGCGGCAGATGCACGACTCGCCGTCCACCAGGCGCCACGGAAAGGCGCCGATCGTGCAGCGGCGGTTGAGCAGCAGGTCGATGTCGCCGCCCAGGCACTCGGCGTGGATGATGCCGTGGTTGAACAGCTCGATGTGCATGAGCTGGTACTTGTCGTCGGAGAAGAACTCGTCGAGGGGCATGCCGTACTTGGCGCGGAAGTGCGCGTCCGCCTCCTTCGCCTGACGAGGCATCCAGGTGCGGATGATCGTGTTCATCGGGTGGTCGGCGCTGCCGCAGTCGACGCCGATCCAGCGCAAGTGCTTCCTGCGGCTCCACTCGGCGAACTCGCGGTCGGGGCCGGGGTGCTTGACCATGTAGCGGATCTCGTCGGCGGTGGGCTGGTCCCAGCCGTAGTGGTGGTAGCCGGTGTGGATGATGAGGATGTCCCCGTCCTTCACCTCGACGCGCTCCTCGATCATCTTGGAGGTGTAGACGTCGTAGTCTCCGGCGGCGTCGGAGAGATCGACGATCACCCCCTCGTGCATGAGGAAGTCGAGGTCGAGCGAGGCGATGTCCTTGCCCGGGGTGTAGAAGTGGATCTCCCCGTCGAGGTGCGTGCCGACGTGGTTGGAATGGGTGAGGAGCTGGCCGTTGGCGCCGTTGGGGGCGAGCCGCTTGAAGTACTTCATCTGCAGCGGCTCGTAGGTCGGCCACGGCGGGGTGGCGATGCCGATCGGGATGGACAGGTCGATGGGTTTCATGACGATCCTTTCTTGGGGAGGCTCAAGGCTACAGGCTCAAGGCTCAAGGAAAGGCGCCAAGGAGTGCAGCCTGTGTTTCGGGTCTCATGGTTCGGGAGTTGGTGGTTGGTGGCGTCGATACTCCTCCTTGTCGAGAGTCCGCGCAATGGCGGTTACCAGGCTCTGGAGTGCGCGGATCAAATCGAGGTAGCGGGTTGCGATCTGCTCGTTGTCTGAAAGGAAGCCGAGGCGGGCAGCCAGCCGAAGGAGGTAGTGGGCCTCTGCGGCCGAGCCGAGCGCCAGGGTCAGGAAGTGAAGGTAGTCACGGGTCGACCGGCGGGCACAGCCCTCGACGATGTTGGTCGGCACCGAGACGGCCGCGCGGCGAAGCTGTGATTGCAGTCCGAACTGTTCCTCAGCCGGGAAACCGCGAGTGACCCGGTACAGCTCGACGACCAGATCGTCCGCGAGCCCGAACACCTTGAGACGCTTCGGATCCCGACTCATTCCCCTCCCTCCCGGGTGGGTGGGGGATCTTGAGCCTTGAGCCTTGAGCCTTGAGCCTCCCTGGCGAGCGCCGCGAGCGCCTCATGGAAACACTCCCACGGCGGGCTCACGAGGCCGGCGCCGACCTGGCCGACGCCGGGGTCACGGTGGGCGATCCCGGTGTTGATGGTCGGGAGGAGGTTGAGCTCCTCGGCCTTGCGGACGTCGATACCGGTGGGGGTGCCAGCGAAGCCGAGGGCGGGGATCGCCCAGCCCGGGTTGGGGCCGCTGGTGATGCGGCCCATGGCGCGGGTCGTGGCGAGGGCGTCGGCGGCGCTGCCGCCCACGAACTGCACGATGGCCGGCGCCGCGGCCATGGCAAAGCCGCCAATGCCAGCGGTCTCGGTGATCGCCGAGTCGCCGATGTCGGGGTTGGCGTCGGCGGCGCCGAAGCCAGGGAAGTACAGCCCCTTCACCTCCTGGGCCGGACCTGTGAACCAGCGGCCGGGGAGGCCTGCCACCTGGATGCCGAAGTCGGTGCCGTTGCGGGCCATCACCGTCACGAGGGTGGAGAGCGGTTCGCCCTCGGCGGCCAGCAACATGCACTTGGCCATCGGCATGGAGAGGTTGAGAAAGAAGTGGTCGTTCGAGTGAATGAAATCAAGGGCGGCCGCGGCGCGCTCGCGGTCGGCGGTGGCGCGCACCACGGCGGGGGCGAGCTCCCGCAGCAGCAGCGAGGTGCCGGCGCGGTTGCGGTTGTGCCCCTCGTCGCCCATTTGCAGCGCCTGGGCCATGAGCAGGCGGAGGTCGACCGGGCCGTGCAGCGCCACGGCGTCGGCCAGGGTCGGTGCCAGCTCGTCGGCCATGAAGCGGAGGCGCCGTAGCACCTCGTCGCTGAAGGCGCCGTAGCGCAGCACCTTGCCGAGCCCCTCGTTGAGGGTGCAGAACGTCCGGTTGCCCTTGCCGGGGCCGTCGGAGTCCTCGAGGATCCACACCGGCATCGAGGGCGTGACGAGGCCGGCCATCGGTCCCACCGCCCGGTGGTGGTGGCAGGGGTCGAAGCGCACCGCACCGGCTGCGGCGAGGCGGGCGGCCTCGTCGGACGTGGCCGCCATGCCCTCGTAGAGCATGCCGCCCATCACGGCACCACGCAGGGGACCGCACATGCGCTCCCAGGTGATCGGCGGGCCGGCGTGCAGGAAGAGCCCGTCGGCCATGCCTGGGATGACGTCCCGTGCGACGCCGATTCCCACCAGATGCGGTCGACTCGCGAGCATGCGCTCGAAGGCCCGCCGGTTGGCCGCATCGACGGTCCTGCCGAAGGTGCCCGCGGTCAGCGCCTGCAGTGCTGCGACGCGGGCCGGGTCACCTCCAGCCGGGGGCACGAAGTCGACGGTGTGGACGGGCGCACCTGTCGCCGCTGCCGCCGCGGCCACGTTCTCGATCCCCAGGTGCACGACCTCCAGCGGACCGGCCAGGAGCTGCAATGCCTTGGCGATGTCCATCACGACCTCCCTGTGGCGCCGAGCAGCGTCGCCGCAAGCCACGCCGCCCGAACGGCACTGCCTTCGACGCGCACTCCTGCCTCCTCCAGCACCGCTCGCTGCCGTGCCGGATCCTGGGGGTCGGCGGCAGCACCACACACCGACGCCACCACGGCGAGAGGTCGATCTCCCCGCAGCCGGCGGGCGTCGCGCACCGCCGCCGCCAGCTCCGGCGCCGGGTCGGGATGAGCGCCGTCGCCCAGGACGAGATCGAGGAGCACAAGATCCACGGTGGGATCAGCACCGGCCGTGCGGATCAGCCCGCACCGCACGGCCTGGTCGACCATCGGGTGAGGTCGCCCCACCGTGTAGGCGTCGTCACCCGTGTCCACCACGATGTGAGCGGCTCCGGGGATCGGCGCGCCCGGTCGCAGCATGTCCTCGGGGACCGTGACTTCGATTCCGGCTTGCGCGAGCTCCAACCGGGCCTCTGCGGCCAGCGACCCGCCCCCGAACAATCCCACGAGCCGCCCGGATAGCCGTTTCGCTCTGCTCTCCGAGGCCAGGCCCTGGGCCCCGAGACCCGAACCTTCGGAGGAGAGTCCATCTCCAGACGCCACCTTTGCCGCCACCGCCGCCGCCTCGTCCAGTGAGCCGGCATACCGCACGCCGTCCCGCGAAGGGGGTGGGGCCTCGCCCAGGTAGCGCACCACGGCGGGCTTGCCGAGGCCGGCAAGTAGGCCGTGGATGCGGGCCGCGACGCCAGGGTCGGGGTGCTTGGCCACCAGGACGATGACCGCTGTGGCTGGGTCGGCGGCCAGCACCGCCAGCCCCAGCCCGGTCATGCAGCCGCCCACCGCGGCCCCCAGGTCGCGGCTGCCGGTGCCGATGGCATGGGAGACGCCGACCCCGAGGGCGTCGAGGTGGCAGCAGACCTCCTGAATGCCGGTCCCGGAGGCGCCGACAATGCCAACCGGACCGCGCCGCACCCGATTCGCGAACCCGAGCCCCACGCCCGCAACGATCGCCGTGCCACAGTCCGGACCCATGACCAGCAGGCCGGCCTCGATGCCTCGCCGCTTGAGGGCGATCTCGTCGGCGAGGGGCACGTTGTCGGAGAACAGGAAGACGTGGCGCCCGGCATCGAGGGCACGGTGGGCGACGAACGCTGCATACGGTCCTGGCACGGCGATCGACACCAGGTTGGTGCCGGGATGAAGCGCTACTGCCTCGGCGACGGTGCCGGGACGCTGCTCATGCCGGCTCGTGGCAGTCTCACCGCCGGCGAGCAGCCCCGTGAGCGCGGCCTCGGCTGCGTGGAGGTCATTCTCCTGCTCGCCGCGCAGGGCCACCACCAGGTCGAGGGGTGTGGCCGACGTCGGGGACCAGCCGGCGCTGCGCAGGAGCTCGAGGTTGAGGGGAGTCCCCATCATCACCTCGGCCTCGCGAATCCCGGGGAGGGCCTGGAGCCGGCGCGAGATCGCCATCAGTCGGGCCGAGTCATGGTAGGAGTTGTGGCGCACGACGAGAAGATCAGTCACGGGAGGCTCCATGCGGGTGTCGTCCGCGGTCGGCAGGAGATGCAGGCCGGGGCGGGGTTTCCAGAGGTCGGCAGCAGCGGCGAGAGAGGGCGAGGACGCCGGCCAGCCAGTCGGCGCCGGAATGGGCGCCGGTGTCGACCAGGCGAGCGCACCGCTCGGCCAGCTCGCCCTCTCCAACCTGGGTGGTCCCGAGCGCCTGGACGAACGCAGCAAGCGGGGCGGGTGCCTTCCCTGCACACGCCTCCCGCAAGAACCGCTCGGCAACGGGTGTGGTCCTTCCGGATGGCGAGGCCGCCACTGCCCGAACGAGCGCGTGTCGTCCCTGGTCAGGCAGGAGACCCAGGTCAGCGAGGTGCCGGCTGGCAACCAGGACTGCCACGAGCAGGTCGTCACCGGTCGGCGTGAGCCCGGGCCCGAGCCCGCTCAGCGCCGCAACGGCCTCCTCGTACCCGGTCGGCTCGGCCTCGCCGTGAGCGATCGCCTCGACCAGTTGGCCGAGGAGGACCTGGGCGCCGGCACACGCTGCATCCAGGAGCCCTGGTCCCGGCGCCCGTCCGGTGAGAAGCGCCACAGTTCTCGCCGGCACCGCCAACGAGGAGAGCTGACGGCGGAGCATGGCGCAACGCTCCGACCTCGCCTCCCCCGCCACCTCGCGAGCCGGCTCCGCGCTCACCTCTCCTCACTCGCCTCGGATTCGGGCGGGTGGGAGCCGGACCCCGACCCGGGGTCAGAGCGCACCTTCTTGAGCCCTGCCAACACCTTCTCCGCCGTGATTGGCATCTCGAGGATCCGCACGCCACAGGCGTCGAAGATGGCGTTGGCAAGGGCCGCGGCGGTGGGGATCATGGTGTGCTCGCCGATGCCGCGGGCGCCCAGCGGCCCGTCGGCCTGGGGAGTCTCCACGTAGTCCACCAGGATCTCCGGCGGCAAGTCCTCGGTGGAGGGGATCTTGTAGTCCATGAGCGAGGCATTGGCGACGCGGCCGGAGGGTTTCTCGACGATCAGCTCCTCCATCATGCCGGTGCCCAGCCCCTGCATGACGCCGCCGTAGGTCTGGCCGCGGATCATCCCGGGGTTGACGACCTTGCCGACGTCGTAGCAGGCCGCCACCCGCTCGACCCGGTACTGGCCGGTCTCGGGGTCCACGACAACCTCAATCGCCTGGGCGCCGAACGTCCACTTGGCGACGGGTTTTGGGCTCTGGCCGGTCTCGGGGTCCAGGAAGATGAGGCCCTCGGGGACGAAGCTGGCTGCGGCGGCGACCGGACCGCCGATCGTGTGGCCGTCCGGATACTGGTAACCCATGGCCAGGCGGGTGATCGGCAGGGCGCGGCCGCTCGCGTCATGCACGACGCTGCCGTTCTGACAGCGGAGCTCGGTGGCCGGCACCGCCAGTGCCTGGGCGGCCATGGCGAAAAGCTGTGTCTTGAGCTCCTCGGCGCCGCGCAGCACGGCGTTCCCGGTGGCCCAGGTCTGGCGGGATGCCACGGTTTGCCAATCGTAGGGCGAAAGGTCGGTGTCGGGGTTGCCGCGCACCCGGATCGACTCCATCGGCAGGTCGAGGGCCTCGGCGGCGTACTGCGCCGCCACGGTCTTGAGCCCCTGGCCGTAGTCGATGCCCGAGATCAGGACTTCAAGGACGCCGTCTTCGGCGAACTTGAGGACCACCGATGACGACGCGTCATTGGGCATCGCCGGGGCCTTGACGGCGCAGGCCATACCCTTGCCGCGGTACGGCGTGCGGGGGCGATCCGGGCGCAGGTCGAGCATCTCGGCGACCCGCTCGATGCAGCGGTCGACGCGCCCCGAGTGCTCGTCCAGCACTTGGCCGGTGACCGTCGACTTGCCGGGACCCAGACAGTTGCGAAGTCGGAACTCCACCGGGTCGATCCCCAGCTCGCGCGCCACCATCTCCATCTGCTGCTCGAGCGCCCAGTGGATCTCGCTCATCCCGAAGCCGCGGTAGGCGCTGCCCACCGGGCGGTTGGTGTAGACACCGATCGAGTCCCCCCAGACGTGGGGGAACTCGTAGGCGCCGCCGCAGGTGTAGCCGGCGGCCCGAACCACGTTGACGCCGTAGCCACCGTAGGCGCCACAGTTCCACAGGAAGTGCAGCTTCTGCGCCTGGACCTTCCCTTTCTGGTCAACGCCGCTCACCAGCGTCGCGGTGAGGCCCTGGCGCACCACGGTGGCGTAGAACTCCTCGGCGCGCTCGATCCACAGCCGCACCCAGCGTCCGCGCGTCTTGGTGGCGAGGGCGACGACGATCGGCTCGATGCCGATCCCGGCCTTGCCGCCAAACCCGCCGCCCACTGCCGGCACGGTGACCCGCACGTCGCCGTGGGGGAGGGAAAAGCAGGTGCAGAGCAGGTGCCGGACCGTGAACGGGCTCTGTGCCGAGGTGAAGACCTCGACCTTGCCGGCGAGGTCGGCCCGCGCCACCGCGACGTGGGATTCGAGCGGCACGTGCTGCACCTGTGGGACCTGGAACGTGTTCTCGAAGACGTGGGCGCAGGAGGCCAGCGCTCCCTCGTAGTCGCCCTTGCGCATCTTGAGATGGTTGCAGACGTTGGTGCCTGGCCTGGGGGTGACCCATGGCACGCACTCGTAGCGGCCGAGGTCGGGGTGGACGAGCGCCGCGCCGGGCGCCAGCCCCTCCTCCACCTCGAAGATGGCGGGCAGCGGCTCGTACTCCACCTCGACGAGCGCCGCGGCCTCGGCCGCCGCCTCGGGGGTCTCGGCCGCCACCGCCGCCACCGCGTCGCCCCAGTAGCGCACGCGATCGGTGGCGAAGACCGTCTGGTCCTTGAGGTAGATGCCGGTGTGGAACGGGAACTCGCGACCGGTGGCGGTGGCCCGCACCCCGGGCACGCGCAGCGCCTTCTCCACCCGCACGTCCAGCACTCGTGCATGGGCGTGGGGCGAGCGCACGACGTGGGCGTGGAGCAGGCGCGGGAACTTGAGGTCGGCGGTGTAGCGGGCGGCCCCGGTGACTTTTTCGAGCCCGTCGATCCGCGGGACATCCTGACCGATCCACCTGGGCTCGCTCATGGCGCAGCCTCCGGGGCCGGGTCGCCGCGCATCACGGCGGCGGCCTCCTGCACGGCGTCGAGGATCTGCCGGTAGCCGGTGCACCGGCAGAGGTTGCCGGACATCGCCCAGCGCACCTCCTCCTCGCTGGGGTCGGGGTTGTCCCGGAGCAGGCCGAGGGCGGCGATGATCATGCCCGGGGTGCAGAACCCGCACTGCACCGCGGCGTGCTTGAGGAACGCCGCCTGCAGCGGGTGCAAGTCGCCGGCATGGCCGAGCCCCTCGATGGTCGTCACCTCGCGGCCGTTCGCCTCCACCGCCAGGGTGAGGCAGGCGTTGACCGCGCGCCCGTCCAGCAGCACCAGGCAGGCGCCGCACTCCCCCTCGTTGCAGCCTTCCTTGGCGCCGGTGAGGTCGAGGGTGTCGCGCAGGAACGACAGCAGGGTCTGGTTGACCGGGATCTCGTGGGTTTCCTCGATGCCGTTGACGCGGAGGGAGATCGTCAGGGTCGTCACTTTGGCCCTCCGTTCAGGGCGACAACGGCGCGGGCTACCAGGACGCCGACCATTTCCCGCCGGTACTCGGCGCTGCCGCGCAGGTCGGTGATCGGGCGGCAGCAATCCCGGGCCAGCTCACCTGCCCGGCGGGCCGCTCGCGGACCCTCGCGATCCAGGAGTGCCTCGACATCGGCCACCCTCAGTGGCGTCGGCGCCACCGCGGCCAGCGCCACCCGGTGGCGCGGCGGGGAGCCGCCGTTGGAGCACGCCACGAGCACCCCTACCGTGGCCAGGTCCATCCCCTGGCGTCGGGAGAGGCGCTCGTAGCTCCCGTGCCACCCGGCCGAGGCGCGAGGGAGCACCACCTCGGCCACCAGGTCGCCAGGCTCGAGGCAGGTCTGCCCAGGGCCGCGGAACAGCCCGGTGACCGGCAGCGTGCGCTCGTCCCCTGGCCGCACCACGATGATGTCGGCTTCGAGGGCGAGCAGCGCCACTGCGGTGTCGGCGGCCGGGGAGGCATTGCAGATGTTGCCGGCAAGGGTGGCGCGGTTCTGGAGTGGCCAGGCGCCGACGCGGCGGCAGCACTCCGCGAGGAGGGGGTAGTGCTGCCGCACCGTCCGGTGACGGGCGATGTCGGCCAGGGGGACCGCGGCGCCGATCGCCAGGCCGGCATCGGTCTCGCGGATCTCGGAGAGGCTGGCGATACGCTTGATGTCGATGAGGTTTCGATGCGTACGTTTGCCCATCCGGAGCTGGGGCAGCAGGTCGGTGCCGCCGGCAAGGTACGCGGCCCCGGGGAGGTGCGCCCACAGCTCGAGCGCCTCCTCGACGCTGCGGGCGGATGAGAAGGTAAAGCTGGGCAGCAGCATGTCACACTCCTCGGGCCCGGTGGCGCCGCGCCCGTCTGCACTCACGCCGAAAACAACTGCAGTCCGTAGAAGTCACGCCCGACGAGCTCGCGCACCAGGCCACTTCGCGCCACCAGGGCTGCGCCGGACCTGGGCTCGTCCACCATCAGTTGACCGAGCGCCCGCAGGCCGTTGGGGAACTCGACGATCCCGAAGGTGCTGCTGGGGCGGTCGATGCCGTCGGGCAGCGCGTAGATGCGGGTCCAGGTCAGGAGCTTGCAGGGGCCTTCCATCGGCACCTTGTCGAAGTCGGGGAACACTGTCACCGAGGGGTCGCGGCGGGTCCGGCACGTCTTGCAGACCATCGGGGCCGGGTGGTAGAGGGCGCCGCAGCGCGGACAGCGGGAGGCGTACACGTGGGTGTCGACGGCATACAGCTCGGTGGTCGAGACCATGACCTACTCCTTCGCCAGAATCGTGGCGACGACGTTGTTGCCGAAGCCGCCGAAGTTGACCGCGAGGCCGACCTTGGGGTCGTTCACCTGCCGGTCTTCCCTGGCTGCCTCGCCACGCAGTTGCTTGACGATCTCGTGAATCTGCGAGACGCCGGTGGCGCCCACCGGGTGCCCCTTGGCCTTGAGCCCGCCCGATGTATTGATCGGGCGCGTGCCACGGATCTCGGTGTCCCCGCGCTCGATGGCGAGCTTCGCCTCGCCGGGCTTCCAGAACCCGACCGCCTCGGAGATCGCCACCTCGAGGATGAGGAACGCGTCGTGGAGCTCGGCGCACGAGACGTCCTCGGGTCCGAGCCCGGCCATGGTGTAGGCGCGCTCGGCGGCCAGGCGCACCGCCTTCAGATCCAGGATGTCCTCGCGGTTGTGGACGCAGTGGGTGTCGGTGGCCTGGCCGATGCCGGCGATGCGGACCGGCTTCTTCGGGAAGCGGTCGGCCACCTCCATGGCACAGAGGACGAGCGAGGCGGCGCCGTCGGAGACCGGGCACATGTCGTACAGGCGCAGCGGGTCGGCCATGATCGGGTTGACGACGTCGCGGTGCGGGCCGTCCCAGATGCCGCCCATGGACGCCGACTCCTCGATGTGGGCGAACGGGTTGCGCTCGGCGTTGCGGTGCGCCTTGACCGCCAGCATGGCGAGGTGGCGCTCCTCGAGCCCGTAGCGCTCCATGTAGGCGCGCGTGTACATCCCCCCGAATGCCGGCAAGGTCACGCCGTAGGCGTACTCCGCGTCGGGATGGGTGAGGGTGGCCACGAAATCCGTGGCCTTCCAGGGGATGACCTCACGCATGCGCTCGCCGCCGGTGACCAGCACGACGTCGGCCATTCCGGAGGCAATGGCCATGTAGCCGCACTTGACGGCCGAGGCGCCGGAGGCGGGGCCGTTCTCGACCGTCTCGGCCATCGCTGGCTCGAGGAAGATGCGGCTGACCAACGACGAGGCCACCGCCGTCTGGTGGTTGATCGCGCCGGCGCCCATGTTGGCGACGAAGACCTGGTCGATGCCGCCGGAGATCCCGGCGTCCTTCATGGCTTCGAGGGAGGACCAGGCGAGGATGTCAACGAGGTCGAAGTCCATGCGCCCGAACTTGGAGTGACCGATACCGACGATGCCGACCTGTCTCATCGCTTGAACCCCGGAATCTGCGGGTACTCATCGGGCAGGATGAGGGTGTCCGCGGTTGCGAGAATCTCGGGCGGCACCGGGCGGGTGCCGGCCACCAGGCGTGGCTTGTAGGTGTCGTACAGCGCGCGGGTCAGGCAGTAGGACGGCACCCCACCCAGCTCGTGCTGGAACTCGGGGCGGGACTCGAGCTGGTACTCGATCATCCAACGCTTGAAGCCGATGAAGCTCTCGGCGACGATGAAGACCTCGTCCTGGCCGAGGTGCTCCATGTGGTACTCCATCTTGGCCGCGAACATGTGGGCGCCGCAGCGCAGCCCGCGGTGCACCGTGAGGGTGTGGTAGCTCATGCCGCGCTTGGCGTCGATCATGCGGCCGTTGACGATGCTCGCCACCACGCCATTGATCGTCCCCACCAGGCAGTAGGGGTCGAGGAGGCGGTGGATGTACTGCCCGAGCAGCTCGGCGTACATGCGCGAGGCGACGATGTCGTAGAAGTCCTTGCGCACGCGGGCAAGTGGCTCCACGGTCTCGAGCAGGATCGGGAAGTCGTCGCGCCGCGCCTGGCGGATCACCAGGGGCTGGCCCGAGGCCAGGACGATGTACTTGGGGGGGTATGGAGGCATCGGCCTGGCGGGTGGGCGCAGCCGGGCCTCCAGCTCGTCGAGGATCATCTGTTGCTCCTTTGGGGTGGGGATAGGTGGGTGGGGATGGTTCCAAGAGACACCCGGCCATGGTACGGCGCGCCCACGACCATCGCAAGCGGCCGTCACAGCGGGCTGGACGTCGGGGACGGACGCTGCCGGGTGCGGCGGCGGGCAGGCTGGAGCGCGAGGCGGAGGGTGGCACGCGCACCGCCCCCGGAGCGGTTTTCGAGGCGCGCCTCGCCGCCGTGCAGCAGCGCCACCTCACGCACGAACGGCAGGCCGAGCCCGCTGCCGGGTGTGCCGGTGGGGGTGGGGGTGAGGGAGTAGAAGCGGTCGAAGACCCGGGGAAGGGCATACGCAGGCACGCCAGGCCCGGTGTCGGTGACGGTGAGGGTGACACCGCGCGCGTCGTCCTGGGCGTCGAGAGTGACCTGGCCGCCGGAGGGGGTGGCGTTGATGGCGTTCTGGACGAGGTTGTAAAGCGCCTGTCGCAGCAGCAGGCTGTCACCGACCACCGCCGGCAGGGTCTGGGCCGTGCTCTCCAGCCGGACCCCCTTGCGGTGGGCCACTGGCGTCGCGGAGCCCACCACCTCCTGGAGGAGCACGGTCATGTCGACCGGCCCGGCGGCGCCCAGGGTCTTGCGCGCCTCGACGGCCGCGAGCTCGAGCAGGCGGTCGATGAGGGTCTGCAGCCGCATGCACTCGCTCTTGATGTTGGCGACGAAACGGCGGCGATCGGCGGGCGGCATGCCCTCTTCCTCGAGCAGCTCGCCGGCGGCGCGGATCGCCGAGAGCGGACCCTTGATCTCGTGGGTGAGAGCGCGCACGTAGCTCTCCACGTAGCGCTTGCCCTCGAGCGCGTCGCGCATCCCCTCGAAGGTGCGGCCAAGGGTGGCGATCTCGCCGTGTCCGAGCGCCGGCATGGGCGAGCGCTGATCGCGGCCCACGGCCTCGGCATAGGCCCCCAGTCGTCGCAGCGGAATGGTGATCCAGGTGGCGATGGCGAGGCTGGCGACGGCGGCGACCAGGAGCGCCACCAGGGTGGCGGCGATGACCTGTCGGCTGGCGTTGGTCATGAAGAGCTTGAGGGATGTCACCGGCTTACCGACTGAAACGACCCCGACGATCTCCCGGCCGACCCGTACCGGCGCGGCCACGAAGAGCACGGTCGAGTAGAAATCGCCCGGGTCGGAACGCGTCGCACGGGCGCCATAGCGGCCCTTGAGCGTCCGCGCGATGTCGTTCCACTTCGAGAAGTCCTCGCCCATGGCGCGGTCACCCTCGGAGTCGTAGACCACGATCCCGCGCCCGTCCGTGGCCAGCACGCGGAGGCTGAGCCCCACCTTGTCGAGCTCATAGATGCGGGCGTCCAGCTCCCGTCCGAGCGCGCCCTCGACGGCGGCGCGCAGGGGCTGCAGGTTGAGGCTGCCGGCGGTCGACCCCTGCTCCACCAGGCTGGCGAGGAGCGTCGAGGTTTCCACCAGCGACTCCTCAATGGTCTTGAGCGGCTGCGGGCGGATGTCCTTGAGCAGCCAGTAGGTCAACAAGGTCAGGCCGATCGCGAGGAAGATGAAGAATCCCAGAAAGATGCGCAGCTTGATGCTCACCAGCGCTCCTGCAGGGAGTAGCCCTGCCCGCGATGGGTGAGGATCGCCTCCGACCCGGGGCGGATCGCCCGCAGCTTGGCGCGCAGCGCCTTGACATGGCTGTCTACGGTGCGGTCCACGGCACTGCCGGGGTCCTCCCACACGAGCTCCATGAGCTGCTCGCGGGAGTACACCCAGCCGGGGTGGCCGAGCAGCACCTCGAGGAGGCGGTGCTCGGTGCGGGTGAGCTCGAGGGGATGTCCGAAGAAAGCAATGGCCCGGCGTTTCTCGTCCACCTCGAAGGGGACGGCTGCTGGGGGGGCGGCCGGGCCTTCGGGGGCGTGATTGCGGGCGCGGCGCAGCACCGCCCGGACCCGGGCCGACAGCTCGCGTGGCGAGAAGGGCTTGGTCACGTAGTCGTCGGCCCCGATCTCGAGCCCGACGACGCGGTCCATCTCCTCGCTCCGGGCCGTGAGGAAGATGATCGGCACGTCGTGGTCGCGCCGGATCTGGCGACAGAGGTCGAAGCCGTTGCAGTCGGGGAGGCCGACATCCAGCACCACCAGTGCGATGTCGCTATCGCTGAGCAACGCCAGACCCTGGCCGCCGGTGGGCACCCACAGTGGCTCGCAGCCGTCGGTGCGCAGGGCGTAGACGATCCCGTCGGCCACCGCGCGCTCGTCCTCGATGATCAGCACCCGGGGTCGCATGATGGGCCAGTGTGCCACATTCCCCGCGGTGGCGGACCCGTTTGCGGACCGCGGGAGGGCGGTGCTACCGTCGTCACAAGCAGGGGGACGCGACATGAGCAGACGCATCACATTCGAGTGGGAGTGCCAGCCGGTGGCGGAAGCCCTGGTGGCCGGTTGGTGGGAGGAGCTCCTGGCGGCGGCGCCGCCCCTGGTTGCGCTGGAGCTGTCGGCGTGCGAGTCGGCCTGGCTCCGCCTTCCGGATCTGGCGGACCACCTGGTTGTCGCGGACGGCGCCGTGCCTCGCCAGCGCCTGCTCGCCGCGGGCTTCGAGGCGAGTGGGGACGAGACGGCCGAAGGCGACACGGCGTTCCGGCACCCAGGCACGATCCTGCCGGCCGTGTTGTTGCGTCAGGGCAACGCCCCTGCGGGCCGGGTGCTGGGCGTCGCTCTCAAGGTCGAGCGTATCGCGGCGTTCCTGGCCGCACAGGAGATCGCCGCCGAGACGGCTGGCTCGCCGCTGGCGCCGCTGCGCGTGGCACGGGTGTGGGCAGGGGAGGACGTCGAGATCACGGCGGTGGAGCGCCGTGGGAGCACGGGCTTCGTCCCGGTGACCGAGGCGCCGGAACGCGCCGTGGAGTTGCTGGCCGGTATGGAGCGTTGGCAGGCCCGATGGCGCTGGGGCACCGACCCAGGTGGGGCGATGGCCGAGATGCTGGGGCTGGCGCGCCGGTTGGCTGGCGAGCTGGGGGTGGACCGCGCGGCATGGGCGGTGTTTGCCGTCGAGCGAGCCAACTGGGCACGGCGCAACCGTGCCGCCCGGGTGCAGCGGGCGCGCCAGGACCAGCTCGGGTTCGGCTGGGCGAACCACGACCATCACACCTTTCGCTCCTCGCGCGAGCACTTTCCCGTCCTCATCGCCATTCTCGAGGCGTTGGGCTTCCAGCCCCGCGAGCGTTTCTACGCCGGCGGCGAGGCGGGCTGGGGGGCGCAGGTCATGGCGCAGCCGGCCTGCGAGCTGGTGGTGTTCGCGGACGTCGACCTGTCGTCCGAGGAAATCGAGGGCGACTTCGGTCACCGGGGGCTCGAGCCCCGCGGCGAGCTGGGCACCATCGGGCTCTGGTGTGCGCTCCACGGTGAGTCGATGCTGGCCGCCGGCCTGCACCACGTGGCGGCGCGCCTGGCGTTCGAGGCGGCGTCCGCCGGCCTCGCCCGTCACGGTGTCGCCATGATGGCGCCGTTCTCGAGCCTGCCCTTCCTGCGCCAGGCGTTCACCGAGGGGGAGCGCTGGGGAGTGACGCCGCAGCGCCTCGCGACCCTGCGCGGGCGCGACGGCGTGGACGACGTGGCGCTTGGCCGGTTCGCTGCCTCGGGGGCGCTCGGCTCGCACCTCGAGGACATCGAGCGGAACCAGGGGTTCGGTGGCTTCAACCAGGAGCGGGTGAGCGACATCATCCGCCGCACCGACCCGCGCCTCGGGCCACCCGGAGCCTAGAAGCCTGTCGGAGCGATAGGAAGGTCCGCGCGCCAGGCGCTGGCCCGGGGGCAGGCGATGCAGGAGCATCGTGGCCGACGAGTCACGCCGCATACGTCCGGTAACCCCCCTGCGCCCGCAACGCCGACCTTCCGCTTTCTCCGACAGGCTCCTGGCTCGCCCTGACTGCCGCACGGCTGTGGGGTATCATCGATGAACTCCGGCTGCGAAACCCTGGTCGCAGCCGGGAGACGCCAATGGACGACGACGACCATACGAGCCCGGATGCACCGGCACGCGATCTGGCCGGGCAGCTCGAGGTCATCCTGGGCCAGGTCGCCGAGGCCAACCCGACCCCGGATCTCGAGCTCATCAGACGTGCCTATACCCTGGCGAGTGAGGTTCACCGCTTTCAGCGCCGCATGGGAGCCAACGAGCCGTACATCGTGCATCCCCTCGCGGTGGCCGGCACCTGCGCCGAGCATCGCATGGACGACGTCTCGGTGGCCGCTGCGTTGCTCCACGACTGCATCGAGGACTCTCGCGACGGCTTGAGGGTCACGGAGCCGATGCTGGCCTCCAACTTCGGCTCCGAGGTCGCGGCCATCGTGGAGGGTCTCACCAAGCTGCAGCGCCAGGAGGTGGCACCGTCGACTGATCCCAAGCTCGCCACCCTGGTCAAGCTCCTGCGTTCGACCGCCACCGCCGATCTCCGAACCATCATCATCAAGGTCTTCGACCGCTGCGACAACGTGCGCTCGCTGGAGGTCTTCTCCGACGAGAAGCTCCAGCGAATCGCATTGGAGACGAGGAAGTTCTACATCCCGATCGCGGCCCGTCTTGGGTTCTACAAGCAGGCGCGGCTGATGGAGGACGACGTCATGCGGGTGTTGCAGCCCGAGGCCTTCGCGTCGGTCAGCGGGTGGCTGGCGCGGGAGGGCAAGCGCGTCGAACGGGAGCTCGGGGAGAAGGCGCGCGAGATCTCGGAGCACCTGCACGGCATGCGCGTCGCCTGTAGCTATCGGGTCTACCACAAGGGGGTGTTCTCGATCCATCAGGCGAGCGGAGTCGAGAGGCCCAGCCTGGAACGCCTCAATGACGGATGCAACTACAACCTCTGCCTGGTCGTCGGCGACGTCGAGGCCTGCTTCCGGGCGCTCAATGTCGTGCACCGCAAGCTCGCCCACCTCAGGGACTCGGTCAAGGACTTCATCAACTCGCCGAAGGTCAATGGCTACCAGTCGTTGCACTCCATCTGCACGGGACCGACCCTGCCGCGGGTACAGGTCCTCATCCGCACCCATGAGATGGACGTCGACGGGCACATTGGCGTCGTCTCGCAGCTCCGCGGCGGGCGCCTGCAGGACCACCAGTGGCTGGACGAGCTGCTGGACTTTCTGGAGGGAGACGGCGGCGAGGTGCTGGAGCTGACCTCCCAGCTCACTTACGCGGAAGCGGAGGTCATCACACCCCAGGGCCAGGTGCACAAGGTGCCCCAGGGGGCCACCGCGCTGGACTACGCCTACGCCATCCACACCGGGCTGGGAGAGAGGGCGGCCGGGGCCATCATCGACGGCGAGGTGCGGCCGCTGCGCAGCGTGCTGCGGTCGGGTCAGCGGGTCGAGATCCTGACCGCCGACGACGTGCGCCCGACCTACGAGCGCCTGGACTGGGTCAAGACCTCCCGGGCAGCGCTCGCGCTTCGCCGGGCCATCCGCCGCACCGAGCGGGGCGCTTTCCTGGCCGAGGCCCACGCCTTCTTCGGCTTCTGCCAGCGTCGGCTGGACTTCCCACTCGACGCCGGCGCACCCGAGGTGGTCGGCCTTCTCGAGGCGCTGGGCCTGTCGGACGAGGAGGCGCTTGGCCGTGAGATCTACGCCGGCCGCGTGGCCTACGACTTTCTCTTCGCTCACCTCGCCGCTTCCCTGCCGCGCCCCGCCCTCGACGCCCTGCTCGCCGAGCTGGCCCGGGAAGGGGTGGTCGACACCTCCCAGATCGAGGTCCGTCAGGTGCTCGCCGACGAGGGCGCCACCCGGTTGTGGATCGCGAGGACGCTTCTCGACCGTCTGCAACGAAAGGCCTTCCCCGAGGCGCCGGTGGCGATCTCCGGCCTCTGGCATTCCCTGCCGGTGCGCCTGGCGGAGTGCTGTCGTCCCGAGTTCGGCGACGACATCGTCGCGCTCACGGCGCCCGAGCGTGGCGCCACCATTCACCGATGGAGCTGCCGGGATGTGCGCCCGCTGGTGCAGCAGAGCGCCCCCCGCCTGGCGCGAGCGAGCTGGAAGAACCCGCCCCGACGCCAGCTCGCACACCTGTACCTCCGAGGCCGCGATCGGCGCGGCCTGCTGCAGGCCATCGCCGAGGCCCTGGTGCGGATGAAGCTGGATGCTCAATCGGTGCAGCTCGCCGCCCTTTCCGACGGCAGCGCCGAGGGCGAGATCTGGCTCGAGCTGCCCGAGCTCATCTCCGCCGCCGAGGTGTCCGAGCGGCTGGCCAGCATTCCTGGGCTCGTTCAGGTCGTCCCCGCCCGTCCGACTGGTGTTGGGTGATCGGCGGAGGGCGACCGGTGGTCGGTGACCTGCAATGGAGCCCTGCGAGCCCCCAGCGCCGGTCTGCGATCTCCGATCACGCTTCTTCCTTGACACCGCCGCATCGCCCCTTCTAGGCTGCCAACGAGCTTCCTGACGAGGGGGGACGCGTGAGCGACGTGCAGATGTCGGCGGGTGCCACGGTGCTATGGGAGAAGATCCGGGCGTCCGGCAAGGATGAGACCGGTGTCCCCCTGAACCTCGCCCTCGACGTCATCATCGGCTCGTATTCGCAGCTCTTCGGCGAGGTGGCCCTGGTGCCGGACGTACAGGCGTTTCGGCGCGAGGTGGCCGGGAAGGCGGCGCGCGGCGAGTCGGGGGCGGTGGTGGCCCCGAACGAGCTGGTGGAGCTGGCCCGGAAATTGGCCGTCGAGCGCGGCCAGAGCCGGGTCTTCGAGCGCGATCTGGTGGCGGCGGCCGCCACCTTTGCGGGGGTCCCCGTGCGGCCGATCGCCGACCGGTGGCAGCCCGCGACCGGCCCGGCCGTGGTCCCGAACTCGACCGCCAAGGCCGCCGACGGGCCCGCACCGGAGGCGACCCCGGCGGTGGCCGGAAGGGGCAGCGGGTGGACGCCCTACGCCGCCGCGCCGACCCTCGAGACCCTGGGCCGGGACCTTACGGCCGAGGCCGCCACGGGGCGCCTCGGGCGGGTTGTCGGGCGCGACGAGGAAACCCAGCTCGTCATCGAGACCCTGTGTCGCGACTTCAAGCGCAACCCGCTGCTGCTCGGGCCCGCCGGGGTGGGCAAGACCGCGATCATCGAGGGGCTGGCGCAGCGCGTGGTGCGCGGCGAGGTGCCGAAGAGCCTGCGCAACGTGCGGATCTTCGCCCTTCAGGCCACCGATCTGGTGCAGGGCATGGGGCTCGTCGGCGCCCTCGAGGAGCGCATGAAGAAGCTGATCACCGAGGCCGAGCAGCCGGGCCTGGTGCTCTTTCTGGATGAGATCCACGCCGTGGTGGGCGCGGGCGCCGGGGGCAAGTCCTCCAACGATGTCGCCAACATCCTCAAACCGGCCCTGGCTCGCGGCGCCATGGCGTGCATCGGTGCCACGACCGACGGTGAGTACAGCCGCTACCTGGCCGGGGACGCCGCGTTCGAGCGCCGCTTCCAGCCTCTGCGGGTCAACGAGCTGGGGCGCGAGGCGACGCTCGAGATCCTGCAGGGGATGAGCGCCAAGGTCCGAGACAAGGACAACATCCTCGTCGAGGAGGCGGCCCTCGAGGCGGCCGTGAGCCTCTCCGTGCGCTTCATGCGTAACCGTTACCTGCCCGACAAGGCCATCGACGTCTTCCAGCACGCCCTCGCCAGGGCGCGCGTCGCGGAGCAGCCCTCCATCGGCGTGCAGCACGTGCACGACGTGGTGCGCCGCATGGTCAGCGTGCCAGTGGACGGTCACGAGCTGACGGCCCGACTGGAACGGCTGGAGGAGGCCCTGTGCCGGCGCGGTGGGGTCGACGCCGCGTCCGCCCACCAGCTCGCCCAGCGCCTGCGGGTCACCATGCGGAGCATGGACCTCCACCCGGCCCGGCCCAACCTGGTGGTGGTCGCAACCGGGACCGGGGAAGGGCCGGTGGCGCTGGCTCGCCTCATCTCGGAGCATGTCTTCGGTGCCGACGCCCCGCTCATCGAGCAGGACATGTCGATCCTCCAGCACCCGTCCGATGTCAGCCGGTTGGTCGGCACGGCGCCCGGCTACGTGGGCTACGACGAGCCGCTGCAGCTCCACCTGGAGCTCGGGCAGCGGCCCTGGTCGGTGGTCATCTTTCGGGGTGCCGACCTCGCCCACCCGGCGGTGCAGACGGTGCTCGCCCAGGCGATCCAGAAGGGCTATCTGCTCGCTTCCTCGGGCAAGAAGGTCTATCTCTCGGACACCATCTGTGTGCTGACAGTGGCGGGGCGGGAGGCGGCCCGCGGCCGGACGATCGGGTTCGTCACCAGCGAGCCGACGAGCGGCCCGGGTGGCAGCGAGCGGTCCGACCTGGAAGATGAGCTGGCTGCTTTTGTCGACGTGGTCTGCCACGTCACCAGGGTGGCCGGGTTCGAGCCCGGGTGGGTGGTCGATCGGCTGCTCCAGCCGATGGCAGAGCACTACCGGCGCGAATGCAACGTTCTGGTGAGCTGGGACGAGGCCGTGCCGGCCTGGCTGGCGGAGCATGGCGGCAAGGCCGGAAGCGACCCCCGGCAGATCGAGATGTGGTTCGAGAACGAGGTCGTCCCGATGGTCGTGACCGCGGTCGGCGACAAGGAGTCGGTCCGTGGCGTGCATCTGGGCCTGCAGGACGACGCTTTGCGGGTCGAGCCAAGCGAGGGTGGGACCGGGTCCGAGGGTCCGGCCATTCACTGAGGAAGGGAGAGGACAATGCCAATCGAGTTCCAGCACGACGCCCACAAGAGGATCTACGAGAAGATCGCCCAACAGGCGCGGGAGGTATGGGGCGAGATGGCGAGGTTCAGGGAGGATGCCCCGGTGTTTCTGCTGGACATGGGCTCCGCGTTCGTCCGTGTCGCGGTCTTTCCGTGGGGGGACGACGACGCCTTTGTCAACGCCCGCTCGTGGGTCATCTGCGGGGCGGAGATCAAGCCGGAGCTCATGCACTTCCTGCTGCGCAAGAACGACGACTTCCGCTTCGGCGCCTTTGGCCTCGACAAGGACGACGACGTCTTCTTCGAGCATTCGATTGTCGGCTCGACCTGCGACAAGCCGGAGCTCAAGTCGTGCGTCATGGCGGTGCTCTCCACGGCCGACAAGTTCGACGACGAGATCCAGGGTCGCTGGGGTGGCACCCGGGCCGTCGACCGCACCAAGTAGGCCGCGCCGCCTTGGGGCCGGTTGAGGATCGAGGGCGCCGCCCCGATACCTGACGCAACCGGGAGAGGACATCTGCGAGAGTGGCGATGAGCCCTCAGGAATGGAGATCCACGCCTCTGGAATAGCCACGGTCCGATCGGTGTCGAGATAGGGGGCGGAGGGTCGGCATGGCTTTCACGATCAAACGTGCAGCCCACTACGGGTTCTGCTCCGGGGTGCGGGCCGCCGACATCAAGGTGCGGCGGTTCGTCGCCGGAGGCGGCCGCGGCGCTGTCCTCGGGCAGGTGGTGCACAACGAGCGGGTGGTGGAGGAGTTGGAGCAGTTGGGAATGCGCACGGTGCGGTCCCTGGACGAGGTGTGGGAGCCCGTGGTGGTGTTCGCGGCCCACGGCGTGCCCCCGTCCCGGCACTGGCAGGCTCGCGAGAAGGGGCTTCAGATCCTCGATACCACCTGCCGGTTCGTGCACGAAATCCACAGGGCCTCACAGGTCGCCCTGGCCACCGGCTCGCACGTCGTCTTCATCGGGAATCCCGGGCATCCCGAGGTGATCGGCTACACCCACGACCTCGACCCTGGCACCTACCACGTGGTCCACACCCCTGGAGAGGCCGAGGCGGTGGACTGGAGCATCTACCCCGGCATCACGATCTTCTACCAGACGACGCTCAACGCCGAGGACTACGAGGACGTGGTGCGGGCCATCGAGCGGGTCAACCCGCTGACCCAACGCGCCGACACCGTCTGTTACGCCACCAAGGAGAACCAGGACGCGGCGAGGCGGTTGGCGGAAGATCCCGAGATCGACCTGGTCCTGGTCGTGGGTGGCCGTCACTCGGCCAACACCAGGCATCTCTTCGACATCTGCGCACGCCGCAAGCCCAGCCACCTCATCCAGGGGGCGCAGGACATCGACCCTGCATGGCTCGATCGGATGCGGGGGGTCGGGATCACGGCCGGCGCTTCGACCCCCGACTCGGTAGTCGACGAGGTCGAGGACCGCCTCAGGGTCCTTCAGCGTGGAGCCGGCGGACGCTTGAACAGATAGGCTGAGTCGAGGAGCTGGGGCCCGCTCCCGGCCCGACACACGGTGTAATGCGATTCCGACCAGGTGGAGGCCCCGCCTGCGTCGCCCTGACGGTTCACGGCATACAGGCTGAGGTTGTAGCGCGGACGCCCGTCGGTGTCCTTGAGGAAGGCGGCCCGGGTGTTCCGCACCACGCGCTCGAGAGCTGCCAGGCACGCCGCCTCGGGCGTCTTGCCCCCCCGCATGAGCTCCACGACGGTGGCTGCGCCGTTGGAGATGATGCAGCTTTCGCCGTGTCCTGTGGCACCGGCCGAGCCCACCTCGCCGTCGCAGTAGAGCCCGCAGCCGACCAGGGGCGAGTCGCCGACGCGGCCCGGCAACTTGAAGAAGAGCCCCGAGGTGGTGGTCGCGCAACCGATCTGTCCCCTGGCGTCCACCGCCGAGACATGGATCGTGCCCTGGGGCCGGAAGTAGGAGCTGCCGTACTTCGTGATGAACCACTGGAGATCCGGGTCCTCCGCCTCGGCCGGCAACGGCAACCAGTCGTCGTCGGGCGCCGCGTTCTCCTTCCAGTAGAGCCAGATCTTGCGCGCCCGCTCGGTGAGGAGGGTCTCCTCCGGGAAGCCGTGGGCGCGGGCGAACCGTAGCGCTCCCTCGCCGACGAGGAGGACCCGGGTCGTGCGCCGCATCACGGCGAGGGCCACCTGGGCGGGGTGCTTGATTCGCTCGATGGCCGCGACCGCGCCGGCCCGCATCGACACCCCGTCCATGACAGCGGCATCGAGCTGGACCACGCCCTCCTCGTTCGGCAGGCCGCCGTACCCGACACCGATCTCCTCCGGGTCGGCTTCCGCGAGCCCCACCCCGGCGACGGCGGCGTCCACAGGGCTATCGCCGGCGGCCATCCGTTCCACAGCCTGCTTCACGGCCGCCAGGGCGTTGCTCGATCCCACGGCGACGGGGCGTGCCACCGGCTGCGCCACCGCCCCGCCGGCGAGCCCCACCGCGCCCACGGCCGCCACGGTGCCCAGAAGATCCCGGCGTGTCAGGTCGGAGGTGGACATTCGAAAGCCCTCCAGTCGTCGGCCAGGATAGCGCGGACCGTGGCTGGCGTTGCCGCTGTTGCAGTCCACGGGTAAAGTGAGCCCCATGAGGCCCTGGTTCTTGTCCCTGGTCGTGCTTCTCCCGCTGGCCATTGCTGCGTGCAGCCAGGCCCCGTCCTCTGACCGCGTCCTGCGCGGCGGGACCGTGCACCTGCCCGATGGCGCCAGGCCCCTCGACGTGGCGATCGAGGGCGGCCGGATCGTCGCACTGGTGCCGCCCTCCGAGTCCGGCGCGTGGTGCCGGCGGGCGAGGGAGGTCGTCGATCTCGCTGGTGCCCACGTCTATCCCGGCTTCACGGAGGACCATGCACACCTGACCGGCCTTGGCGCGGCACTCGAGCAGGTGGATCTCAAGGGGGCCACCTCCTTCGAGGTCGTCGTGGCCAGGGTCGCCGCCGCGGCCGCAAAGCTGCCGGCCGGAAGCTGGGTGGCGGGGCGTGGGTGGGACCAGAACCTCTGGCCTGTAAAGGCGTTCCCGCACCATGCGGCGCTGTCGGAGGCGGTTCCCGACCACCCCGTGGCGCTGCGCCGCGTCGATGGGCACGCGGTCCTCACCAACGCCCGCGGAATGGCCCTCGCCGGCATCACCAGGGCGACCCTCGACCCGCCTGGGGGACGCATCCTGCGCGATGCTTCGGGAGTGCCCACGGGGGTGCTCGTGGACGGCGCCGAGGCGTTGCTTGATCGGGTCGTTCCGGATCCTACCAACACCGACGTCGCGCGCCGGATCGAGGCGGCCGGCCGCCATCTGACGAGCCTCGGCGTGACCGAAATCCACGATGCGGGCACCGGTCGCAGCGAGCTCCGGGAGCTGCGCCGCCTGCAACACGAGGGTCGGCTCGGAGTGCGCGTCTGGGTGATGCTGAACGGGGACGACGACGAGCTGCTGCGCAACGAGCTCGAAAGCGGCCCCTCGGTGACCACTGACGGCATGCTGGCGGTCAAGGGTGTCAAGCTCTACGCCGACGGGGCGCTGGGCTCGCGCGGCGCCTGGCTGAGCGCTCCCTACAGTGACGAGCCAGGCACCCGTGGGCTCGAGGTGACGACCCGTGAGCGGCTGCTGGCGGTCGTGCGCCAGGCGGCCAAGGCGGGGTTCGTGCCGTGCATCCACGCCATCGGCGACGCCGCCGTGACGCGAGCGCTCGACGTGTACGCCGAAGCGCTCGCCGATCACCTCGGGCTGCGTCCTCGCATCGAGCACGCCCAGATCGTGGCCCCCGCCGACGTCCCGCGTTTCGCCAAGCTGGGCGTGATCGCCGCGGTGCAGCCCACGCACTGCACCTCCGACATGCCCTGGGCGCCCTTGCGGCTGGGGCGCGAGCGCACCCTCTGGGCGTACCGTTGGCGCTCCCTCCTGACCGCCGGTGCCCACCTCTCGCTGGGTTCGGACGCTCCAATCGAGAGCGCCGACCCGCGGCTCGGGATGTGGGCAGCGGTGACGCGTCGCACCGTCGAGGGACGGCCCCCGGAAGGGTGGAACTCCCCCGAGGCCCTTTCGGTCACGGAGGCGATCGCCGGTTACACGGCCTGGGCAGCCTACGCGGCCGGGGAGGACGGGTGGCGAGGTCAGATCCAGCCGGGGTTCGCCGCCGATTTAACGGTCCTTGATCGGGCGCTGGAGGGTCGTGAGCCGGCAGCCATCTTGCAAGCGAAGGTGGTGCGGACGGTGGTTGCCGGGCGTGATATGTTCGTTGCAGGGAGCTCGAATTGAGGGTGCTGGAGGGTCTTCTCACCATGTCCTTGGCCGGCGGATGCCTGTGGGGGTGTGGAGGTGGGGGCCAGGTCGCCGAGGACACCGAGCTGGTGCGGCTGCGGGAGGCCATGGTCACCCAGCAGATCGCGGCCAGGGGCGTGCGGAACGAAAGGGTCTTGTCGGCCATGCGGTCGGTGCCTCGCCACCTCTTCGTGCCCGAGGACCTGCGAGCCGAGGCCTACGCCGACCACCCGCTGCCGATTGGCGAGGGGCAGACGATCTCCCAGCCGTACATCGTTGGTCTCATGTCGGAGCTGCTCGAGGTCAAGGCAGGGGACCGGGTGCTGGAGATCGGCACCGGCTCCGGGTACCAGGCGGCGGTCCTCGTGGCCATGGGGTGCGAGGTCTACACCATCGAGATCCGTGCCAGCCTCGCGGCCGAGGCCGAGAAGCGGTTGCAGGGGCTTGGCTTCACGAGGATTCACGTGCGCTCGGGTGACGGCTACGCCGGATGGCCGGACGCGGCGCCGTTTGGAGGCATCATCGTCACCGCGGCGCCCGAGCGGATCCCTCAGCCGCTCCTTTCCCAGCTCGCGGTGGGGGGCAAGCTTGTCATCCCGGTGGGTGCCTACTACCAGCAGCTCAAGGTGGTGACCCGGGAGGCGGGGGGATATTCCGAGAAGGATGTCCTGCCGGTGCGGTTCGTTCCCATGACTGGCAAGATCGAGCGCCAACCCTGACCCCATCACCGGCGCGGATAACAACAGTCGACGGTCGACCGCTCACGGTCTCGCCCGTCCACCGCGGGGATACGCCTTCGCTCGACCTCCCAGCGACGAGGGTGAGGGAACCGCTGACTGTTGACTTTGGACGGTGACTCGGGCGGATGGCCAGGCAGCGTCAGTCGCCGCGCAACCAGGCGATGGTGGTGCGGCCTTCCTGGGCCAGCTCGACCTTGCCCTCGCGGGCCAGCCATCCAACCGCCATCAGGACCATACCTCGGGGCGCCTCGATGCCGTTCTCGAGCGTCGCGAGGCTCGATCGGCCGTGCTCGTCCAGGAAGTGCCAGACCTTGCCTGCAGCCTCACCGATCATGTTGATGCTGGTCATGCGACTTCCTCCCAGTAACACACAGTATGGATTATCCTTGCGCTTTCGGCAACCGGCGGCGGCAAGCGGCTGCGGAATCTGGAGGGTGCCATGCTGGAGATCACGCCCGGGGTTGCGATCGCCGATGAGGAGCTGAGCTTCGAGGTGAGCCGCAGCGGTGGCCCCGGGGGACAGAACGTCAACAAGGTGGAGACGCGGGTCGCCGTCTGTCTGAACGTCGACGCGAGCCCGGCATTGGGCGCCCAGCAGAGGCAGCGGGTGCGGGAGCGACTGCACACCCGCATCAGCAAGGCTGGTGTGCTGCGGGTCGTGTGTCAGGTTCACCGCTCCCAGTCCGCCAACCGCGAGGAGGCCGTGCGCCGACTTCGCGATCTTCTGCGTGAGGCGCTGGCCGAGGACGCTCCCAGGGTCCCGACCCGGCCGAGCCGCGCAGCCCGCGAGCGTCGCCTGGCGGAGAAGACAATGGCCGCCCGCCGCAAGGCCCTCCGCCGCACGCGACCCGACGAGGAGTAGCGGCCCCGGGGTGTGACTCAGGGGCGACACCCCGTCCTCGAGTGGTGGCGGTGTCTCGACGCGAAATCCCCTACCTGTCCGGCGGAGTCGCCGGGAGGGGCACGAGCCGCAGCTCGCCGTCCGCCACCTTCAGCCGGACGGTGGTGCCGTCGGCCACCTGTCCCTCCAGGACGAGGCGTGCCAGAGGGTCCTGCACGAGGCGCTGGATCGTGCGCCTGAGGGGACGAGCGCCGAAGTCGGGGTCGAATCCGTCGCGGGCCAACATCTCCTCGGCTTCGGGAGTGGTCTCGATCCGCAGGCCCCGGGTCGAAAGCATCGCATTGAGCCGGCCGAGCTGGATGC
>DAONEV010000004.1:0-35108 GCA_035403265.1 Thermoanaerobaculaceae bacterium | reverse complement strand
GCCCGGTGGTCACGGTGCTGACCTCGATGATGTGGATGCCCGGCTGCAGCGCCTTGCGGATCTCCACGACCGCTCCGGCCGTGGCCAGTTGCAGCTCTCGGGGCAAGTCGTCGATCCGCACGCTCACCACGGCACCCGCCGGGGGCGCCAGGTCGATCTTGATGGCCAGGCCTGCTACTGCATGCATCAGCTCGATCTCCAGCTCGGCGCGGCCACTCTCCCAGAGCCAGGCCGTGCCCTGCCAAGCCGCAGCGGCCACCTGCACCAGCTCTTGCCGGGCGACAGCGCCAGCCTCGCCGCCCTGCTTTTCGGCCACGAGCACCGCGGCGTGCAGGGCCGCCGGGCGCTTGCGCCAGGCGCGGTGCACCTGGGCCAGGCTGGCGCGGGCCGCGGCGAGGTCGCCGAACTCGGCCAGCAGGCGGGCCTTGGCGATGAAGTACGGCGCCCACCCTTCCAGGTTGGTCTCCTCGCTGCGCCGTTCAAGCTGCTCCGCACCTGAGAGGTCCCCGGCCGCGAGCTTGCCGAGCGCCTGCTCCTCCGGCGGCAGCGTCCCGGTCCAGCCCAGCAGCCGCGCCGCGACCGCCGGTGGCAGTCCCGGCAACCCCCTCACCAGCCGCATGCCGGTCCAGCGTACCCACACGGCGCCGGCTTTCTCGCTGCTCGCGGCCGCCGGTGGCAGCAGCCCCACGACCCGCGCCACGACGTCGGCGCCGTCGCGGTCGAGCGGCGCTGCTCCGAGAAGCTGCATGGCCAGTCGCCGGGCAGTCACGGCATCGCCGCCACTCAACCGCTCGCCGATCTCCCGCACCTGGGCGTCCAGCTCCCGACGGCGGATCCTGTCCTGGTGATGGAGAATCTCGATGTACGCGCCCCAGTCCCGGTCGGTCGCGAACGACCTCGCGACGGTGGCCCAGGTCTCGGAGCGCTGCGGAAGGATGGCGAGGGCCTCCTCGGTGCTGCCGGCGACGTGCAGCCACGTCGCGAGGAGCTTCTGGGAAGCCCCCGGGTCCTGAAAGGCGTTGCGCAACACCTCGCGCGCCCTGGACCGTTCGGCGGCCGACAACGCCGGCCACAGCTCGAGTCGGGTCACGGCCAGGAGGCGCAGCGGCTCCTCTTCCTCAGGCGCCGTTGCCACGGCCCTGATAAGCGGCTCCTCCCACTCGGAGCGCCTCTCGAACAGCTTGGGATCACCACTCCGCGACCACATCAGGTAGCGCGCCGCACCGACAAGCATCGACGCCTGCCACGCTGCTGGCCGTTCGCGATGCGCCTCCGTGGCGAGCGTCTCGGCCAGCTCCAGCCGCGAGCCCACGAGCGCGGCCGCCTCGGCCGCCTCTCGGGGCGGCAGGTTGGCGAACCCCGACATGTCGACGGCCTCGTTGACCAACGCCCTCGCCACCGCGAGGCGGCCCCGCACCGGGTCCGGCTCGGCCAGGATGGCGTCCGCGAGGTCAGGCTGACGCCGGTCGAGGCCGGTCTCCACCAGCAGGGCCCGCAGCGCGGCGGATTGATGGGATCGCCACACCGCCTCGCGAATCGAAAGCCCAAACAGCAGCAGCGCGGTGGCCCCCACGAGGGCGCGTGTCAGCACGCCGTTGGGACGCCGCCGTCGAACCGGAGCGGGCTGAGGGCTGGCCGCCACCTATCCTCTGCTCCTTTCGACCGCGAGCGTCTTGCGGGCGCCGCCGCAGAGCGGCCGGCCCGCCAAGCACCCGCAGACACCCCACCAGTGGGTCTCCGGCACCATCCCCGTCCGGCTGGGCTCCACTCTTGCGTTCATGGGCTCGTCAGGCATCCGTCCCTTTCCACCTCGTCGGGTGACCTGGCCACCGTCCCCCGTTCCCGGTCTTCATGCGTGGATCTCGACGACATCCCGGTCTCGCAGCTCGAAGTCCCGGGCGACGCGCTGTCCGTCCAGCTTGCCGCCCCAGACGCGGGCGAACTGCAGCTTCTCGGCGATCTCCCGGTGGATGTGCTCGGCCAGGTCCATGAGGGTGGCGCCCTCGGGCAGCACGAATGGCTCCTTCATGTCGGCCGGTTTGCCCGGGGGTTTGGAATACAGGCGCACGAGCTGCAGTCGCCTCCAGAGCGCCACCTTGAACGCTTCGAACCCGATGTGCCTGAGCGCCGACACCCGCACCAGGGGGAACTCGCTGCTGTACAGCTCCTCCAACACCTGCATGTCCTCCTCGCGAGCCCGGTCCACCTTGTTGACCAGGACCAGCGTCGGCAGCGGGGTATCGCGGGGATCGGCGTCCTCGGGCAGCGTGCCGACCAGCGGGATGCGCTGGGCGGTCAAACGCTCCCTGACCACCTCGACGTCATCAGGAACCTCGCTCGAGGTGGGGTCCACCACCAGGATGGCAGCATCGGCGCCACGCACCAGCCCGTCCAGCCATGGATCCAGGTGCTCGCGGGCCACCGGCGGCAGGTCCACGAGCTGGATCTGCACGTCCTCAAAGTGCATCATGCCTGGCTGAGGTCGCGTCGTGGTGAAAGGGTACTCGGCCACCGCTGGCTCGGCCCGGGTGAGCGCCGCCAGCAACTGCGACTTGCCACAGTTGGGCGGCCCAAGCAGGACCACTTGCGCCGCGCCCTCCGGCTCCACCTTGATGACGTGGCCGTGCTTGTGGGTACGGGTCTCCTCCTCTTGGCGCAGGCGTGCCATGCGGCGCTTGAGCTCGGCCTGCATCTTCTCCGTCCCCTTGTGCTTGGGGATGGTGGCCAGCATTTCGTCGAGGGCCAGCCGTCGCTCCTCGGGACTGTGCGCCGCCTTGAACTTGGTCTCGGCCGCCCGATACTGAGGGGTGAGGTTCGCTGGCATGCCCCTGGATTGTAAACTCACGCCGTGCCAACCGACCAGACCCCAAGACGCGCGAACCTGTTGATGCCGGTTCTGGCAGTCGCCGTCGCCGCCGGCTACATCCTCCTCGCATTTGGTGCGCCTACCCTCTTGCTGGCACTGGCCGCCCTGGCCGTACCGGCCGCCTGTGCCCTGGCGCCCGACCTGACCATCCGCCGCCGATGGCTGCTGGCCGGAATCGGGCTGTGGCTTGCGGTGGGGCTGACAGGAGCATGGTGGCTACGAGCTGGGGTTACGGCCGGAATGCTCTGGATGCTCGCAACGCTCTTCCTGCTCCCCCTGCCAATCATGCCGTGGCTGTACGCCCGCACCTTCGGAACGCGTCGATGACGCTCCTGGCTGGCCTTCTCGTGGCAGCCCTCGCCCTGGCAATCTGGGGGGCTCGCCGGGCCAGCACCGCCGGCGAGTACTTCGCGGCGGGACACCGGGCAGGACCGTGGCTGGCTGGCCTCGCGGGGACCGCAGCCGCGGTGTCGGGATTCACCTTCGTGGGTGGGCCAGGTCTGTTCGCGGTCGCCGGCGTCGGTTCCCTCTGGATCATCCTCTCGGCCCCGGTCACGGGGGCGTTGCAGTGCTGGGTACTCGGCGAGCGACTCGTAACCGACGACCGGGATCGCCCGCTGACCATCCCCGAGCTCCTGGGACGCCGGCTGGAGAGCCAACCCCTGGCGGTCGTCACGTCCCTTGTCGTGCTGGTCGGCTGTGTGGCCTCCCTGGCCGTGCAGGTGAGAGCCGCGGCAGTGTTGGGGGCGGGCTTCCTGGGTCTGCAAGGCTGGGTCGCGGCGACTCTGGTCATGGCCGCCACCACGACATATACCGCGGCCGGCGGGATGCGTGCCGGGCTGCTTGCGGACGCAACCCAGGGGGCAGCCATGGCAGCCTTCGGTGTGCTCCTGGCGACGGCGGCCATCCATCTGGCTGGCGGGCCGGTGGCCGCGGTCCGAACCCTGGCCGCCGCGCGGCCAGGGCTACTGGGCAGCTTCGGGAGCTTTCCTCCCGGGCGGGCGGCGAGCCTGTACCTGCTCTTCGCCCTCGGAACGCTGGCCCAGCCCCACTACATCCAGAAGTTCCTGTTCCTGCGCCGCCGCGCTGATCTGCGGCGCCTGCCGGCGGTGCTCACCGGCGCCCTCGCGGCGATGCTGGCGGTCTGGCTCGGGGTGGGTCTGGGTGGGGCGGCGTTGGTGGCCCAGGGCCGTATCACCATCGGTCAGCCGGACGAGCTGGCGCCCCACGTGATGACCGCGCTGGGACCGTGGGCCGTGCTGCTCGCCGCGACTGCGGTGCTGGCCGCCATGATGTCCACGGCTGCGTCCTTTCTGAACCTGGCCGCGGCAGCGCTGGTGAGAGACCTGCCCAGGGCCGTCGGTCACGAGCCCCGTGGCGTCGGGGCCGCTCGCTTCGCGACCGTCGGCGTGGGAGTGGCCGCCACCCTGGTCGGTGTCACCAGCGAGCGGGCGGTGGCGATGCTGGGCGTCGCCGGCTGGGGGTTCTTCACCGCCGCGCTGCTGCCGGCCATGACGCTCGGGCTGGCGTGGCCCGGAGCACGGCCGCGGGCGGTGGCTGCCGCCATGGCGACCGGGGCAGTCACCGACCTGGTCCTGGAGATGTCCCGTGCGAGCTTCCCTGCTGCCCTGGAGCCCGGCCTCGCCGGGGCGGCGCTGGGGACCCTCGTTCTGGTGCTTGGCAGTGCTTTTTCGGGTGACCGGAAGCGTCCTGCAGTCACGTCCTGCCCTTGATGTCCACCGTTGGCTGGCGCACGGAGTGCGCGGCCCACCATCACGAAAGGGACCTGGAGATGGACCTGGCGAGCTCGAAGAGGCGCGGGCCCAGCTCGGTGAACTCCTGGCGGCGGGCCGCCATCGCCTCGCGCTCGAGCCCGACAAGTGCCGCAAGAGTCGCCAGACACTCCGGTGGGCGGCCGCATGCTCCACGCTGCCGGGCCAGCTCGCCGAGGCGTGCCATCGCCACGATCGCGTCCTGGTGGGCACCGAGGCAGTCCTGGAGGGCCACGAGCTCCTTGAGGTGCATCCGCAGGTCGCCCCCCAGCACGTCCGCGAAGAACTCGATGGCGTAACGCGCACGCTTGCCGGCGATGCGGATGGCATGCATCTCCTGCGCCGTCAGCCACTCGCACCGACGACGACGCCATGACCGCAAACGCCTGAGCGGCCCGCGAATGAGCCCGGGGGCCAGCTCGCGTGCCGAGCCATCCGCCCACACCCCGCGTCGGGGCTCGGCTGGAGGATCTGGTACCTCCGAAAGCTCCCGCATCAGCTCTGCCAGACGCGCCGACCTCAGGGCGTCCGCCAGCTCGGCGTGCGCCAGCCGCCGCTCGGCCCGCACGCCTCGCAGCAGCACTCGTTGCACTGCAGGATCGGCGCCTACCGCCCGGAGGTGCCGCCTGATGCGATCAAGGAAGACGTCCATGTCCCGTGCCAGACCCGAAAGCCCTCCCAGCCACCGCAGCTCATCCCGCCAGTGCCCCACCCGGTCCGCGGGCAGGACGTGCCGCAGCAATCTCAGGGCCGCCCTCGCCCGCCTCGACGCCACCCGGAGGTCGTGCAGCTCCTCGGGATTCTGCCTGGCCAGAGTGCCGGGGCGGTGGGCCTCCATCAGAAACGCCTGGCGCGCGAGGATCTTGCGGGCCGCCAGGGCCAGCGAGTCCGAGACCACCAGGATCAGGGCCGCGGGCACCTCCGGCTGGCCCGGTTTCGGGGCGCGGCGGGCCCGGTAAGTCAGAGGTGACGGGTCACTTGCCGCCACCGGGGAGCTCCCCGCAGAGTGCGTCCAGCAGTCCCTTCAGCCGGGCGAGGTCCTTCATCCGACCCTTCTTCGGGTTGATGCCGGCGCGCTTGATCTCGTCGCGCATGTCCTCGACGACCGCCGCCGCGAGCGACGGCTCGCCGCTGGCCGCCTGCTCGAGCCTCTCCAACCGCGCCACCAGGCGGCTCCGCACCCGGGCGAGGACCTCATCGAGCGCCGTGCGCAGGCTTCCGAGATCGGACTGGAGTCCGGCCAGGGGCGATGCCACTGGAGGTGCCCGGCGAACACTCGGGGGCCGTGGAGGCCTGGACCCGCCAGCCTTGGCGGCCACCTTGGGGGTCCTGGCTGCACCGGCGGCGCCAGCCTTCGGCCTGTTACGGGTCGTACGCGGGGGCACAGGCGGGAGCTTGGGGGAAGCGGTCATTGGCTGACTCCTCCTTGGCGACACCTCATTCGGTTCGATTCTACGCCGCCGACATCAGACCATCGGGGCCAAACCGAACAGTCGAGCGAGCGTTGCCCGCCTGAAGGCAAAGATGCGGCGCAGATCAGGTCCAACCAGCAGGCGTTCGACGAGCCATCCTCCCGGCACGGCATAGGTCACGTGGTCGCGCACCTCGGTCCCGCCATCGCGCTCGACGAAGGTGTGCTCGTGCACCCACAGGCGGTAGGGACCATGCCGCTGCTCGTCCACGAACCGGGTAGGCGGCTCCCACGCCGCGATCTCGCTCTGCCACCGCAGTGGCACGCCACGAACCCGGAGGCGGTAGTCGATGCGGGCGCCGGCCCGCAAGTCGAGCGGCATCGGCGTGAGGATCTGGAAGCCAAGCCACGGCGGCGTCAGAGTCTCCAGGTTTCGAGCGTCGGCGAAGAACGCGAACACCTCGACCCGGTCCCTGGGTAGCCACATCGTGCTGTCCAGTTTGAAAATCCGCATCGTCCCACCCCCGCGTAGCAGCCTCGCCACTCAAGCCCACAACTCCGCCGGTGCGTCGGGGCTTCCCCCGGCCTGGCCGCGCTTGACGCGACCGGAGAGGCGCGAGGAAACTGCCTGGGTGATCCCTCTTCCCCGCCGGTCGTGGCTGGCACTGGTCGTGCCGGGGACCTTCGCTCTGGTGCTGCGCACGGCAGCCGCCGGGACGCGTCCCCCCTGGCACGACGAGTACTTCACGGCCTGGGCCTCCCGGCTGTCGTGGAGCGACCTCCTGGCGGCCCTGCGGCTCGACTCGGGGCCTCCCCTGCTCTACGTCCTCACCCATGCGGTCTCCGCCCTCGGGTTCCCGCCCCTGGCCGCCGCGAGGTCTCTCGCGGTGCTCTCCGGTGTGGCGACTGTGCTCCTCACGGTCCTGGCCGCGCGGCGCCTGTGGGGGAACGGGGCCGCCTGGGTCGCCGGGCTCCTTCTGGCGAGTCACCCGCTGGCGGTGCACTGGGGCAGTGAGGCACGGGCGTACGGCCTTCTCCTGGCGGCTGGCGCCTGGGCCTGGGAGCGCATGTCCAGGCTGACCGCGGACGGCCGCGGCAGTTGGGGCCTGGGGCTCGCCGTGGCCCTCGGCTGCTGGGCGCACAGTCTCGGGGTGATCCTCGCTGGCGCGTTCGGCGTGTGCTGCCTTCTCTTGCCGCAGCCGGCGCGTCGTCCGGGGTTGCTGGCAGTGGCCGCGGGCCTTGCTTCCCACCTGCCTTGGATGCCGGTGATGACCACCCAACCCACCGCCGCCATCGCCTGGATGGGGAGCCTCTGGGAGAGCCTGCCCATTCCGCCGTCCCGCCTCCTGGCGATTCTGCGATACCTTCCCGAGACCGCCGCCTTCGGCGGTGTCCTCGATCTACCCTCGCCACCACTCACCGTCGAGCTGGCCGGAGCCGCGATGGCCGTCGCACTCCTTGTCCTGGCCGGGCGCGGAGCCAGTCACGTATGGCTCCTGGCCCCCGGGATCGTCTTACCGGTCCTGGGCTTCTGGCTGCTCGCCTCGCTCGGAGTCCCGGTGTTCTACCCCGGCCGCACCCAGGCAGCCTTCCTGCTGCCCTTCCTGCTGCTCCTCGCCGCGGCGCCAGGGCGGCTCGCTCGAGTGCTGGGGCTCGGTCTTGCGACGGCAGGCCTGGTGGTCTCGACACTGGCCCTTCTCGCCTGGGCCGCGGCGCCTCCCAGCGCCGAGAAGCTGTTGGCGCTGGCGGTCCGGGACCGCCTCCCGGCCGGTGGTCAGGTTGTCGTCGGAGGCGCCTGGCGACTGGGGGTCGCCTTCCAACTGCAGAACAGCGGCTCTCGGGTCGAGCCGGTGAGCTACCCGACCGCGGCTGCCGCCCACCCGGGCTGGTACGTCTCCGGCTACGACCACCCCGCGCCCGGCGAGCTGGAGGCGCTGGCGACACGGTTGGCGGCCCGCCCCGCCGCCGTGATCGTCGCCCCGGGCGCCGACACCGCCGGCGATCTCCGCCGTCTGGCTGGCCGGCTTGGCCTGCGGTCCCTTCCGGTGACCCCGGTAGTCGAGCTGTGGGTGCCGGCGGGGTTGCCGTGAGCAGCGAGCCAAGCGGCTCAACAACGCCCCGGGTCCGCCTGGCCCGGTTCGTCGCCAGACTCCCTGACCTGCCGGCCGGCCGCTGGCCCGCGGTGTTGGTCATCGCGGCGGCGGTCCTCGCGGCCGGCGCCGCCGGATGGAACAACTCCGCCACCAACGACGAGCCCTATCACATCCTGGCCGCCTGGGTGTACGTGCACGACGGCCACGCCGACCTCAATCCGGAGCATCCGCCTCTGGTCAAGCTGCTGGCGGGGCTGCCGCTGCAGCCGCTCGACCTGCGAGGGCCGGCCGGAGCGCCGGTCGAGCGCCTGGGCGACCTCAACCAGGAGGTGCGGCGGTTCCTCTACGCCAACACGAGCGACTCCCAGACCATCCTGCGCCTCGCTCGGCTGTCCGGCCTCGCCGTCCTGGCGGCGCTGCTGGCTGCAACCTACCTTTGGGCACGTTTCGCCTGGGGCGAGGGAGCCGGCCTGCTGGCGCTGGTGGCCCTGGCCGGCCAGCCGCTGGTCCTCGGCCACGCCCCCATCGTCCACACCGATGTCGCGGCCGCGGCCACCTGGGTGTGGACAGGATTCCTCGTGCATCGCTGGCTGGGCGGCTGGCGACACGGCTGGGCGGTCGTCGGCGCTGCCGTCGGGCTCGCGCTTGCCGTCAAGTTCTCGGCCGTCTACCTGGCCGTTATCGTGGCGACGACGGTACTGATTGCGGCCGTGCGCCGGAGGAGCTGGCGGATGCTGATCGCCCTGGCAGGGGCCGGAGGAGTGGCGCTGGCCATGACCCTGGCCTGCACCTGGCCGGCGGTTCGCCATGTCAGCCAGGCCGAGCACGCTGCCACGGTCGAGGCGTTCCTCGGACACTGGAAGGGCACGGCCTCGACCGCGTATGCCTTGAAGAGGCTCGGAGGCGTCAGCGTGTCGGCGGCCCACTGGGGGCTCGGCCTGGCGTACGTCCACTTCAACAATCGCGCCGGACAGGGCGTCAACTTCCTGTGCGGAGAGGTCTCAACCCAGGGCTTCCCGCTCTATTTCCCGATCGCCCTGGTCCTCAAGACGTCGCTTCTGTTCCTGCTGGCGGCGCTCTGGGGAGTGGTGCTCGGGTTCTGGCGGCGGGACACGCTTGTCCGTGTCCTGGCGGGCGTCACCGGGTTCTACCTCCTGGTTTCGCTGGGCTCCAACTACAACATCGGCGCCCGCCACCTGCTCCCGATTATCCCCGGGCTCGCCCTGGTCACGGGCCGCACCCTGGTCACGTGGGCGAGGCCAGCCCGGCTGCTGGCGGCTGGGGTCCTTGCATCCTCGGCCGTGCTGGCGTTCCCGCACTACATCGCCCATTTCAGCCTGCTGGTGGGGGGAGCCCGGGGCGGGTGTCACTGCCTCGCAGACTCCAACCTCGACTGGGGACAGGACTGGCGGCGGGTCGGGGACCTGGCAAGACAACGTGGGTGGGCGCCGATGGCCTACCTCTACCTGGGAGCCGCCAACCCGTCCGCGGACATCCCAGGCGCGGTAGACGCCAGGGCCGTCCCCGCGGGGTTCCAGCCGCGCTACGTGGCGGTGTCGGGCTTCGTGGAGACGCTGGGCGTCGCCTACCTCCAGGCGTTTGGCGAGGTTCGCGAAGCCGAGATGCTCGACCGCGCCCTGCGGCACCTCGAACGGCGAGGCACCCTGGTCGGCGAGGTCGGCCACACGATCAAGATCTACCGACTCGACCCCGAGGCAAGTCCCTGAGTTGAGTCAGCGCAGGCGCTCGGCGCGGTACCAGGCCACGAAGCGCTCGACGCCCTCCTCGATCGGGACCTCCGGCTCCCAGCCCCACAACTGCCTGGCCTTGCTCACGTCAGCGAAGGTGATGGGGACGTCTCCGGGCTGGTTGGGCCGCGCCTCGATTCGGGGCGGCACGCCGAGCGCCCCCGCGATCAGCTCGATGAGTCGCTGCAGGGTCGTGGTGCGCGACCCGCCCAGGTTGACGATCTCGAACGGCAGGGCGTGGTCGTGCGCCGCCAGGACGCCGGCCACGATGTCGTCGACGTAGGTGTAGTCGCGAGCCGAGGAGCCATCCCCGAACCGCGGCACGACCTGACCGTGCGCGAGCTTTTCGGTGAAGGCATAGATCGCCATCTCCGGGCGTTGCCGGGGGCCGTAGACGGTGAAGAATCGCAGGCAGGTGATGTGCAGGCCGTACAGGTGGTGATAGGTATAGCACTGCAGCTCGTTGGCGCGCTTGGTGGCGGCATAGGGCGAGACCGGGCAGGTGATCGGGTCCTCCTCGGAGAACGGCACCTTGGAGTTGATGCCGTAGACCGACGACGACGAGCCGAAGATGAAGGTGCGGACACCGTGATGGCGGGCCGCCTCGAGGAGATTGAGGGTGCCGATGCAGTTGACCTCTTCGTAGAGGAGCGGTTCCAGGATTGAAGGCCTTACCCCGGCCCGCGCCGCCAGATGGATCGTCGAGGAGAACCCTTCGTTCCGATAGAGTCGGTCCACCAGGGCAGCGTCGCGGATGTCGCCCTCGACCAGCCGCCAGTCGGGATGAGCGGCGAATCGCACCACGTTCTCGCGCTTGAAGGCGGGGTCGTAGTAGTCGTTGAAGTCGTCGAGGCACACGACCTGCTCGCCGCGCGCCAGCAGCCGTGCGGTCACGCTGGAGCCGATGAACCCGGCACCCCCGGTCACCAGGACCTTGCCCATCCGCGATCCTCCCCGCGCCAGTCTGTCACATCTCTCTCCGCGCCGGCCAGACCTGCGGTAGGATGGGTGCATGTCAGCGCCGGACTATCTGATCTGCCTGGAGTGCGAGACTCCGACCTACTTCTTCGAGTGGGATGACGGCCGGATCAAGGAAGCCCAGTGCCTCATGTGCGGCAACGACGACCCCTCGCAGTTCGCGAGCGAGGACGAACTCGAGGACATGGCCGTGCCGGCCGTTGCCGACCGAGACGGCTCCGGAGGCCGCGAGGAATAGCCCAGCGACGGCCGTGGCTATACTGTCCGCCCGGGGGAGATGCATGGTCCAGGTCCTGACAGGTCCTCGCTTCGCACGTGCGATCCGCGCCGGTGCCCTGGCGGTGGTCCGCGAGCAGGACACCCTCAATCGCATCAACGTCTTTCCCGTGCCGGACGCCGACACCGGCGCCAACCTTGCCTCCACCCTGCGCTCGGCCGCCGCGGCACTGTCCACCCGCGTCGCCTTCACCGTCGGACAGACCGCCCGGACCGCCGCCGACGCGGCTCTGGACGGCGCCCGCGGCAACTCCGGAGCGATCTTCGCGCAGTTTCTCTTCGGCATCGCCGAGGCGACCGGCAGCCGCGTGAGCCTCACGACCCGTGAGTTCGCCGCGGCGGTGCGCAGGGGGGCCGAGGCAGCCCAGCAGGCCCTTTCCCAGCCGGTCGAGGGCACGATCCTGTCCGTGATCCGGGAGTGGGCGGCGGGTCTCGAGGAGCACGCGCCGCGCCACCATGACTTCCGGGAGCTCATGGTGGGGCCGCTGGTGCGGGCCCGCGAGGCGCTCGCCAACACGCCCCGCCAGCTCGCGGTGCTGGCCAGACACAACGTCGTGGATGCCGGTGCCCTGGGGTTCGTGTTCTTCCTCGAGGGCATCCAGCATTTCTTCGCCGACCGCTTCGCCGCGGACTGGCGGCGGGCCGGTCTCTCGGCCACGCAGTCGACCCCCCTGGCGGCAGCCCATGCCGAGCTCGACGAGACGTATCGCTACTGCACCGAGGGCCTGCTCACCGGCACCCGGCTGGACCGCAAGGCCCTGGCCCGCGCGGTCGCCGACCTGGGCGGGTCGGTGGTCGTCGCCGGAGGCGGCTCGCGCGTCCGCTTGCACATTCACACCAACGAGCCACAACGCGTCTTCAGCGTCCTGGCCGGCTTCGCCACCATCGAAAGCACCAAGATCGACGACATGATCATGCAGCAGATGGCGGCCCGGACGGCTCGGGTGGCGGTGGTGACCGATTCGGCGTGCGATCTCCCCGAATCGACGATTCACGCCATCCACCTGGTTCGCGTCCCTCTCTCCGTCGCCTTCGGCGACTCGGTCTTCCAGGACGGCGTCGACATCACGCCGCCGATGTTTTACCGCCTGCTGGAGAGCCGACCGGAGCTGCCCCTCACCTCGCAGCCCGCGATCGGGGACTTCAAGTCGACCTTCACGAAGCTCCTCGAGACCCGCGAGGGGATCGTCTATGTGAGCCTGTCCTCGGGCATGTCGGGGACCCACCAGGCGGCCGTCGCCGCTGCACAACAAGTTGATCCCTCGCGCATCCGGGTTGTCGACTCCCGCCACAACTGCGGGGCCCAGGGACTGGTCGCCGAGGTGGCTGGCCGGGCCGCGGCCGAGGGCAAGGGACTCGACGAAGTCGAGGCGGCCGCGCGGGCCGCCGTCGACGACGTGACGCTCTTCACGGTCATCGGCTCCCTCGACACCGGCGTGCGCGGCGGCCGCATCCCCCGTGGTGCCGCTCGCGTGGCGAAGGTGTTGCGGCTGTACCCGATCATCACGGTCGGACCAGACGGCAAGGCCAAACCCCTCGGTTTCGCCCTCGGCTTCGCTGCCGCGATGCGGAGCCTGGCCCGCCGGGTGCGTCGCTTCGCCGGCGACCGGCCGGCTGCCCTCATCGTCTCCCACGCCAACGCGGTGGGCGCCGCCGAGTACTTGGCCGCGCACCTGACGCGGCTGTTTGGCCATTCCGAAATCCCAATCGTGGACGCCGCCATCGTCCTGGCCGCCCACGTCGGGCCGGGGTCCGTCGCCGTCTCGGTGCGCCGGGCGGCACGGACCCAAATCGCCTTCTCGCCATGGAGGTCTCGCCCAGGATGAAGGCCGTGGTCGATTCCGAGGGACAACGGATCGCCGGCGGGTTCTTGCGTCGTGCGCGGGGCCTCGCTAGAGTTGCCAGGAAGTCGATGCGCCTGCCCGCAAGGGCCGGCAGGGGGTGACGCCATGGGCCGACCGGATTACATCATCTGTCTGGAGTGCGAGTCGGAGGTCGACCAGTTCTCCTGGCGGGAGGGCGAGGTCAGGAAAGCCATCTGCGACGTCTGTGGCAACAACGACCCCGACGCATTTTCGTTGCCGGAAGACTTCGAGGAAGATCCCGAGACCGTGGTCGAGGAAGACGACATCGAGGACGAGTACGAGGACTACGGTGCGGACGAGGACGAGGAGGAGGAGCAGGAGTAGCCTCGGGCGCCGACCACCTTGCCTCCTCCCCTGCAGAGAGGCGGACACGCGCGGGCAGGAAGAAGCCCGCGCGTTGCGTTTCCCGCCTTCACGTCGACTCGTCTGGAGCAGTGCGGGCTATCGTTTCGCCTTGCCACGCCCACGACTGGCAAGTGCCCCGTCCAGCCGCCGCGACACAGCCAGGAGCCTCACGAAAAGACCGAGCTCGGCGCTGTCAGGGGTTCCTGTGGCCGGCACCAGCAGCAGCCACGGCAGCTCGTTGGCCTTGACGGCCAACGTTTTCCGGCTGGCGGGATAGAGCTCGACGGTCTCGAAGGGCTGGGCCCGGGCCACCGGGTCAAGCACCAGCTTGCGCAGGCCCGAGTCCTCCAGGAGGTCCAGGACGTCGCCGTGGGTCGCCACCACCATGACCTCTGCGTCCACGCCCTCCAGGACGGCGCAGCCGCGCAGTCCCCGGTGCTGGACGATCCACTCGACGAGGGCACCGGCCGCCTGCTCGCCGGCGTTGGCCCAGCGACCCAACAGCCATGCGATGCTCTCCTGCAGGATCATGGGCATGCGGTCGGACGTGGAGTGCCGCGGCTCGCCCGGATGCGTCGCTGGCTGAACCGGGCGGTCACCGCCCGACGACCCCTCGCGCGACGCCCGGCTCGCCTCGGCCGGCGGCGCCAGTTGCGCCATCACCGAGGAGAAACGGATGAAGTCGCCGGCGTGGAGCTCGGCCTCCTTGATGCGGCGCCCGTTGACGAAGGTCCCGTTGGTACTGCCCAGGTCGAGCACCACCACCTTGCCACGCTGGCAGGTGATCAGGGAATGGGCGCGCGACACGTCAACCGCCGTCAGCCGCACGGAGCAGTTGGCCGCCACTCCCACCATGAGCTCGGCGCCTTCCTCCAGCGGAAATCGCCTTTCGGTCCCATCGAGCAGAACCAGTTCCAGCATCCGGCCTACCCTCTTGCCGCAGCGTGCGGCGTGTGTTGCAACAAGCCTACCACGGTCCAACAGAAGCTGAGCGCGGACGTGCACGAGGATCGGGGTCGGCGTCCACGTCCAGCCCCGGGTCTCCAGTCTGCCGCTACAATCCACGCCATGAACAGTGGATTCTTCCCGGTCCGCCTGCGCGTGCGCTACGCCGAAACCGACCAGATGGGGGTGGTCCATCATGCCGTCTATCCGGTGTGGTTCGAGGTCGGCCGCACCGCCCTGTCCCGTGCCGCGGGGATGCCGTACCGCCAATGGGAGGAGCGTGGCGTCTATCTGATGGTCGCCGAGCTCGTCTGCCGCTTTCGGCGTGCCGCCCACTATGACGAGGAAGTGACGGTGTGGGCGCGGGTCAAGGAGCTGGCAAGTCGCAAGATGGTTTTCGAGTACCGCATCACCGGCCCCGACGATGGCCTGCTCGCGGAGGGTGAGACCCTGCACGTGGCGGTCGATCGCGCCAGCGGGCGCCCGACCGTGATCCCGCCCGAGCTACGAGCCCCCTTCCTTCGCGCCATCACCAATCCTCCGGTCGGCGCCTGAGTCGCCAAGTCCCAGGACCGAGGACACAGGCTGGCTGAAAAAGCCGACCCAGAGCAGCAAGGGAAGCGTGAACGTGACAGCGATGTCGAAGAAGTACTGGAGACCGCCAAGGACCTCCCGGGAGAACGCCGAGTAGTTGGCAACGCTCCAGGGTCCCAGAGCCGTCGCATAGAAGTACTGCACGTGCCACAGGAGCGACATGACGTGGGAGATGGTCAGCAGCAGCAGCGCCGAAACCAGGCCCTGCCACCCGCCCTTCCGGGACCAGCCGGGCAGGGCCAGCACGAGGGCGAGGAACGGCACGAAGTTGAAGTGAATCTGTGTGAGGGAGAACCGCAACCGGCCCGAGTCGGCCCGCATGTCCATGCGCCCGATGATTGCAGCCTCGCCGTCGGAGCTGATCTGCGTCACTGCCGGGCTTTCGCCGAGACGGCAGAGCCCCTGGGCAGTGTTGGTGAGAACGGCGTTGTAGCCGGACCTCACGGCCAGCCAGACCAACGCCGCCCCGAGGAGTGCCCACGGGAGCCGGCGCCAAAATCGAGCCGGCTCAGCTCGTCGCTTCCGGCCGGGCATAGCGCTGAACCCAGAACACCCACAGCCCCGCCGCGAAGACGACGACCAGGGACTGCCAGACGAAAACATGGGAGACGCCGAACCAATCCGGGCGGAAGACTCCGGTGTAGAAGAGCGCCACGATCCGCACGATGTTGAAGAGCTGGATGGCGACGAACCCGACGGCCATCCCCAGCAGCTTCCGCCGCCAGGGCGACGGAAAAGCCAGGACCCCGCAAACGAAGATCAGGATTGCCTCGAGCCCGTTGCACCCGTTGTGTATGGCGACGGAGAACCGCGGCGAGGCCAGGACCTGCCCTTCCACGGTCGCCCTCTCCCCGAGCAGGAGCAACGCCAGGCGCGCCTGGTGGGCGACGAAGGTCGTGTAGCCGTTGACCACCGAGTCGTTGACCGGATCGAGGGCCAGCACGGTGAAACCAGCCGTGAGGATGACGGCGTACAGGGCGACGAAGCGGCCCGTCGGAGTCCGGAGGAAGTCGCGCAGCGCCGACATGGCGGCGATTATCGGGGAGCTCACCGAAAAGGTCAAAGACGGACGATCAACGCTCGAGGTAGCGACCCAGGGCATCCCGCCAGGGCGGGAGCGGACCACCGAGCAGCGCCTGTAGGCATGCGGTGTCGAGCACCGAGTTGGCTGGACGTGGCGCCGGCCGTCCAAGCTCCGCGGTGCTGATCGGGCGTATCACAACGTCGGCGCCGAGCTGGCGCACGATCTCCGCGGCGAAGCCCTGCCAGGTCGTGACGCCCTCGTTGACGGCATGCACGATCCCGCGGGCACCGCCCCCGAGCAGGCCCAAGATGGCGGACGCGAGGTCCGCGGCATAGGTCGGTGAGCCGAGCTGGTCGGCCACCACGGACAGCTCACGCTTCCCCGCCTCGACCTGCTTGCGGATCGCCTCCACGAAGTTGGCTCCCTGGCCGAACAGCCAGGCGGTGCGCACGATGAGGTGCTGCCGCGCCCGCGCCGCCGCCCGCTCGCCGGCCAGCTTGCTGCGACCGTATGCCGAGAGCGGCACGGTGGGGTCGTCCTCCCGCCACGGGCGGCCAGATTGCCCGTCGAACACGTAGTCGGTGGAAATCTGCACCAGGACGGCCCCGACCTCGTCCGCCAAAGTGGCCAGGCCAGCCACGGCCGTGCCGTTGACCGCGGTGGCACGCGCCTCGTCCGCCTCCGCCGCGTCCACGGCCGTGAAGGCGGCGCAGTTGACGATGGCCCCAGGCTTCACCACCGCCACCGCTTCGCGCACCGCCGCAGCGTCGGTGATGTCGAGCTCCGGGAGGTCGAACCCGACCAGCTCGTGACCGAGAGCCGGGGCCGCCGCCTGCAGCGCCAGGCCGAGTTGCCCCCGCGATCCGGTGACCAGCAGCCTCACGCCAGGCGCGCCCCGTACTGCTCCTCGTAGTACTTGCGGAAATCACCGTCGTGGTCCTTGACCGGCCGCCACCACCACTCGTGCTCCACGTACCATCTCACGGTCTCGATCAGGCCCCCGGGAAACGCCACCTGTGGCGTCCAGCCCAGCGTCCGGAGCTTCGAGGCGTCGAGGGAGTAGCGGCGGTCGTGGCCGACCCGGTCGGTCACTGGCCGAATGAGCGTCTCGGGCTTGCCGAGCTCGTTCAGGATCGTGCGGGTGACCTCGATGTTCTCCCGCTCGTTGCCGCCGGCAATGTTATAGACCTCGCCAGCCTGCCCGTTCTCCAGCGCGAACAGCACCGCTCGGCAGTGGTCCTGGACGTGCAGCCAGTCGCGCACGTTCCGCCCATCGCCATACAGCGGCAGGGGCAGGTCGCGCAGGGCGTTGGTGACGAACAGCGGCACCAGCTTCTCGGGGTACTGGTAGGGCCCGTAGTTGTTGGATGCCCTGGTGATGATGACCGGCACCTGGTAGGTGGCCCAATAGGCGTAGGCGAGGCGGTCGCCGCCGGCCTTGGAGGCGGCATACGGGTTGCGGGGGTTGAGCAGCGACTCCTCGGTGAAGGAGCCGTCGGCGATTGATCCGTAGACCTCGTCGGTGGAGATCTGCACGAAGCGCTCCAGGCCGACCCTGCGGGCCTCCTCGAGGAGGACGAGCACGCCCTTGATGTCGGTGTCGAGGAAGTGCGTGGCCCCGAGCAGCGAGCGGTCCACGTGGGTCTCGGCGGCGAAGTTGACGGCCATGGTGCAGCCGGCCATCGCATCACGTACGGCGTCGGGGTCGCAGATGTCGCCCTTGACGAACCGGTAGCGCGGGTCGCTGGCCACGTCCTGGAGGTTCTCCAGGCGCCCGGCGTAGGTCAGCTTGTCGAGGTTGACGACCTCCCAGCCCGGGCGCTCGGCGAGCACCAGACGGACGAAGTTGGAGCCGATGAACCCGCACCCCCCCGTGACGAGGACCTTCTGACCCATGCCGCCTCCAGGCGGGATATGCCTCCGTCACCGGCCGCACCCCGCCGCAACACGGGATTCTACACGGGAAGAATGGCGTGGCTCCTTCCTATCTCGGGAGGAACGTGTACTTGAGGTAGATGTCGGCCGGAATCGGCTCCCCCTCGCAGGTGGCTGGCTGGTACTTCCACTCGTTCACGACCTTCTCGATGGACAGGCGCAGCATCTTGGCTCGCGCGTCCACAAAGGTGAGGTCGTGCAGGATCCCATCCCTCCCCACCTCGGCCAACACGACGACGGTTCCAAACTGACCCCTCGCCCTGGCGGCGGCGAAGTGCTCGGCCTCCCGCTTCGCGATCATGCGGGGCGGCGTGGGGTCGGCACAGAAGGGCCAGGACTGGGCACCTTCCGGCACGGCGAACTCGGTGTCATCGGAAGCCGTGTCGGCCGCCAGCTCCACCACCGTCGCCTCGATGGCCAGGTCCTTGGCCTCGTAGCACTTCATGGTGGCAGGGAAGCGCCTGGCGCCGAGCATGACCTCGCCGTCGAACTCGAAGCGCGGCAAGGGAAGACCGTAGTCCACGCGGCGCAGCGCTCCGCTATTCGGGTCGAAGCAGAGTGTGACCGGGTTGGCATCCGACCCGGTGATCGGCGAGAGGGCACTGATGCCACTCCGGTCGTGCTGCCAGAGGTCGTGCGTCGGCCCGACCTCCATGCAGGAGAGCCCTCCCTCGGCGGTCCAGCTCCTGCGCACCCGGGCCTCCGGGGGCAGCCGGAGATGATGGGCGGGATCGATCATCATGGCCAACTGGTGCATGCGGTATGGCTTCTCCAGGACATTCCGCTTGCGCCACACCTTGGCGCCCGAGCGGCCGCCGAGGTCGGTGTAGCCGGGGAACCGCGTCGCCTCGAACCAGGCCTCCGGGGTGGAGAGAAGCAAAGTGTACTCACCCTCCCGGTCACCCGTGACCAGCCCCAGCAGGCGGGCCTTCACCCGCAAGCGGACCGGCCCAGTGGAACCGAGGTGGAGGTCGACCAACACGGCGGCCCTGGCTGCCGGGGCCAACCCCGGGTCGGCCGCCTGCGCGCCGGTGCCGCCGCCCAGCATGGTCAGGACCGCAAGAGCCGTGGTGACGGTCCACAGCACACCTCGGCCGTCTGCACGCACACACTCCCAGCCCATTCTCATGGCCCGTCCTCCTTGTCGGTTCTGCCTAGAATCTCGCCGCCCAGGGAAGCCTCGTCAAGGGATGAACGCCTGCCTGGCCGGCTCACCTCGCGTTCACCGGCCAGGGAGATCGCCCCCGGCCTACCCAGGCCACCCCGAGGTGGAGGGCGCGCCCGAAGGCCCTCTGTCCCCTCTTCGCTTGGGCATGAGAGCGGGAGGGAATACACTCACAGCCGGATCGCCCGGTTCAGGCGATCAGGAGGGTGGATGACCGATCCGTTGCAGCTTCCCGACCAGCCAGGCGAGGCAATGCTTCCCGACCGCGACGCCAACCTCATTTCGGTCGACGAAACGGCCGGGGCGATCGACAAGATCGCCGAGCACGTGGGCGCGATCATCGACCTCCTGCACCTCGACCGCTGCGATCCCAACCTGCGCGAGACCCCGCACCGCATCGCCAAGATGTACCTCGAGATGTTCCACGGCCTCGTGGAAGGGGCTGAGCCCAACGTCACGATGTTCCCCAACGAGGAGAACTACTCCTCCATGGTGATGGAGCGCGACATCCCGTTCTACTCCATGTGCGCACATCACTTCGTCCCGTTCTATGGCCACGCGCACATCGCGTACATCCCCCGCCGGCGCATTGTCGGCCTTTCCAAGCTGCCACGAATCCTGGAGTTCTATGCCAAGCGCCCGCAGCTCCAGGAGCGCCTGACCGAGCAGGTGGCGAACTACCTGCAGAACAAGCTCCACCCGCTGGGAGTCATGGTCGTCATCCAGGCACGGCACCTGTGCGTCGAGATGCGTGGCGTCAAGAAGCACGGCGCGCTGACCGTCACCTCCGCCATTCGCGGCTGCTTCGCCGAGACGAAGGTGCGCGAGGAGTTCCTCGGCTTCCTCGCGAAGGGGAAGGACTGGTGAAACGGGAGGTCCGCGAGGTCGGCGCCGGGCGTCCTGGCGTGCGCATCGACCGCCCAGTCGCAGCCTGTCGGTCCCGCGCGCAATGCCGCTCTTGACCACCGGCAAATTGCTCCGAAAAGGGAGCGTGCCAGCCTGGTGGCTGAACCCGGTTGGCATTTCCTCGTATACTTGCCGCGTGAGAAGGGCGCTACTGCTGACGTTGCTCGCACTGGTCGGGACCGGCTGCGCGACCGGGACGAGCAAGCTCATCTATCTGACGCAGGAACGCTGGGAGCAGGAAGTGCGGAAACGGGGCGTGGACCCTTCTCGCGTTCCCAACCCGCTTGCCGTCTCCGAGCCGATGCGTGCCTCGGCGGTCAAGCTGGCGGGCGAGGTCGGCAACGACCTCCAGCGTTTACGCCGCCTGCAGACGATGCTCTTCGACGAGGCGGAGTTCCCTTTCAAGTACTCCAACCGCGAGACCCTCACCGCCGCCGAGGCGTACTTCCGCCGCGAGGGCAATTGCCTGTCGTTCACGAACCTCTTCGTGTCGATGGCCCGCTCCCTCAGGCTCCCGGTCACGACGGCCTTCGTCAAGCGGAGCCGCGCCAGTGAGCGAGACGGCGACCTCATCGTCGTCAACAACCATGTGGTTGCGACCTTCGACTGGAACACCAAGCCCGAGTTCTTCGACTTCGACCAACGACGGCACGAGCCGCCGACCCAGTTCCTGCCCCTCGACGACCTGTGGATCACGGCCCTCTATCTCAACAACAAGGGAGCGGACGAGCTACGGACCGGGCATCCGGACATTGCCATCCGCTACTTCGAGGACGCGGTGAGGCTTGCCCCTGATTTCGCCGCCACCTGGGGCAACGTCGGGGTGGCGAGGCGGCGTCTCGGCGACATCAACGGTGCCCTGCAGGCCTACGAGAAGGCGCTCGCGATCGAGGCCGACAACCCGACGATCCTCAACAACCTCTCGTCCCTGTTCCGCGCCCTCGGCCGGCACCAGGAAGCCGACAACGCCCTCATCGCCGCAAACCTGACCCTGGCCTCGCCCCACATGCTGATCGTGCGGGGCGACCTCGAGCTCACCCAGGGCCGGCCGGCCAAGGCCGAGCACCTCTACAAGCGGGCCCGCAAGGCGGGACCGAACCTGCCCGACCCCCTCGTGGCCCTGGCACGCCTCGAGATGGGGCGGAGGAACACACGCAAGGCGTTGTCCTACGCCGAGAAGGCGCTCGTCGTCGACCCCCACAGCCGTGACGCCCAGGACCTCCTCGGGCGTTTGCGGACATTCTCGACCACCAACTGACCTGGAGTCTTCACCGCGCCTTGACGCCTTTCATGGGAGAATGCCGCCCGCCTCGGCCGCGCTTCTCGAACCCCGCCGAGTCAGAGTAAGGACTTACACCCGATGCCGAACCACAGATCCCACCGCCGCACCGCGCCCTCGGTCGCCTCTGCGCCCAAGTCGCTCTTCCGACGGGTCGAGCGCACCCTTGGCCTCATCCAGCAGGCCGAGGACCTCCTCGGCACCATTCGGAACGTGGCCCAGTACATGGTCTCCAACTTCCGCGACGAGCTGGGCATCTCGGGCGGTCGCATCTACCACCTCGAGGACGACGTGTACGAGTTGGTGCAGGTTTTCGGCAGCGCCAGCGACCAGCCTCTCGGCACCCATGTCCCCCGAGAGTATGTCGGCATTCAGGACACCCTCGACAGCGGGCTCGTGGTCATGGATCGCCGCGCCCCGGTCCTGGATCCCGAGTTGGAGAGCCGCCTCGGTACCGGCGAGCGATTTGCCGCAATCGCGGTGGCCGAGGGGGACTACATCGTCTCGTTCGACGTCGCCCACGGCCGTGGCTCCGTCGAGGACCTGCAAGCCTCCCTCAACATCGTCCGCCTCGCCATCAACCAGAAGCTGCAGCAGGAGAAGTTCGCCGGCATCCTCGAGGACGCCCGGCGCATCCAGTCCTCCATCTTGCCCAAGCGCAGCCCCCGCTACGGCGACTTCGAGATTGCCGGCGAATCGCGGGCCGCCGAGACAGTTGGCGGCGACTTCTACGACTACATCCCGGTCACCCCCGAGATGTTCGATCTCGCCATCGCCGATGCCTCCGGCCACGGCCTACCGGCGGCCCTGCAGGTCCGGGACGTCTACATGGGCCTGCGCATGGGGCTCACCCGGGACTTCAAGCTGTCGCGGACCATCGAGCGCCTGAACGCCATCATCAACCGCTCCAAGCTGACGTCCAAGTTCGTGTCGCTCTTCCTGGCCGAGATGGAGACCTCCGGGAACCTCATCTACGTCAACGCCGGGCACGTCCTGCCTTTCATCCTCCATGCCGACAAGAGCATCGAGTACCTCCGCGAAGGCGGCATGGTGCTCGGACCCTCCCCCGACGCGCGCTACCTGCGCGGCTTTGCCCACCTTGAGCCCGGGGCGCTGCTGGTCCTCTACACCGACGGCATCACCGAGTGCCGCAGCCGCCGCTCCGACAAGGAGTTCGGGATCGAGAAGCTGCAGTCGGTGGTCAGGCGCCATGCTGACCGTCCGGCCCAGGAGATCGTCCGCATTGTCTTCGAGGTGGCCGATCGACACAGCGGCCTCGCCAGCCCCGAGGACGACCAGACGCTGGTGATCGTCCGCCGGCCTCCGGTCTCCACCCAGCCGCCCACCCAGGCTTCAGGCTCAAGGCTACAGGCTCAAGGCTCCCTTACCCTCCCTTGAAGTGAGCCTACCTTGGAATGGGTGGGCGGCGATCTGAGACCTTGAGGCTGGAGCCTTGAGCCTCCCCGGGCGGGCGGAGGACCTTGAGCCTGTAGCCTTGAGCCTGGTTGGGCGGGGGGCGGACTATACTTGGCTCATGTCAACGTTCCTCGCGAGCGAGTTCTTCAGGCTGGACGGCTTCGAGCATGCCGCCCTGTTCAAAGACGAGGCGCCGGTGTGGGAGGCGCTCGGTCGCACCATGGACACCTACCTCACTTCCTGGCACCACTGGGAGATCCTCTCGCCCGTGCCGGCCGGGGTGCACGTCCTGGGAGGTGCCATCTTCATCGACCGGGACTGTGTCATCGAGCCCGGAGTCGTGATGCGCGGCCCCCTCATTGTCGGCGCCGGCACGGAGATCCGCACTGGTGCGTACCTGCGGGGTCGTGTCATTGTCGGCCGCAACTGCATCATCGGAGCTCATAGCGAGCTCAAGACCGCCATCCTGCTCGACGGCGCCCGTGCCCCGCACCAGAACTATGTCGGCGACTCGATTCTCGGCGCCAGTGTGAACCTCGGCGCCGGCACCATCCTCTCCAACGTCAAGAACGTCGGCAGGGAGGTCTCGTTCCGCTCCGGCGGCGAGACTGTCCACACCGGTCTCAAGAAGCTCGGCGCCATCCTCGGCGACGGCTGCCGCACCGGGTGCAACTCGGTGCTCAACCCCGGTGTGCTCATGGGACCCGGGTGCGTGACCTACCCCAACGTCTGCCTGCGGTCGGGCTTCTATCCGGCCCGCACCCTGATCAAGCTCCGGCAGACCCAGCAGCAGGTCGTCCTCGACAAGCTCGACCTGGATTGACCCCGGTGCCACCTTTCACTCTCGCCTCGCTGAGCCGACAGGCCAGCGGAAAGGGTGTTTTCGGTTCTTTCTTGCCGCACAACCCTCGATCTTGCGGGTGTGAAACGCGGCTCCGCCGAAGGGGGCGGGGCCGCCCCAGTTGGTGGCACACCTCTTGCTTTAACCCGACGCGGAGAACGAAAGGAGGCGCACCATGACAAGCCGACTTTCCAGTCTGTTGCTGGTTGCCGCCCTGATAGGGGCCGGGACCGTGGCCTATGCCGATGACGACTTGACCTCTCTGAGCTACATCTCATACCTCGAGCGCTACGCCACGATCTACCCGGCCGCCGGTGAGGAGACCCTGGATGCCCAGGTCAACATGCCGGTCCTGGTTGGCGACCGACTCGACACGGCGCGCGGCGCGCGCATCGAGGTGCAGCTCGCGGACGGCTGCACGATCTGGCTGGACGAGTTCTCCACCCTGGATTTCGATTCCCTCGCCATGTCACGCGACACCCAGGCGACGCGCACGGCGCTCAACCTGGTCGCCGGCGGCCTTGTCATCGAGATCCCGGCCAACGCCCAGGTGGAGGAGAACCTGCGCATCGACACGAAGCGCGGCAGCGTCTTCCTGTCCCGACCCGGGCTCTACCGGCTCGAGTTCGACCGTGAGGAGCTGCACGTCGAGACCCATTCTGGCCTCGCGGAGTTGCCTGTCGGCGTTGGGTCGGCCATGCTGCGCACCGGCCAACAGACGACGTTGGAAGAGGACCAGGACGACGACATCAGGCGCTCGTCCCTCGACGACGACTCGGACGACTTCTGGGCCTGGGTCGAGGAGCGGCGTCGCCCCCGCGACGACAGCCGCACGGCTCGCTACGTCGACGAGCGGAACGCTGGCCGGGCTGCCGTCCTGGACACCTTTGGCGAATGGGTCTACGTCGACTCGTACTCATCATGGGCCTGGCGCCCGCGAGTCGGTGCTGACTGGCGGCCGTACTCCCAGGGTCGCTGGCTCTGGACTCCGGTCGGATGGACCTGGGTCTCGTACGAGCCGTGGGGTTGGTATCCCTACCACTACGGCTCCTGGAACTACGACAACAGCTTTGGCTGGGTGTGGTGCTGGGACTGGGTGTGGGGCCCGGCCTGGGTACACTGGATGTGGGCCGACAACTACGTCGGGTGGAGCCCACGCGGCTACTACGACCGGTGGTACTGGGACAACTGCCCGGGTTGCCACGGTGGCGACCACCGCTGGCCGGACCGGTGGTCACACACTGCCTTCGACTTCTCTGGCCGGGTTCGGCTTCGCGACATCGACCCGCGCCCCTGGACCTTCGTTCCCGGCGACCGCTTTGGCAGCTCCCACCTCGACCGGGTGAGGGTGGACAGCGACCGCCTGCTCCGCGAGATCGGCGATCGCGGTGAGGGCTTCGTGCGCTCGGGCCCGCTCGTGACCCGCACGCCTGGCAGGGACCTCGCTGATCGCGGAATCGGGGACCTCATCCGGCGAGGGGCCGGTGACCGTCAGACGCCAGATCTGGGAGCGATCTTCCGGCGTGACGCCGGAGGCATCGCCCGGGAACCGGCGAGCCGGGCGATCGTCACCCCGTCCCGGACCGGCGACCTGATCTCCCGGACGTTGCCGTCGCGTACCGCGCTCCCGCCCGACCAGACCATCTCACCGCGTGTCCGCGAGCGGATCGAGCCCGGAACGGGCCGGAGCTCCCCCGGCGCGGGCGAGGTGCCGGGCGGGGCACGCACGATCCCCGACCGGACGACGCCGGACCGGCGGGTGCCCGGAGTCGACCCAGGCTTCCGCCGCACCGTCCCCGTCGATGAGAATCCGCCGGACCGCTCCACAGGCGGCCGCACCGAGGACGGCAACCGGGGCAGGGTCATCGAGCGCGGCCGCGACCGGACCGACACCGGACGCGCTCCTGACAGCGACCGGTCGCGCGGCGAGACCGGCGCCGGGACCGACCGTTCGCCAGCCCGGACCGATCCTGGTCGCGACGCCCCGGCCACCCGGCCGGACTCGGGCAGTAGCCGCACCAACCCCGAACCAGGGCGAACCGTCGAAAGGGCTCCGGCACCACCTCCACCGGCGGACCGGGGCGCACCCCAGGCTCAGCCCGCTCCCCCTGTTCGGGAGCGGAGCCGGGAACAGGTTTCCTTCCGTGCTCGGGCGCTCAACGCGCCCGAGCCTCGGTTCGACGGCTCCTCCTCGCTGTCCGAGGCTCGCAGCCGAATGTGGGGAAGCACCCGCACCACCAACCCCCAGCGCGAGGCAGGTCGGACAAGGCAGGATGCGTTCCCTTCCCGCCGCCTGTCCAGGCAGGACGCCTGGGAGCGACCCGCGATCAGGAGGAACGAGGGCTCGTCCAGCCCTGGCTGGGGATTCCGCCGCGCCTCATCGATGCCGCAGGAGAGACTCACCTCGTCACGCTCGGAGCGGTCGTACCCGTCCTCGCCAGTCGGCTCCTACTCGCCGGGCTCGATCGGCCGCTCGGAACCATCCGGATCGGTGCGATCGTACCCGTCGTCGTCGGGCAGTAGCCGGTCCTGGGGCTCGACCGGCCGATCCGAGCCATCTGGCTCGGCTCGGTCGTCCTCGGGCTCCTCGACCCACTCGTACTCGTCCCCCGGGCCATCCCGATCGAGCGGCTCGGTCAGCTCCTCCCGTTCCAGCGGCTCCTCCCGTCGCGGCAGGGGATAGAATGGCGGCGTGACAGCCCCTCCTCACCGAGATTCCCACCCCCGGCGCTGTCGCCTCCCCGTCGGCGCCGGTTTGTTGTCGATGCTCATCCTGGCAGCCTGCGACCCCACGCCCACTCAGACCGTCCGCCTGCCGCTCAACCCCCCGTGGTGGCTGCCGGCCGTCCCGATGAACCATGCCGCCTTCTCCGCCGTCCTTGCAGGGAAGACTTCGCTTCCCGGCGAGGATCTCGATCCCAGACGTCTGCGCCTGCTGCGGGGGTATCTCGCCACCCTCGCCGAGGGGGGACCCGAAACCACGCCGGAGCAGTTCCCGGACCAGGCTCACGTCATCGCCTACTACCTGAACGCTCACATGGCATGGGCCCACGTTCTCGCCGCCACACCGGCCCTCAGGGGAACGAGCGTCGAGGCCCTCGCGGCGGTCCCTGTGCGCCTCGACCGCCGGACGACATCCTTGCGCGAGATCGCGGCACGGGTGCTCGTGGCGTCCCCGGGCGAGGCCCGCGTGATGCTCTTCCTGAACCCAGGCTGGCGCGGTGGCCCCCGCTACCCGCCTTCCGCCATCGAGGGGCACGCGCTGGGGTGGCAGTTGGCCGAGCAGGGCCGGCGCGCGGGCGGCACGACGGGCTTCTGGAACCTTGATGAACCCGCTCGCCGCGTCGAGGCCAGCGCGCTGGTCGAGATGCTCCCCGCCCTGCCGGCAGCAGCCCGCCTGCGCGCCCGCCGGGCCCTGGACCTGGTTCCGCCTGCAGATCCCTTGCGGGCCAGGATCCTCGCCCTCTGCGGCGAGCAGCTCGGCCACTGCACCGTGCGCTGGACGCCCATGGACCGCACCCGCGCCTGAGCCAAGAGCCGAGGCGGGGAACGCGGCCTTTCAGCGCTCGCGCCGCCAACGCCCCGGGAGGCCCGAACCCTGCGGCTCCGGCCGTTGGCCAGACGCAGGGGTCGTCACCAGCTCAGCCGCCCCACCCCGCCAGGCGGGCAGATAGCCACCAGAAGGCCTTCCCCTTGAGAAGGCAGTTGAGGGAGTGCGAGTGGGCGCAGTCGATCGCCGGGTCGGGGCAGGTGCCAGGATGGGCATCGCACCAGGCCTGACACCATGGGCAGTCGTCGCTCGGCTCGGACCAGGGGGTGCCGTCGGGGAGGAAGCTCTCGATGTCCGCGAAGTCAAAGAGCACCCCGCCCCGGCCTGCCACCCAGCTCCGCACCATGTCGTTGTTGCGGGCGAGGATCGCCTGGTCGGCCCAGTGGTCCGTGTGGCCGGTCATGTAGACGAAGCGGATCGCCGGGTACTGGGTTTCCAGGGTGGCCATGGCGTCGAGGTACGCCTGGACCTCCTCCACGGGGTTGCTCGACTGTTGCCCACACCACGACCACATGAACGCCACCACTTTGCCTGCCGGAACCGTCACGCCGGAAAGGTGCTCCTGGGCGGTGGCGAGGAAGGTGGACGAGTCCCACCCCCAGCCACCGTCGTCACCAACCCGGAGGCCCACAGGGTCTTCCTGCGGAGGGAGGTCGTACCAGCTCGTGATGAGGTGGAACTGCGGCGGCGAGACGTGCGCGGAAAGATAGTCCGCACCGGAGACGAGCTGGCTGCCGTGCGAGGTGTGGCCGTACACCCAGCCGACGTTCAGCTTGGCAGAGGCGATCCAGACGAGCGGCACGCTGGCGAGGTCGATGCTCGTGTGGTTGGCGACGATGGCGGCACTACCGCTGTGCGGCTCGGGCCCGCCGGCAAACAGGAAGTTGACGAGGTAGAAGACGTCCCCCACGTTCACCCCGCCGCTGCCGTCCACGTCGCCGCTGCCGGCAGGCGGGCCTCCGCCAGCGAACAGGTTGTTGATGAGGAAGAAGACATCCTGCACGTTCACGACCGAATCGCCGTTGGTGTCGCCGATCGGGAGCGGCGTGGCCCCAGCCGGGCTGGCAGCTCCGAGCAGGGCCAGGAGCATGACGATGGGCGCGACGCACGCGCGGCGGATCTGGATGGGGGGCATGGGAACCTCCGGTGCTCTTCCGAGAGCCTACACGACGAAGCACCGGTTGTCCGCAGTCGGCGGAAAAAAAAGGTGAGCCGGCTCACGACTCCGCCGCGCCGCCCGGGTCGGCCGCCGGGAACGGGCCCGACCTACTCGTAGCGCAGGGCGTCGATGGAGTTGGGGGCGGAGGCCTTGCGGGCCGGGTAGAAGCCGAAGAAGGTCCCGACGCTGGCCGAGAACGCCAGCGCCAGAAACACCGTGGGCACGGACACCACGGTGTTCCACCCGGTGAAATGGCCCGGGATCCGCGCCCCGGCAAAGCCGGCAAGGATGCCGATCGCCCCGCCGAGCAGGCTCATCACGGTGCTTTCGACCAGGAACCGGGTCATGACGTCGGAGCCGTGGGCGCCGATGATCCTGAAGGGAACGTTGCGGATCTGGATCTCCTGGTCGACCGGATCGTCGTCCGGAAATAGCGCGGTCGCCACGGCCCATTACCGCGACCCTTCACGGCGTCCGGAGGTCGCTGGCGTCGAACAACGACCCGGAGCTGGCCCCGCCCTGGTTCGACGCCCCGTCGATGAGGACGATCATACTCGTCCCCCAGGTTGAGACAGATGACGACCTAACCCACAATGAGTGGAATGGGATACCGATCGTACCGACCAGAGGCCTAGTGCAGCAGGACATTGCCCTGCGGTGCCTGGATTGTGACCGCCGAGCTGAAGGTCCCGACCGCCGAGTAGGTGTTGGGCTGGACCCACAACGTGCCGCCGCTGGGCGTGTTGGCCGCACCGGTGGTGAACTGGCGATACGGCGCCAGGAATGTTCCGAGCTCCGTGCCGCCATAGTTGCCATCCACCCAGCGCCAGTTGGCCGGCGGGTAGAGGAACGACATGACGAGCTGGTCCAGTTCGCTCAGGTGGTCGCGCTGGCCGATCAGGGTCTGCCACGACTGGTTCGGCGGTTTCACGGTCATGACCACGTTGGTGCAGGTGCAGGTGGCGCCGGCGGCGCAGTCGATGGAGAAGCCACACTGGTCATAGTGCATCACCGAGTCGAAATCGTACGGCCCATAGTGACTCGCGCCGGTGTTGAGGGCGAACTGCGATTCGTAGGCATCCTGGATGTTGTCCCAGTTGACGGTAATGAAGCTGTCGCGGTCGGAGCGCGTGTGCTCGTGCCAGATCCCGAGGCAGTGGCCCAGCTCGTGGGCCATGGTGAACTCCACGTTCCAGTTGTAAATGTTGATGATCTGCATGCCCCCCTGCATGCCGACCGCCGAGTTGTTGCCGGTCGAGGCCTGGATGTGCACGTAGTTGGCGTCCCCGCTGCGGGCTCGGAAGTCGACGTTGGCGGCGGCCTCCCAGTCGCCCATGGCCGTGATCATGGCGGTGCGGTGCGCCGCCGTCACGTTGGCGTCAAACTCGTAGGGCACCACGCCGTTCGTCCAGAAGTTCGTGGCCCACACGGAGTTGGGCGCCCGGAGGTGGAGGAAGGCGAGGGGCACCTGGATGTCGCCTTCGATGATCGTGTAGCCCTCTGGGATGTCGGAGGGCACTGTGGACCCGTTGGTGCGGCTGGGCGCCGGCATGCGCTCCTGGCCGCGCACAGGTCCCCACCAGCCGAGGGCCAGCGCGCAGGCCGCGCCGAGCACGCCCAGGCGCAGCCTCAGTGGTGAACGGAGGGTTCGGAGTGTTGGCTTCATGGCATGGCCTCCAGCGCTCCTCACTGCAGGCTCACGAGGACCAGCACCTGCCCCGTGCCGCGATCGAGAGCGGTCATCGCCTTGCCGATGACGGCACCCGGCGTGAGCTGCCGATCGGTCGCCCTCATGGCATGACCCGGCAGGTCAGAGGTCGTGAGGAGGTCGCCCGGCCTGATGGGGCTCCAGCGAGCATCGGCCTTGACATACACGCGCCCGGCGATGGCGACCTCGGTGTCGCCTTCCAGCACACCCTGCTGGTGCAGCGTGAGGCCGGGGTTCACTCCGCCCGCGCCGCTCACGATGCCGGCCACCCGGGTGTCGTAGGCCGTGGCGCTGGTCTTGAGCTTGCCGGGGTTGTCCTCGTCGATGACGACCAGCGTGCCGGCCTCCAGCGGGCCGCTGCTCGCGCTCACGTCGAACCTTTCGGCCAGGTCCCCGCCGCCGTAGATCTGGACGGCCGAGGTCCACACGCGCCCGTTGTTGCGGACCGCGAAGACGACACTGGTGCCGGCGGCGTTGAGTGTACGGATGGCATCACCCGTGCTGAGGTTTCGCGCCACGATGGCTGCGTCGCCACTGTGGTTCTTGGCATAGATCGCGACGCCGTTCGGCTCGGCGCCGGTGTGGGTGTTCTCTGCGAACACCGCCGGCGCGCCGACGCCAACGCCGTTGCTGAATGCCGCCAGGCCAGGCCCCGTGCTGCTGTTGGCATAGACGCCGTAACCGCTGCCGGTGTTTTCACCGTGTACACCGGCATTGCCAGAGGCAGCGGTCTGACCGAAGACGCCGGTGTGACCGCCGTGTCCGAACACGCCGGCGTAGGCATTCACGCTGGAGCCTTCGACGCCGTAGGAGCCGGTGCTGGCGCCCACCACACCCCGGCCGCCGGCGCTACTGGAGTAGACTCCGACGCCATTCCCAGTCGTGGCGACGTCAACGGTACTGGCGGAGCTGGCATCGTTGAAGATCCGGAAGTACCCGGCGCGCCCGGTCCCGTAGTTGTAGGCGTTGATCGCGTCTCCTGAGACAGTGCTCGTGACCGCGAAGACGTCACTCCCGGCGGAGTTGCAGATCATGGCCGAGCGAGGGACGAGGCCGGACGCATACGGCGCGGCGACCAGCGCCGTACGCGGGCTCAGTGTGGTATAGGTGGGCGAGGCCGCGTACGGGCAGCTCACCTGCGCTTCCATGTAGCGCTGGTCGCCCGTGAAGCGAAGCGTTCCGAAATCCACGTAGGTCGTGAACAGGCCGTCCGTCACGGTGACCGGGGAAGGCGCCGTGTATGTGGCGATGGGGGATCCGCCCAGGTCGGCGCTGTAAAGCTGGAACTGCATGTTGCACGTGCCGGTGTACGGGGCGCTCCCGCTCTGCAACTGCCCCTGATAGGTGAAACCCTGCGGCATGGGGACCGCTGCGGTGGTGTCGGGCATCAGGAATGGCGTCGGCTTCTCGTTCGTCGTCGGTCGCTGGCCGGGACCAGGGCCCCTGCCATCCTGGGCGCTGACCGCCGCGGAGGCGAGCAAGGTGACGCAGGTGACAATGGACATGACGGTCAAAGCGGAACGTTTCATGGTCTGGTCCCTTCTGGGTGGAGGCTGGCCCCCACCTGGAATCGTTGGGGCGCCGCCTATCTGCCGGAGGCCTTGTCCACCGGCACACAGGTCTTGCCACGCTGGGCGAAGAGCAACTCATGGACGTCGCAGGCTGGACGATCTTCTCCGAACGCGGGGTGCCACTGCCGTGGCGGGTGGAACCGCTGGTGCACAACAGGATCGGAAGGCCGGAGGTGCTGGCCGTCTTGAGCCGCGCCACCATCTTGCGGGAGCTCATGGGGTCAATTCGCGGGTCGTTGGCGCCGGCGAGGAGCAGCGCCGCCGGGTAGCGGATGCCGTCGCTCACGCGCTCGTACGGCGAGTAGGCGAGAGGATTCATCGGGATTTTCTTTTCCAACCTGATCCAGTCTACACCCGCGCGAGCCGCGGTCACGGCAGTCAATCAGGTGTCGGGTAGACCGTTATTGACACGACGCCTACTGGCCGCAGCCTCGTTCCTGGGAGCCAACCATGCCACGTCGAGCGCGGGTCTTTCCCGAGGGCGCGATCGACCACGTGTGCCGCCGCACCGCGCGCCGCGAGCCGGTGTTGGCGGACCTCCGGGAAGCGCAGCGAATTTTCGTGGGGGTCGAGTGCCTGGCCTCGCCGTGCCCCGACCTGAACCGCTCGCATGACCGGATAGGCTGGGTCGCGACAGGAATGTCGCTCCTACTCGTAGCGCAGGGCGTCGATGGGGTTGAGGGCGGAGGCCTTGCGGGCCGGGTAGAAGCCGAAGAAGATCCCGACGCTGGCCGAGAACGCCAGCGCCAGAAATACCGTGGGCACGGACACCACGGTGTTCCACCCGGTGAAGTGGCCCAGGATCCGCGCCCCGGCAAATCCGGCGAGGATGCCGATCGCCCCGCCGAGCAGGCTCATCACGGTGCTTTCAACCAGGAACTGGGTCATGACGTCGGAGCCGTGGGCCCCGATCGATAGCCTGATCCCGATCTCCCGGGTGCGCTCGGTGACCGACACCAGCATGATGTTCATGATCCCGATCCCGCCCACCAGCAGCGAGATGCTGGCGATCGCCGCGAGCAGCATGGTCATCACCTTGGTGGTCGACTCGGCAGTCTCGGCGAGGTCGGTCTGGTTGCGCACCGTGAAGTCGTCGGCTTCCCATGTCGCCAGCCGGTGGGCCTCGCGCATGATCGCCTTGATCTCGGCCTGAGCGGGCGCGATGTCCTCGGGCCTCGAGGTCGAGGCCAGGATCTGCGGGATGAACTGCCGTCCCGCCAGCCGGTCCTTCACCGTCGTGTAGGGCGCCAGGATCACGTCGTCCTGGTCCTCTCCACCCGCCGTCTGGCCCTTGGGCGCGAGCACACCGATGATCTTGAAGGGAACGTTGCGGATCTGGATCTCCTGGCCGATCGGATCGGCATCCGGAAACAGCGCGGTGGCCACGGTCTGTCCGATCACCGCAACCTTGCGTAAGGTCCTGAGGTCGTTGGCGTCGAAGAACGACCCCGAGCTGAGCCCCCAGTCGCGGATGACCGGGTAGTCGGTCGAGACGCCGTTGACATGCGTGCGCCAGTTGCCGGCTCCGCCGATCACCTGCCCTGGCGCGAAGATGACCGGGGAGATGCCCGCCAGCAGGGTGCTTTCCCGCCGCAAGGTGTCGACGTTCTCGACCGTGAGCCGGTTGAAGCTGGCGGCTCCCTGATTGACGCCGCCCTGGTTCGACGCCCCGGCGGTGAGGACGATCATGTTCGTCCCCAGGTTCTGGATCTGCTGGTTGATGCGCGCCTGCGCGCCCTGGCCGACCGCCACCATGACGATCACCGCGCCGACGCCGATGATGATGCCGAGCATGGTCAGCAGCGTGCGCATCGTGTTCTTGAGGATGCTCTGCCAGGCGACCTTGATGAGGACCAGTGCGCGCATGGCTAGACGACCTCCCCGGCCGCGTCGAGATCCTTCACGTCATCACTGGCCTGCCGCCGGTCGGCTACAGGCACGTCACGGATCACCTTCCCATCGCGTAGCTCGACGATCCGCTTGGTGTAGGTGGAGATGTCGCGCTCGTGGGTGACCAGGACGATGGTGATCCCCTGGTCATTGAGCTGCTGGAAGAGCGACAGGACCTCGACCGAGGTGCGGGTGTCGAGGTTGCCGGTCGGCTCGTCGGCGAGCAGCAGCGCCGGCTCGGTGACCAGGGCTCGGGCGATGGCGACCCGCTGCTGCTGGCCGCCCGACAGCTCGTTGGGCATGTGGTGGCCACGATCGGAAAGGCCGACCCGATCAAGTGCCCGCAGCGCCAGGCGCCGGCTCTCCAGGTGTTTGCCGGAGCGGTCGTAGAGCAGCGGCAGCTCGACGTTCTCCACCGCCGACGTGCGCGAAAGCAGGTTGAAGCCCTGGAAGACGAACCCGATCTTGCGGTTGCGAATGTCGGCAAGGGCGTTGCGGCCGAGGCCGTTGACGCGCTCGCCGTCGAGGTCGTAGGTACCCTCGGTGGGCACGTCCAGACAGCCCAAGATGTTCATGAGGGTCGACTTGCCGCTGCCTGACGCGCCCATGACGGCGACGAACTCACCCGGCGCCACCGTCAGGTCGACGCCACGCAGCGCCTTCACCTGGTTGGCGCCCATGGCGTAGACCTTCACGAGGCCGTGGGTGTGGATGACTGGCTGGCTGGCCATTGCCGCCCCCGTTCCGCTCAGAAACCACCCGGAGGGCCACGCCGCTCGCCACCCGGGGTCGCCTGGAATGGGTTGCTGGTCGTCGCCTGCGTGGCCTGCGTGGCGCCGGCGATGACCTGCAGGCCAGCCTCGAGGTCACGTCCGCGAACCTCCGTGTACTGCCCGTCGGTGATGCCGCTGCGCACCGGCATGCCCGTGATCTTCCCGTCCTTGTCGAGGAAGTACAGGACGGTCATCTCACGCGGTCGACCGTTGCCGTTGGCCTGGCGACCGCCGTTGCCGGCGAAACCGCTCCGGCCACCAATGTCCCCCATTCCTCCCGCGCCTGCCCTGGCCGAGCCCGGCTCGCCGCCCGGTATGCCCAGGGCGCCGTTGGGTCCGCCCTCGCCCGCCTGCATCCTTGCGGCACGTTCCTTCTGCAACCGGGTGCGCACCTCGGCGACGACCGCGTCGCTGGGCCGGAAGCGCAACGCAGCATTCGGCACCTTGAAGACGTCCTTGGCGCTCGCGACCACGAACTCCACCGTCGCCGTCATCCCGGGCAGCAGCTTCCCATCCGGATTGGCGACGGCGACCACGACCGTGTAATTGACGACGTTCTGGTCGGTCGTGGACTGCAGCCGGACCTGCTTGACGGTGCCGGTGAACTTCCTGTCCTGGTAGGTCTTGACCGTGAAGCGGACGGCCTGCCCCTCCTTGATCTGGCCGATGTCGCTCTCGTCGACCGCGGCGAGGATCTGCATCTCGGAGAGGTCGTTGGCGATGAGGAAAAGCTTCGGCGCGGAGAGGCTGGCCGCGACCGTCTGTCCCACGTCCACGTCGCGCTCCACCACGGTCCCGGAGACGGGCGCCGTGATGGTGGCGTAAGCCAGGTTCTGCCGAGCTCGCGCCATCGCCGCTTCGGCCGACTTCACCGAGGCGCGGGCGACGTCGAGGTTGTACTGCACCGTGTTGAAGTCCGCGTCGGGCGAAATCCCCTGCTCGTGCAGGGTCTTGATGCGCGCGTAATCGCGTTCGGCCTGACGGAGCTGCGCCTGGTT
>DAONEV010000003.1:0-42107 GCA_035403265.1 Thermoanaerobaculaceae bacterium | reverse complement strand
AGTAGCGAAACTCCAGCTTGACCTTCTCCTCCATCATGCGGGCCAGGGTGGACTGCTCCTCCCGAAACGCATCGAGTGCCTTGAGCTCGTCCTCCAGCTCACGGAGGATGAGGGCGGTCCGCCACCGCATGACGTTCTTGGTGATGTGAACGTCCACGAAGATGTGGTCGCCGACGTAGAGGATCTCCTCCCCCGAGATGCCAAGATAGCGCTCCACGTCGCCGGCGTCGCCGCCCACGTAGACGCCGGGATGACGGAGGGTGGTCACCGGCCGCAGCAGGCCGTCCTCCGTCACGACCTCGAAGAGAGGCATGCGCTGCGAGAAGAAGTCGGGCTTACGGGCCGAGACGATGACCAGCTCGAAGAGGCTTCGCCAGAGCATGCCGTCGGCCAGGAACGGGTCGAAGGCGAAGGTCATGATGCGGTTGGTGTAGGCCCAGTCGGAGTTGGTGATGAGCACCAGCTTCTTGCCCGACTCGCGCTGGTCTTGCAGGGCCAGCACCGTCTCGGCATCGCGCTCGACGTAGCGCTCGGGGTCGGCGGCGATCTCCGCCTTCATCTCGCCTTCCATGTGGGCCTCGTCGATGCAGCGGCGGACCTGGCGGTAGAGGTCGGCGTAGCCGAGGGCGGCGGCCAATCGCCCCTCGTCCAGGCGATCCACGAGCTGGGCGTACAGGCACGCCTCGGAAAGGGAAAACAGCGTGTTGAGGAAGACATACCGACTGTCGGACAGGTCCACCAGGGTGCGGCCGTAGACCTGGCGGAGGATCTCGAAGTCCAGCATCCGGGTGCCGTGGGAGGCTCGGGTCACGTAGCCGAAGCGATTGGCCTTGATGAGGTTGCCGCGCTGGGTGTCGATGATCAGGCCACGGATGACGAGGTCGGGGTCGAACTCGAGGTCCCTCACCGGCCACTCGAGGTCGGCGAGCTTCACCTTGACCTGCTCGTAGGTCCGGCGCTCCCACGGCTCGACGCGGTAGTGGACCACGGTGTAGTCCATGTCGTAGCCGATCGCCTTGACCCCCCGCAGGTTGAGGGTGCGGTTGCAGAAGATGCGCCGTTCTTGCGGCGGGTGTTTTTCCGGCCTGAGCTCGCCCCGCATGCTCCACCCCACTTCCAGGTAGGGTACCGCACCACTCACATGCTGGCGGGCGGGTGGTGTCAACCTCCTGAGGGCCGAATCGTCTTGGGGATTGGGTGCCAGCGGGGGCACCGGCAAGGAAGGGGGGTGGGTCATGACCACCAGGTGCTTGAGGATCGGAGCGGCAGGATTGAGCCTGTTGCTGGTGACGGCCGCAGCATTCGCGGGACAAAAGCCCGGTAGTCGTGAAGGGCGGGGGTCGGAGCGGGTGGTGCGGGCGGCGCTCGAGAAGCTGGAGCTCACCGGAGCCCAGAAGGACAGGCTCCGGACGCTCGCGGAGGCGGCCCGACCCGCGCGGCAGGCCCAGCACGAGCAGCGGCAGGCCGATCGCGCGGCGCTGCGGGTGGCGCTGGAGGCGCCGAACCCCGATGCCGCGGCGATTGGCGGCCTGATGCTCAGGATGCAGCAGGGGCGCGAGGTGGCCAGGGAAGCGCGCCAGCGGCTGCATGAGGCGACGCTCGACATCCTGACTCCAGAGCAGCGGGTAAGGTTCGAGGCGTTCCTGGACGCGTTCAAGTCCATGCGCCACGGCGGACGGGAGCGTCATCTTCCTTGTCCAGGGCGGTAGCGGGCGGTCCTCGGACCGCCCGTGGTCCTGGTGGTCGTGAGGTACGTGGGAGAATGGCAATGCCATGACGGTCTTCTCCACGCGGACACCGGCCGACCTGCGGCCCAACCGGATCAGTGTGGCGCGGGGCGCTGGCATGCCGGTTCTGGATCTGACCGTCTCCAACCCGACGCACTGTGGGCTTCCCTACCCGTCGGATTTCCTGGCGCCGCTTGGCGACCCGGCCGGCCTCGCGTACCGTCCCGATCCGCGAGGACTGATGGGCGCCCGGAAGGCCGTGAGCGGGGAGCTCGTCCGTCTTGGCGCGGTTGTTCCCCCGGAACGGATCCTCCTCACCGCCTCGACCTCGGAGGCGTACGCCTTCCTCTTCAAGCTGCTGTGCGATCCGGGCGAGATGGTGCTGGCGCCGGTGCCATCCTACCCGTTGTTCGAGCACCTGGCGCGGGTGGAAGGGGTGCGGGCGTTGCCCTACCACCTGGACGGAGACCACGGCTGGAGACTGGATCTCCACGAGCTGGCAGCGGCCCCGGCCGGGGTGAAGGCCGTCATTGCGGTGCATCCCAACAACCCGACCGGGTCGCACCTCCACCCCGAGGACGCCTGGGCGGTGCAGGAGCTGTGCGCCTCGCGGGGCTGGGGCTTCATCGTTGACGAGGTCTTCCTGGACTTTCCCCTCGCCGAGATCGGACGGTCCCTGGCGGGAGGCCAGACCTGCCTGACGTTTTCCCTGGGCGGACTCTCGAAGAGCGTTGGTCTGCCGCAGCTCAAGCTCGGGTGGATCGCCGCCAGCGGTCCCGAGGGCCTGGTCACGGAAGCCCTGGAACGGCTGGAGGTAATCGCCGACACCTTCCTCTCGGTGGCGACCCCTGTCCAGCTCGCCCTGCCAGTCCTGCTCGAACGCGGCGAGATCGTGAGGCGTGCCATCCTCGATCGCTGCCGGCAGAACCTCGCGGTACTACGCGAGCTGGCCGGGGGCCTTCCTGCCCTGGAGGTGCTCGTGCCGGGCGGTGGCTGGTCCGGTGTACTGCGGTATCCGGCCGTGGTGGACGAGGAGGATCTGGTGCTGTCGCTCCTCGTGGATGGCGTGGCCGTCCAGCCCGGTTTCTTCTTCGACTTTCCTCGCGACGGCTACCTGGTCCTCAGCCTGCTTCCGGAGCCGCCGATCTTCCGGGAGGGGGTCGCCCGTCTTCTCTCCCGCCTCTCCGCCTGTTGCGGCTGAGATCGGCGATATCGCGGCTCCTGGGATCAGGAGCTCAGCGAGTCAAGAGGCCCGTGGGTGGGCTGAGCTGGGCTCTGGCTCGATCTGTAATGATCGGCTGGTTTTCCCCCGTCGCTGACTACCTGATTCGCGCGGCCAGCATGGTGACGTCGTCATGGGGGAGGTGCTCACCGAGGTAGTGCGAGACCGCCATCGAGACGTGGTCGAGGAGCGCCCGCGGGCTGTCGGCTCCGACCATGAGGTCGGCCAGGCGATCGATGCCGTAATCCTCCAGATCGGCCTCAACCCCGGCCTCGATGACGCCGTCGGTGTAGAGCAGGAGCAGGTCTCCGGCCGAGAGCTCCAGGCGCTGGCTGGTCATCGGCAGGCCTGGAAGCAGACCGAGAGGCGCGCCGGTGCTTCCCAGCCGGAGCACGGCGCCGCCGCGCAGCACGAGGATCGGGGGGTGTCCGGCGACGACGTAGGTGAGGGTGCGCGCCCGCGGGTTCCACTCGGCCAGCACCACGGTGGCGTACTTCTTCCCCTGGGTGAAATGGTATAGCAGCTCGTTGCCTTCGGCAGCGATGCGCTCGAGCGGGCGACGATCGCGACGGCGGCTCCAGAGGAACGACTGGATGTGAGAGGCAATCAGGGCCGCCGGGATGCCCTTACCTGAGACGTCGGCCATGACCAGCCAGAAGCAGCGGCCGCGGGCCGGGATGAGGTCGTAGTAGTCGCCTCCGACCCCCCGGGAGGGTTGGAAGTGAGCCGCGAGCTCGAGGCCCGGGGCCATTGACAGATCGCGCGGCTGGAGGTTCTTCTGGATCACCCCTGCGACCCTCACCTCCTCGGCCAGCTTCTCTCTCGCCACGATCTCCTCGTGCAAGCGGGCGGTCGCCAGGGCGATGGCGAATGGCACCCCCAGCTCGCCGAGGAACTCCACGTCTTCCGGTCCAAACCCGCCGTGAGCGTGATTGAGGAGCTGCAGGACCGCCACGAGGCTGCCGTCGCGGTCCCGCACCGGCACGGTGAGCAGCGAACGGGTGCGAAAACCGGTGGTGGTGTCGAACCGCCGGTCGAAGCGCGGATCCGAGTAGGGATCGTCGAGGGCTACCGGCTCTCCATGCGCAGCAACGTTGCCGACGATGCCCTCGCCCACCCTGACCTGCAGCCCCTCACCCTTGACGCCGTCGGCGATCAGCGAGCGGAGCACGCTCAGGCGGGGATCCATGAGGAAGAGGCTGCCGCGCTCGGCGCCGATGAGTCGGGTGGCGATGCCGACGATGGTCTCGGCGATGGCGTGCAGGTCGAGGGTCGAGTTGACAAGGGCCGAGGCCTCCACCACCGCTTCGAGTCGTTGTACCCGCGCCTCGAGCCCCGCCCTCCCGGCCTGCCCGCTCCGCGCATCCCCTTTCGCCATGAATGACCTCCGTCTCGAGATGACGGCCGACATGGTACCCCTTCCACCGTCGCGCCTGGGGACAGGGAGCTGGGAACCCGGGACGGCGGACAAGGTGCGAGCGCGGCCGGGGGAAAGCATGCGGTCCGGCCCCCGGCCCTCCGGCGGCGTTGTGCCGCCGAGGCAGGGCAGGCTATTGTTGGTGCGCCGGCCAATCCCCGGGGGTGGGCCGGGCGGAGGCTGGGCATGTACACACTGGTGCTGCTGCGACACGGCGAGAGCACGTGGAACAAGGAGAACCGCTTCACCGGCTGGACCGATGTCGACCTTTCGGAAAAGGGGATTGAGGAGGCCAGGGAAGGCGGGCGGCTGCTGCGGACCGAGGGCTTTGACTTCGACCTCTGCTACACCTCGGTCCTCAAGCGGGCCGTCCGGACCCTGTGGATCGCCCTCGACGAGATGGACCGCATGTGGCTGCCGGTGGTCCGGCACTGGCGACTCAACGAGCGGCACTACGGCGCGCTGCAGGGGCTCAACAAGGCGGAGATGGCAGCACAGTTCGGTGAGGACCAGGTCCGCATCTGGCGTCGCTCCTACGCCACCCCGCCGCCCGCCCTGGAGCGCACCGACCCGCGCTTCCCGGGCTTCGACCGACGGTATGCCGGCCTCACCCCCGGCGAGCTACCGGTCACCGAGTCGCTGCAGGACACCGTGGCTCGGGTGCTTCCGCTCTGGCACGAGACGCTGACGCCGATCATCCGCTCCGGCCAGCGGCTGCTCATCGCCGCCCATGGCAACTCCCTGCGCGCCATGGTGAAGGTCCTGGACCGCGTGTCCGACGAGGACATCGTCGGGCTCAACATCCCCACCGGGGTGCCGCTGGTCTACGAGTTGGACGCGGATCTGCAGCCGGTCGGTCATCGCTACCTGGGAGACCAGGAGGCGATCGCCGCGAAGATGGCGGCCGTGGCCGCTCAGGGGAAAGCGAAGTAGTCCGGCGTTGCAGCGGGCTCGCTTGGCTCGCCGCTGAACGCCGGTCCGATGGGCAATGGTCGACTGACCCTGCTGACGAGCCCCGGTCGGGTCGGAACTACGGGGCGAGGGCCGGCGTGTCCTCGATGCGGAAGCTCTCGATAAAGGTGCTGGTCTCGCCGAAGCAGTCGGTGGGGATACCCCGGTGCTCGCTGTAGTGCAGGACGACGCGACGGCCCACGGCGGCGCTCAGTTTCTGGGCCACGGCCTCGTCGCGCACCGAGAAGCTCCAAAGCACCGGAGCGACCCCCGGTACGGTGGTCATCGCCAGCTCGCCCTCCCAGGTCTTGCAGACCCATCCCTTGCGGGAGAGCTTCTGCAGAACGCCGGCCCGCTCACCCGCGGAGTACGTCCAGTGGAGCACGATGAGGAGGTAGGCGACCGCGAGCATCACGATGGCCGCGAGGGCGATCAGGAGGACCAACAGCGCACCCCCGCGGGCGTGCGGATGGCCGGTGGCCGGGTTCGAGGTCGAGAGGTTCATTGCCACCGATGGTACGGCCTCGATCTTGGTCTGACAAGTGAGCCGCGTATGGCTCCCGGTGGCGGCGAGGTCCCATCGCCTCGCCTGTCCCGGCGAGAGGGGAGAGGCGGACGGCAGACAGAAGTCGGGCAGACCGTGGCGCCCAGGTCTGGTGTGCCGAGAACCGGACGGCTCGCGGACCTGCGTCGGCGGACACGGCTGCACGCGGGGTGTAGGCTGGAGGTAGTGACACAGATGCCGGTGGAGGTTGCCATGGCTTCACCCCCGTTGTTGCTGACCGTGCACCCCGCGGGGGGCGACTCGTTCGAGCGCTGTCTGGGTGAGGGGCCCGTGACCGTCGGACGGTCGTCGCGGGCCGGGCTCCCGATTGCCGATCTCATGCTGTCCCGGGAGCACGCCCGGCTGACCTCGGATCAAGATGGCTGGTGGGTCGAGGACCTGGGGTCCCACAATGGCACGTTTCTGAACGGGGAGCGCCTGGGCGCACGGACGCGAGTGGGGGAGGGCGACGTGCTGAGCCTCGGTGCGAGTCGCATCGCAGTGCGGCCAGCTCCTCACGCCGACGGCACGGAGCGTCGGTTGGAGTCGGAGCACTCGCTGTTCCGGCCTGCTGCCGAGCTTCTGGAGGAGCGCCGGACCGGGCCATTGCTGGCAGAAGACGAGGATGTCCGGCGTCACGTCGAGCGGCTGCGGCTGCTCAACGAGGTGCACCAGGCCCTGGGCCGGCCCATCACTCAGGCGGAGCTTCTCGAGCTGATTCTGGACCGGGCCTTCGCCCACCTGCGACCCCAGGAGGGCGCCATCTACATGCGGGCCGTCGGTGGCTCCTTCGCCTGTGTGGCCAGCCGCTCGACCCAGGGGTCGAGCCATGCCCCGTTCTATTCCACCAACCTGGTGCGGGAGGTGGCGGAAAAGGGCTTGGCTGCACTGGTCCTCGATGTCGCCGCAGACGAGCGGTTCGCCGGTGCGGCGAGTATTCTCGGCGCGGGGGTGCGGAGCCTCGTGGCAGCGCCACTGCTCGATCCCGAGGGCTCGCTCGGGATGATTGTGCTGGGCTCGGCGGCGCGCACGCGCTGCTTCTCCCCGGACGATATGGAGCTGCTGGTGTCACTGGCCTCCGCCGCAGCGTTGCGCATCCGCAACGTCGCCCTCGCTGAAGAGGCGGCCGAGCGGCGTCACCTGGCCTCGGAGATGGCCCTCGCGCGTCGCATCCAGGAGGCACTATTTCCCGACACACTCCCCGAGGTTCCCGGGTGGGAGCTGCATGCGGTCAATCGTCCGTCGGGTGTCGTGTCGGGTGACCTCTACACCGCGGTACTGCGGGGACCGGAGTCGGAGCTGGCGTTCATGATCACCGACGTGGCGGGCAAGGGCGTCGCCGCATCCCTCCTCGCAGCCTCGCTGGAGGCTCTCTGTGCCGGACCCATCGAGGCCGGCTTCGCGGCCGACGACACCTTCGTGCGGGTGTCGGCCCGACTGTACCGGCGCACGCCACCCGAGAAGTACGCCACCGCCTTCCTTGGCATCCTCGAGCCGGCCACCGGGAAGGTGCGGTACGCGAACGCCGGCCATCTGCCGGCGCTGGTCCTGACCGCGCACGGCGCCCACCGGTGGTTGGAGCGCACCGGCCTGCCCCTTGGCCTGCTGCCGGGCGCCACCTACCCCCCGGCGGAGGTCACCCTGGATCCTGGGAATCTCCTGGTTCTCTACACGGATGGCTACACCGAGGCAGAGTCGCCGGCCGGCGAGGAGCTGGGCAAGGAGCGCTTCCGGGATGCCTGCGCCGGACTGCTCGGCCGCCCGCTCCCGGAGCTGGCGGCTGCCCTCGACTCCATGTTGGAGGACTTCACGGCCGCAGCGCCGCTGTCCGACGACCGCACGCTCCTGCTGTTGCGGCGCACCTGAAGCGCCGGAGCAATCGGATGGGAGCACTCCTGCTCAGGAGCAGGTGGCCTTGACGATCGTCTCGGTGTCGAGGGCGATCATCAGCTCCTCGTTGGTGGGCACCACCATCACCTTGACCGGGGAGCCGTCGGCGGAGACGACGGCTTCCTTGCCGCGCACCTTGTTCCTGATCGGATCGAGGCGCACGCCCATGAAGCCCAGCCCCTTGCAGATGCGCTCGCGGATTTCGACGCCGTTCTCGCCGATCCCGGCCGTGAAGATGACGGCGTCAACCCGATCCTCGAGGCTGGTGGCGAGCGCGGCGATGTACTTGCGGGCAGCGTGGGCGAAGATCTCGAGCGCCAGCTCGGCCCTTTCGTGGCCGCCGGCAGCGGCCTGCTCGATGTCCCGCATGTCGTTGGTGAGGCCGGAGATGCCCTTGAGCCCTGAGCCCTTGTAGATGAGGTCGCAGACCTGGCGCGAGGTCATCCCCAGCTCGTCGATCAGGTGCATCAGCGCCGCCGGGTCGACGTCTCCGGACCGCGTGCCCATCGGGACGCCGCAGACCGTGCCGAACCCGAGAGTGGTGTCCACGGAGAGGCCGCCCTTCACCGCTGTCAGCGACACGCCGTTGCCGAGATGACAGGTCACGCAGTTGAAATCGGCCGGTGACCTGCCGAGGATCTCGGCGCCGCGCATCGCCACGTACTGGTGGGAGGTGCCGTGGAAGCCGAAGCGGCGGATGCCGTGCTTCTCGTAGTACGAGTACTCGAGGGCGTACACGTAGGCGTGCTTTGGCATGGTGGCGTGGAAGGCGGTGTCGAAGACGCCGACGTTGGGGATGGCGGGGAGGAGGGCCTGCATCGCGTGCACGCCCATGAGGTTGGCGGGGTTGTGGAGCGGCGCCAGAGGCGTGCACTCGTCGATGAGGCTGAGCGTCTCGTCGCAGAGCAGCACCGAGTGCTGGATCTTCTCGCCGCCGTGCACGATGCGGTGGCCGGCCGCGGCGATCTCGTCGAGGGAGGCCAGAACTCCGCACTCGGGGTGGACGAGCGCATCGAGGATGAGCTTGATGCCGGTCGTGTGGTCGGGAATCGGCCGCACCTCGCGGGTCTTGGGGCACCCGGCCTTTTCGTAGTTGAAGATGGCATCCGTGAGTCCGATGCGCTCGATTAGGCCCTTGCCGAGCACCTTGCGCTCGGCGGTTTCCATGAGCTGGAACTTGATCGAAGAGCTACCCGAGTTGAGGACGAGGATCTTCATGACGATGTCCTTTGCAGGGGCGGACTGTGAAAGGAATCACAAACCCCGCGTCACGATACCACCCTCCGCCTGTCCCCTCAACCCCTTCGGTGCCCTTCGGTGCCCGCTCCCCTATCGACCGGCTGGATGGGCGGTAGAATTCGCGAATGCTGGCATTGGTGCTGGACTTCGACGGGGTGATCTTCGACAGCGCCAGGGAAGCGCTGCTGGTTTCCCTCCGCACCTACCTCGCCCTCGAGCCGGCCTCGACCCTGGCGGCCGAGGCGCCAAGCCTGGAAGCCGCTCTTTGCGATCTCGGGACGGACATCCTCTCGGTCCCGCGGCTGGCCGCCTTCATGGCCCTCATGCCCCTGGGTAACCGCGCCGAGGACTACGGCGTCACGTGGGCGATCCTCGACCAGGGGCGAGCCGTTCACGACCAAGCCGACTACGACGCTTTCCAGGCTGGCACCCGCCCCGACTGGCGGCAGTCGTTCCACCGACACCTTTACGCGGTCCGGCACGGGCTCGCAGCCACCCGTCCTGACGAATGGCTGCGCCTGCACCGGCCCTACCCTCATCTGGTCGAGATGCTGCGGCGGCGAGCCGGGCAGGTGCCGTTCGCGATCGCCACCGCCAAGGACCGGCAGTCGGTGCGGATGCTCCTGGCCGCTCACGGGCTCGAAGGGTTGTTCCCGGGCGAGCTGATCCTCGACAAGGAGGCCGGGGTCGGCAAACGGGCCCACCTCGAGCGACTGCGCGAGAAATTGGCCGTAGCCTACTCCGAGATGACCTTCGTGGACGACAAGCTCAACCACCTGGAAGCCGTGGGTGGCCTGGGAGTCCGTGGTGTGCTTGCCGCGTGGGGCTACAACGGAGTCCGCGAGCGCGAGTTGGCCCGGGTCAGGGGTTTCAGTGTGGCCTCGGAGGACGACGCCGAGGCCGTTCTGTTCGATTAACCCTGGACCTGCTGGGTGAGGTACATCCCGATTCCCATCTGGGTGATCTGGTCGAGCTGGGCCTCGATCCAGTCGATGTGCGCCTCCTCGTCCCTGAGCGTGCTCTCGAGGAGCTCGCGGGTGCCGTTGTCATCCAGCTCGACGGCCAGCTTGATGGCGGCGTTGTAGGAGGCCACGGCGCCCTGCTCGGCTTCGTGGTCGCGGCTGAGCATCGCCTCGACCTCCGGGCCGATGTGGATGTCGTGCAGGCGCGAGACGATCGGGCGGCCCTCGAGGAAGAGGATGCGGGCGATGAGCTTCTCGGCGTGCTTCATCTCGTCGATGGCCCGCTTCTCGATCGTGTCGTGCAGGCGGGCGTACCCCCAGTTGTCGCACATCTCGGAGTGCACGATGTACTGGTTGATCGCAGTCAGCTCGTCGGATAACAACTCGTTGAGGGTAGTGATGATGCGCTCGTGACCTTTCATCTTCGCCTCCGTGCCGCAGCCAAGCGTAGGGCAGTCGTGCTGTCAGCGTCAATCCGAGGCCGTCCGGGCTGGTCCTCCATGTCACCTCGCCTTCCCGGGGAGGCGGGCTAGGATGGTCCCGGGAGAGCCCATGAGATCGCTGACCTGCCACCTGACCTTCAATGTCGCGGAGCGTATGGACTTCGTCAACATCACCAGAGCTGTCGAGGACGCGGTGCGGGAGTCGGGCGTGCAGGAGGGGCTGTGCCTCGTCAACGCCATGCATATCACCGCCAGCGTGTTCATCAACGACGACGAGCCGGGCCTGCACGAGGACTACAGGCGCTGGCTCGAGCAGCTCGCTCCCTACGACCCGAGCCCTCAGCGCTACCGTCACAACCGCACTGGAGAGGACAACGGGGATGCCCACCACAAGCGTCAGATCATGGGCCGGGAGGTGGTCGTCGCCGTGACCGCAGGGCGCCTGGACTTTGGGCCCTGGGAGCAGATCTTCTACGGCGAGTTCGACGGCCGCCGACCGAAACGCGTCCTGGTCAAGATCATCGGCGAGTGATCCAGCCGTTGGGGAACGCAGGGCGTAACGGTGTTCGCGTCTGGACGGGGTCCAGGTGCGTCCGTGGAGGGTGCCTGCGCACCCGTGGGAACCGGGGGAGACTCTCGACTCTCGACCGGGCGGGAGATCGGTCCTACTGGAACAACCCCTCGACCGCCTGGTACTGGGTGTGGACCCTTTCCACCGCGGTCTCGACGGCGGCGGCGGGCGAGTCAGCGGGAAGTGCCGCAAGGGCCGCTGTCGCCTCGCAGAGCAGGCCGACGCTCTTCTTGAGCTCGACCTCCTTCGCGGCAAAGCGCTTCGGGGTGGCGGCGGCGCCGAGCGCGCGGCAGCGGGTCACGAGATCTCCCGCCAGTCCATCGATTGCGGCCAGGTCCTGGCTCGGCATCGCCTTGTGATAGAGGTCGTACAGCACGACGTGGTAGGCGTCGAGCTCCTGCATGGGTGGACGGATGACGCGCACGAGCTGCTCGAAGCGGGCGTGCAGCTCCTCCACCGCGTCGAGGGAGGCCTGATCCTGCGAGGCGGCGAGGGCGGTCTTCATCTTGCCCGCGGCGGTCGCCAGGTTCTCGACGCCCTTCTGCCAGGCGGCCTGCTTGTCACGCAGGATCCCAGGGAGCTCGGCCTTCTGGATGGCGGCGACATGCTGCTCGACCTGCGGAAGCAGCTCCCGCATCATGGCGAAGTTCTTGGTCGGCCACGCCTCGTGCCACAGAGGGGCGATGACGTCGTGGAATGCGAATAGCGCCGGCACCTGGGACGTTGTTTCTCCGGGGGCGGGCATCTGCTCGGCGGCCAACGTCGCGGCAAGCCCGACAAGCATGGTCGTGAAGGCTGTGACAGGACGGGTGTGGCGCATCGATCCTCCAGGTGGTGCCAGCCGAGCCCGAGGTGCGCTGGCCGGCGGGGCGTGCCTCCGACGATAGCAGAAACCTTGTCGCGTCGCGATCCGTAGCGGATACTCCCTACCCGGAGTTCGCGCCGGGGAACGTGACGGGGTGAAAGAGGTGGATTTGCTTTTCATACGGTCGTTTGAAATAATCGTTCTGGGGGGAACGCAGCGATGAACGAGGACGGCCACCAGCGTCGCGAGGTGGGTTCGGAGGCTGGCACGCAAACCCGGGAGCGGCTGCTTGATGCGGCCGAGATGCTCTTTGCGTCGCGGGGTTTTGCGGCCACGTCGGTGCGACATGTCACGAAGGCGGCCGGCTGCAACCTGGCCGCGGTCAATTATCACTTCGGGAGCAAGCTGGGCCTGTACCAGGAGGTCTTCCGGCGTCGCATGGACGCAGTGCGAGAGCAGCGCATGGCCGGCCTCCGGCGAGCCGCCGCGATCGAGGAGGGTCCCGGGGCGCTGGAGGCGGTGCTGAACACCTTCGCCTCGTCTTTCATCGAGCCACTCGTGAACCAGAGCCACGGTCGCACCCTGACCGAGCTGATCGGGCGCGAGATGCTGGACCCCCACCTGCCGCCGCAAATGTTTCGGGCGGAGATCGCGGGTCCGGTGCAGCAGTCTCTCACCCAGGCGTTGCGAGCCACGGTGGCGGGCCTGTCTGAGGAGGCTGCCCGCCAGTGCGTGCAGTCGATCGTCAGCCAGCTCGTGCAGGCCGCGCAACGGATCAGCCGCCAGCAGGTGACGCCCTTCTCGCCGCCGTCGTTGTCGTCGTTGGTGGATCACATTGTTCGTTTCTCGGCTGGTGGCGTGCGGGCCTGTCTCGCTCCGGCCCCCTGAGTGCCGATCTCCACGTCTGTCGAGGTCGGAAAGGATGGTGGATGACATGAAACGGAAGGAGTCCTCCGCCGTGGCCGTGGCGGTGATGATCATCGGCGCGTTGGCGGCGAGCGGGTGCGTCAATCTGCTGCCCGCGAGATCAACCAATTCGCGCCCGGTCCCGGCTTCACCCGGAGACACGGCAGGATTGCCTTCGCCACAGGTGCCCGTGCGGCCGGTCCCGACGCTGCCGGAGGGGCTGCTCAAGGATGGCGCCACCTTCGACCTTGCGCAGGTGGTGGAGATTGCCTTGCGGACCTCGCCCTTGACGCGCCAGTCGTGGCTCACGGCCAAGGCGGCGGCCGCCCAGGTGGGGGTCGAGATGGCGCCTTTCTACCCGGCTCTGGACCTCTCTGTGGCCTCGTCCCGCGGCAAGGTCTCTCCTGACGGAAGACTGGTGGACACCGCTGGAAGCTGGGGACCGTCGGCGACCCTCTCGTACTTGCTGTTGGACTTCGGTGGCCGAGCGGCCGATGTCGAGGATGCTCGACAGACCCTGCTGGCCGCCGATTGGGCCCATGACGCGACAGTCCAGGGCCTGGTGTTCGGGGTCCAGCAGGCGTACTTCCAGTACCAGACTTCCAAGGCGCAGCTCGAGGCCGCTCAAAGCGCTGCCAAGCAGGCCGAGACGGCACTGGAAGTGGCCACCGGTCGCCACGATGCCGGCGTCGCCACGATTGCCGACGTGCTGCAGGCGCGCACCGCCTTCTCTCTGGCCACATTCAATCTGGCCGGGGCCAAAGGGCGGGTGGCGTCGTTCCGCGGCGCCCTGGCGACGGCGATGGGATTACCTCCGACCATCCCGTTCGACACGGGCCCCTTGGCCGGCGAGGTTCCCCTTGATGCCGTGACCGGGAAGGTCGAGCCGCTCATCGAGCAGGCGATGTCCAGGCGTCCTGACCTCAATGCCAGCCGGGCGCTGGTGCTCAGGGCCGAGGCGAGAGTGCGTTCGGTGCGCTCGGAGGGGTTGCCGGTCCTGTCGCTGTCCGCCACCGCCAACCGCACCACCTACCGTCCCCAGGTGTCTGCCGATTCCCGCAACAACTGGTCGGCCCGGGCCCTGGTGACGTATCCCCTGTTCTCGGGGTTCAAGAACAGCTACGGCCTCGCCAGGGCGAAGGCCGATGCGGCTGCCGCCGAGGCCGGAACCGAGAGCTTCGAGCAGGAGGTCGTCCTCCAGGTGTGGACCGCCTATTACGAGTTGCAGACCGCAGCCGAGCAGGTGCGAGCCGCCCGCGACCTCCTGGCCTCCGCCGAGCAGTCCGAGCGTGTGGCTCTCGGGCGATACAAGGAGGGCGTGGGCACCATCCTGGATCTTCTCACCGCCCAGTCGGCCCTGTCCGGGGCCCGGGCCCAGGAGATCCAGGCGCGCGCCGACTTCTTCATAGCCGCAGCTCAACTCGCCCGGGCTACCGGCCGTATCGCGGTGGCCGACACCGCCGTCGTCACCGAAAAGAGGGAACCATGATCCGTGTCATCTCCTCGCCGTTCATGCTGCGTGTCGTTGCCTCCGCCGTCCCCGTGCTGGCGCTCGCCTCCTGCGGGGGCGCAGGCGGGCAGAAGGCCCGAACGGCTCCGCCGGTTCCCGTGACAGTGGCCAGGGCCGAGCTCCGCACCATGCCTCTGACCGTGCGAACCATCGGGCACGTCGAGGCCATGCAGACCGTGGCCGTGCGGCCCCAGGTGGGTGGAGTCCTCCAGGACATCCGTTTCGACGAGGGGCAGAGCGTGACCAGAGGGCAGGTGCTGTTCGTCATCGATCCTCGGCCCTACGAGGCGTCGCTCCGGGAGGTCGAGGCTGGTCTGGCCAGGGACGAGGCGCTCGCGCGCAAGGCTGAGGCCGATGTGGTCCGTTACGCGGATCTCGTCAAGAAGGACTTTGTCACCAAGGAGCAGGCCGACCTCATCAAGGCGACGGCGGAAAGCCTCAGGGCGACGGTGGCCGCCGATCGAGCCGCCGTCGACAGTGCGCGTTTGCAGCTCAGCTACTGCACGATCACGGCACCCGTTGCCGGCCGCACGGGGAGCCTCCTCGTCCGCGCAGGCAACCTGGTGAAGGCCAACGACGACAAGGTGCTGGTGGTCATCAATCAAATGCGACCCATCTTCGTGTCGTTTGCGGTCCCCGCCGAGCACATGGCGGCGGTTCGGACCGGCGCCCGTGACGGCCTCGAGGTCAACGCCGTGATCCCCGGAGAAGACGACCGGCCGGTCGGGGGCAAGCTGGCCGTCGTCGACAACGCGGTGGATGCGTCAACCGGCACCGTGCTCCTCAAGGCCACGTTCGACAACGAGGGTGAGCGCCTGTGGCCGGGGCTCTTCGTCGACGTCGCGCTGGTGCTCGAGCAGCAGCGCGATCGGCTCGTGGTCCCGGCCGCCGCCGTGCAGACTGGCCAGATCGGCACGTATGTGTTTGTCGTCAAGGACGACCAGACGGCCGAGCTCCGGCCAGTGAAGGTGGTCCGCCAGGACGAGCAGGTTGCCGTGCTGTCCGATGGTGTTCAGGCCGGAGAGATGGTCGTCACCGACGGGCAGCTTCGCCTCGTTCCGGGCACCAGAGTCGAAGCCGGGGACAACCTTGCACCACGGGCGGAGGCACGTTCATGAACCTCTCCGAGATCTTCATTCGCCGCCCGGTCATGACCACCATCGTCATGGCCGGAGTCCTCGTCTTCGGGGGCATGGCGTATACCCTCCTGCCGGTCTCCGACCTCCCCAACGTGGACTTCCCGACCATTTCCGTGTCGGCGTCCCTGCCCGGCGCCAGCCCGGAAACCATGGCCTCCTCGGTGGCGACCCCCCTCGAGAAGGAGTTCTCCACCATCGCCGGCATCGACACCATGTCCTCCACCAACGCCCTGGGCAGCACCCAGATCACGATCCAGTTCACCCTCGACCGCGACATCGACGCTGCCGCCCAGGACATCCAGGCGGCGATTGCCCGCGCCAACCGGCAATTGCCCCAGGACATGCCGTACCCGCCGACCTACCAGAAGGTCAACCCCGCGGACACACCGATCCTCTTCCTGACCCTCACCTCGCCGACACTGCCGATGTACTCGCTCGACGAGTACGGCCAGACGATCATCGGCCAGCGGATTTCCACCGTGTCAGGGGTCGCCCAGGTCCAGGTCTACGGCTCCCAGAAGTATGCCGTGCGGGTGCAGCTCGACCCGCGCAAGCTGGCGGCAGCCGGAATCGGCTTCAATGACGTCGCCCAGGCGGTGCAGTCGAACAACTCGAATCTGCCCACCGGCGTGCTCTGGGGCAACGATCGGTCGTTCACGATCGAGACCAACGGCCAGCTCACCCAGGCGGCAGGCTACCGCCCCATCGTCGTCGCCTACCGGCAGGGCAAGCCGGTGCGGCTGGAAGAGCTCGGGCGCGTCTCGGACAGTGTCGAGAACAACAAGACCGCCGCATGGTTCGTCGACCAGCGGGCGATCATCCTGGCCATCCAGCGACAGCCCGGCACCAACACCGTGGAGGTGGCGCGCCACGTCAAGGAGCTCCTGCCCTCCTTCAAGCAGCAGCTCCCCGCCTCGGTGTCGATGAAGATCCTCTTCGACCGCTCGGAGTCCATCCACGACTCGGTCAACGACGTCAAGATGACCCTCCTCGTCACCCTCGTGCTCGTCGTGCTGGTGATCTTCCTGTTCCTGCGCAACCTGTCGGCGACGATCATCCCCTCCCTTGCCATGCCGATGTCGATTTTCGGCACCTTCGCGGTCATGCAGCTTCTCGACTACTCCCTCGACAACCTGTCGCTCATGGCCATCACGCTGTCGGTCGGGTTCATCGTCGATGACGCCATCGTCATGCTCGAGAACATCTTCCGCCACATGGAGATGGGCAAGAGCCGCTGGCAGGCTGCCATGGAGGCATCGAAGGAGATTGGCTTCACCATCATCTCGATGACCATCTCGTTGGCGGCAGTGTTCATCCCCGTGCTGTTCATGGGGGGGATCGTGGGCCGGCTCTTCCGCGAGTTCGCGGTGGTGATCGGCGTATCAGTGCTCGTCTCCGGATTCATGGCCTTGTCGCTGACTCCGATGCTGGGCAGCCGCTTCCTCGCACCACCACGCCATTCCGGGCACTCGGCGCTGTACAACCGGCTCGAGCGCTTCTTCGACCGCATGCTGGAGACCTACAAGAAGGGGCTTGGCTGGTCCCTCCGGCACCGGGTCATCACCATGGCCTACACCGTCCTCATGACAGCGGCATTGGTGCTGCTTTTCCGGGTGATTCCCAAGGGGTTCATCCCGTCCCAGGACATCGGCATGCTTTCCGGGCAGAGCGAGGCCCAGGAAGGGACCTCGTTCTCCTCCATGGTCCGGCACCAGCAGACGGCGGCGGCCATCATGAAGGCCGATCCCGGCGTCGAAGCCTTCATGTCCTCGGCGGGAGCTCGTGGGGGGTCGGGCGCGGCCAACACGGGGTTCTTCTTCGTGCGTCTCAAGCCGCGCAGCGAGCGTGACGCCTCGGCCGACCAGATCGTCGAACGATTGCGCCCGAAGATGTCGGGGCTCACCGGTCTCCGCGTCTATCTCCAGAGCCCGCCCTCGATCCAGATCGGCGGCCGGATGTCGCGGAGCCTCTATCAGATCACGCTGGCGAGCCCGGACATGAAGGATCTCTTCGCTCACGCTCCGGAGCTGGAAGCGAGGATGCGGGCGTCCCACCTGCTCCAGGATGTCTCGACCGACCTCCAGCTCAAGAACCCCCAGGTCAATGTCGAGATCGACCGCGACGTCGCGGCGTCCCTGGGGATCACCTCCTCGCAGGTCGAAAACGCGCTCTTCTCGGCCTACAGCCAGAGACAGGTCTCGACCATCTACTCGCCCACGAACCAGTACCGCGTGCTCATGGAGGTGCTCCCCGAGTACCAGAGCGATCCGATGGACCTCAAGCTCCTGTACGTGCGCGGCAGTGGCAGTCAGCTCGTGCCCCTCGAGTCGCTGGTGCGCATGTCGCCGGGCGTCGGCCCCCTCTCGATCAATCATGCCGGCCAGCTCCCGGCGGTCACCCTCTCGTTCAACCTCTCGCCGGGGGTTGCACTGTCCGATGCCACGGCCGAGGTCGAGCGGCTGGCCAGGCAGACGCTGCCGGCGACCGTGACCTACGCGTTCCAGGGGACCGCGCAGGCTTTCAAGTCGTCGATGCAGGGTCTCGGCCTCCTGCTCCTCCTGGCCATCCTGGTCATCTACATGGTGCTGGGGATCCTGTACGAGAGCTTCATCCACCCTCTGACCATCCTCTCGGCACTGCCCCTGGCCGGCCTCGGGGCCGTGATCACACTCCTCATCTTCGGCGTCGACCTCAACATCTACGCATTCGTGGGCATCATCATGCTGGTCGGGCTGGTGAAGAAGAACGGCATCATGATGGTCGACTTCGCGGTCGAGGCGCAGCGTTCCGGCAAGGCAGCGGAGCAGGCGATCTACGACGCCTGCGTCGTGCGCTTCCGCCCGATCATGATGACGACCATGGCGGCGCTGTTTGGCACCTTGCCCATCGCTCTCGGGTTCGGCGCCGGAGCCGAGGCGCGCCGTCCGCTCGGCCTGGCCGTGGTCGGCGGTCTGGTCGTGTCACAGTCCCTGACGCTCTTCGTGACGCCCGTGGTCTACGTCTGGATGGACCGCTTCCAGCACTGGCTGGGTCGCAGCGCCCCGGTACTGGCGGACCGGGAAGCCGAGGCCTGAGCCCTGGTATCATCCCTCGGCCGGAGGGTCGAGGAACATGGTTCGGTGGCGTCCACTGCCGCGCTACACCCTGGGCGAGGAGATCGCCCACTCGGTCACCCACGGGGTGGGGATCGTGCTGGCCATCGGCGGGCTGACCGTGCTGGTGGCGTTCGCGGCACTCAAGGGCACGGCATCGCACGTGGTGGGGTGCGCCATCTTTGGTGCGACGCTGGTTCTTGCGTACACGGCCTCGACTCTCTACCACGCCGTTCCCGCCACCTTCGAGCGCGCCAAGCAGGTCCTACGGGTGATCGACCACTCGTCCATTTACCTGCTGATTGCCGGCACGTACACGCCGTTTTGCCTGGTCAACCTGCGCGGTCCCTGGGGGTGGTCGCTGTTCGGCGTCGTCTGGGCGCTGGCGGCGGCTGGCATCGTCTTCAAGGCCGTGCTGATCGGCCGGCTGCGGGTCCTGTCGGTGGCGTTCTACGTCGTCCTCGGGTGGATGGTGATCATCGCTGCGAAGCCGCTGGCCCAGGCCGTCGCACCGGGTGGGCTGGCGCTGCTCTTCGGCGGTGGTATCGCCTACACCGCGGGAGTGGCCTTCTACGCGGCCAGGAAGCTGCCATACAACCACGCCGTCTGGCACGGCTTCGTGCTGGCCGGCAGCATCCTCCACTTCTTCGCCGTGCTCTTCTACGTCGTGCCGCTCGCCGGATAGCCTCCTTCCCTTGACGAAAGTCAAAGCCGGGGCCGATGTTCATCGATAGCGTTGCGTTCATGACGGCAGCCCATGAGCTTGCCAGCCGCAGTCTCGTGGCGCGGGTACCGTCACGGAGGAGGTTGAAATGTCGACGGCGCGTCTGAAGTGGGCGGCGATCATTTGCTTCATCGTGGCGATGGCCGGATTGCTGGGAGGAGGGTTTGCGGCCCGCGAGCGGGTCGCACCGTACCCGGGCAAGGTGGTCGACCCGGCGGGCCACATCCTGTTCACCCGCGCCGATATCCTGGCCGGCCAGGACATCTACCAGCGCTACGGGCTGATGGACCACGGCAGCGTCTGGGGGCACGGCTCCCAGCGCGGCACCGAGTTCTCGGCCGTCACCCTGCACGAGTGGGGCAAGGCGGTGGAGGTGGCGCTGGCAAGCGCCGAGCACGGCAAGCCGGTGGAGGCGCTGAGCACGGTCGAGCGGCAGGCCGTGGACGCCAGGGTGGCGGTCGAGATGAAGACCAACCGCTACGACAAGGCCACCGATACACTCCAGCTCTCGGCGGTTCAGGCCAGCAGTCTCGACACCATCCTGAATCTCTGGGAGCACTCCTTCGGAGCCGGGGACCCGCGCTACGGCTTTCTTCCCGACACCGTGCCCACGGCGAACGAACGCCGTCAGATCGGGCGCTTCTTCACCTGGACGGCGTGGGCGGCGGTCGTCAACCGCCCCGGCGAGGATTACTCGTTCACCAGCAACTGGCCAGCCGACAAGCTGGTCGGCAACACCCCCAGCCCCGAGACCTACATCTGGTCGCTGGCCGGCATCCTGTCGCTCTTCCTGGCGCTCGGGCTGTTCATCTTCTTCGTCCACTACTTCGAGCTGTGGTACGGCCCGGCGAAGGGGGTCCCGCTCGCCGAGAAGCTCATCGACTCGCCGCTCACCGCGAGTCAGGTCCGCGCCGCCAAGTTCTTCCTGGTGGTGATCCTGCTGTTCCTGGTGCAGACCTCGTTCGGCGGGCTGCTGGCGCACTACACCGTGCATCCCGGCACGTTCTACGTCCAGAAGATCGCCAACCTCATTCCCTACAGTTGGGCCAAGAGCTGGCACCTGCAGCTTGCCATCTTCTGGATCGCCACGACCTGGGTTGCGTCGGCGATCTACCTGGCGCCGATCATCGGCGGCCGTGAGCCGCGCCGTCAGGGGCTGCTGGTGCAGCTCCTGTTCGGGGCGATCCTGCTCGTCGCGGTCGGCAGCCTGGTGGGCGAGGTCGCCGGGATCAAGGGCAAGCTCGGGGAGTGGTGGTTCTGGCTCGGCCACCAGGGGTGGGAGTACCTGGAGCTGGGGCGGCTCTGGCAGATCCTGCTCTTCGTGGGGCTCATCGCGTGGCTGGTGATCGTCTACCGGGCGGTGGGTCATCTGCTGCGCGGCGGGGTCTCCAGCGAATTCCGTTCCCTCATCGTCTTCTATGTCTTCTCGGCCATCCTGGTGGTGGCGTTCTTCGGCTTCGGGCTGTTCTACGGCCGGGGCACCCACCTCACCGTCGCCGACTACTGGCGCTGGTTCGTCGTGCACATCTGGGTGGAGAGCATCTTCGAGTTCTTCGGTGTCGCGGTCATCGCCCTGGTCATGGTGGCAATGGGCCTCGTCTCGGCCAAGGCGGCCATCCGGGTGGCCTACTTCACGGCCGCGATCGTCTTCCTGTCCGGCATCCTCGGCACCGCCCACCACTACTTCTGGTATGGCGGTCCGAGCTTCTGGCTGGCGGTCGGCTCGGTCTTCTCCTCGCTCGAGCCGATCCCGATGTTCGGCCTGGTGGTGCGCGGCATGATGGAGTACCGCTCGGTGCGCAAGGAAGGCAAGGAGTTCCCGTACCGCTGGCCGCTCTACTTCCTGGTCGCGTCCTCGTTCTGGAACTTCCTCGGGGCTGGCGTCTTCGGCTTCCTGATCAACCTGCCGATCGTCAACTACTACGAGCACGGCACTTACCTGACCATGAACCACGGCCACGGAGCGCTCTTCGGCACCTACGGCATGCTCTCGATCGCGCTGCTGCTCTTCTCCTGGCGAGGCATGGTCCAGCGCGAAGCATGGAACGACAAGCTCCTGAAGGTGTCGTTCTGGGGCCTCAACGCCGGGCTGCTGCTGATGACCCTGGGCACCCTCTTCCCGGTTGGCATCGCCCAGACCTGGACGGCGTACAAGGACGGCCTCTGGGCGGCCCGCGATGCCTCGTTCTTCGAGCGCGGACTCGTGCAGGCTATCGGGACCATCCGGGCCGTGCCGGACCTCACGATCATCCTCTTCGGTGTCATCCCGCTGACCATCTTCCTCTTCCGGACCTACCCCAAGCTCAAGGCGGAGAAGATCGCCGAGGGCGAGTCAATCTGGGATCGCCTGGGGTTCAAGCCATAAGCCGATTGACCCTGCGGGGGGCAAGGACGGCCCCGGAGGCGAGAGTCTCCGGGGCCGGTTCTTCTATTGGCGGGAGCGCTTCGGGCGGTAGCCATCGAGCAGGTGGCGGATCGCCAGCACCGGGTGACGCCAGAGCATGCGAGGGCCGGCCCATCGCATCACCTGGCGGATCTGCTCGCGGCGGGCCGGGGTGTAGCAGTGGATCGGGCACTGCAGGCAGGGCGGCTTGTCCTCCCGGTAGGGGCAGCCGTCCAGGCGTTGATCCGCGTACCCGGCAAGGGCCTGGCAATCGTCACACAGGTCGCGGCTGCCGTGGTGGGCCCGGCAGTAGAGACGGACCATCGCCCGCACCGTGCGGCGCTCGCGGGTCAGCCGGGGGTGGCTCCTTCGCACACATGCAATCTGGGGTGAAGGGTTGAGCTCGGCCTTGATGGAGGTCAAGTCCCATCCCAGGCCTCTCGTTCGATCGGTGCAGAGCGGTTCTGGATCGGCTAGCACCCATAAATCCGGACGCGCTGCGGTCGGCGCACCAGCAGGTAGGCAAACGCTCCGATGAGGTGCGTGAACGCGATCACCAGTGTCCAGGCCAGACGGTCATCGCCGGTGGCCGGTTCCCTGGTCACGCAGTCGATCAGCATCCACACCCAGAAGACGGTGCCGGCCATCCCGAGGGTGAACAGGCCGCCCAGCAGCACCAGACCCGGGCCATGAAAGGGGGTGAGCATGGCGTCCTCCTTCGCCCTGGATTACGAATCTGTGGGGCTGCAGGTTCCGCTCGATGTCGTCAAGGTGGCGGCTCGCCCTCCATGACTTCGCGGACCTTGCGGGCCAACTGCTGAATGCCGTAAGGCTTACAGAGGAAGGCCAGGTTCGTCTGTCCCCCGAGCTGTTGGTTGACCAGCGCTTCGGCATAGCCCGAGGAGAACAGGAAGCGCGGCGGGTCGCCCCTCTGGCTGACCGCGGTATACAGCTCCTTGCCCCCCATGTGCGGCATCACCACGTCGGTGATCACGAGATCGACCCTGGGCGTCGCCCTGTCGAGGACGGTGAGGGCATCCCTGCCGTCACTGGCCTGGAGGACGTGATACCCGAGCCCCGTCAGGATCTGTACCAGAGTGGCTCGGACTTCGGGCTCGTCCTCGACAACGAGGATGGTCTCGGCGCCCCCGGCTCCGGAGCGATCGCGGTGAGCGGGCACGTGGGATGTGGCGCCGGGTGCGACGGGAAGGTGGATCGAGAGCGTGGTACCCCGGCCGACCGCAGTGTCGATCTCAATGGTCCCGTTGTGCTGCGTGACCACACCGTACACCACCGCCAGGCCCAGGCCGGTCCCCTGCCCGACCTCCTTGGTGGTGAAGAATGGCTCGAACACGTGAGGCAGGTCCTCGGCGACGATGCCGTGGCCGCTGTCGGAGACCGACAGGCGCACCTGGCGGCCTTCCGGCGCGGTCGGACGCGAGCTTGCCTGGGCAGAGCCGGGCTGCACATCGGCCGTGCTCACCAGGATCGCGCCACCGTCCGGCATGGCGTCACGGGCATTCACACACAGGTTGACGAGGATCTGCGTGAGCTGCCCGCGATCGCCGCGCACGACGCCGATCCGGGGGTCCGCGGTGAAGCGGATGTCGATGTTCTCGGGGATCATCCGGCGCAGCAGCGGGATCGCCTGACGGACCACCTCGTTGAGGTCGAGGTCGATGGTCGAAAGAACCTGGCGCCGGGCGTAGGCCAGAAGCCCGCGGGTGAGCTCGGCGGCGCGCTCGGCGGTGCGATGGATCGTCGCCAGCTCGTCGGCGGCGAGGTGGTCGGGAGGCAGCAATTGTTGGGCCAGCTCCGCAGAGCCCAGGATCGCCGTGAGCAGGTTGTTGAAGTCATGGGCGATCCCGCCCGCGAGCTGACCCACGGCCTCCGTGCGCTGCGCCTGCTGGAGCTGCAGCTCGAGAGTCCGGCGCGCGGTGTGATCGGACATCGCACCGACCATGCGGACGGGCCTGCCGGACTCGTCATGGAGGATGAGCCCGCGGTCGAGGATGCTCGCCCAGTCGCCCGCCTTTCTGCGGAACCGGTACTCGGAGGTGAACACCTCCCCCGAGGCGACGGCCGCGTCCAGCTCGGCACTGACACGCGCCACATCCTCCGGATGAATGAAGCGGCTCCACGCGTCGAGGGTGTCGCCGAACTCCTCGAGGCTCCAGCCCAGCACCCGGGTCACGGCCTGGTTCCAGACCAGCTTGCCTGCCTCCATGTCCCAGTCGTACATCACCTCCTGGGTGGCCTGCAGAGCCAGCCGGTAGCGCTCCTCGCTCTGCCGGAGCGCCTCGGTGGCATTCCGCGTCGCGGTGACATCGGCGATGAACCCCTCGAGGGCGAGGAGCTCGCCGGACGGGGTGAAGACGCCGCAACCGCGCTCCCAGACCCACTTGGTCTGGCCGTCGGCGGTGACGATGCGGTAGGTGAACTCGTACGGACGCTCGCCGACCAGTGCCTCGTCCACCTCCCTGTGCAGCTTTTCGCGATCGCCGGGGTACACGACCTCGTCGTAGGAGATGGTGGCGTTGCCCAGGAGCTGGGCCGGAGTGTACCCGGTGAGCGCCTGACACCCCTCGCTGAGAAGCTCCATGGTCCACGATGCGTCGTTCCGGCAGCGGTAGGCCATGCCCGGCAAGTTGCTCATCAGCGTGGCGAGCTGGCGCTGGCTCTCGTGGATCGCCCAGTCGGTGCGCTTGCGCTCGATGGCCTGCGCCACGTGGTTGGAGACGTAGACCAGGAGGTCCCGCTCGGCCTCGCCGTACCGCACGTTCTCGGTGTAGGTCTGGATGGCCATCACACCGATCGTGCGATCGCGGACCCGCAGCGGGACGCCGAGCCAGTCGAGCGAAGGAGCGCCAACACTCTCGACCTCGCCGGCGCGCAGCATCCGCGCGAAGACCTCGGCGGTTGCCAGCAGCGGCTGGCCAGTGCGCAGGACATAGGACGTCAAGCCCTTGCCCAGGGGCTCCGGACCCAGAGGGGGGGCGTCCACTTGGTCGACGTAGTAGGGGTACGAGACCAGATCGGTGGAGGCGTCGTAGAGGGCGATGTAGATGTTCTCCGCTGGCATCAACCGGGCGACGATGGCGTGCAATCGCTGGTAGAGGGCTGCCAGGTCCTCGGCCTGGTGCGCCGCCTCGCTGATCTCGTACAGCGCCGCCTGGCGCTGGAGGATGCGCCGGTGCTCGTTGGGAAGCCGCGTACGCCGCCTCGGCCTGGCGGCGTCTTGCGTCTTGACCTTCACGCCGTCTACTGTACCGCCGTCCCGGCTGGTTTCGAAAGCCGTTGCCATCGCGGTCTTGATGATGGTCAAGGCACTCCGGAGCCGGGTCTGCGACAAGAAGACCGGAACGGGCACCGGCCAGCCCCGAAGGAGAACGATCGCCATGCACATGTTCTGCTACCAGTGTCAGGAGACCGGCGAGAACAAGGGATGCCTCTACCTCGGGGCGTGCGGCAAGAGTGACGAGACCGCCAACCTCCAGGATCTGCTCATCCACACCCTACGGGGCATTGCCATCTCCGCGCTCCCTTCCCTGGACGCCGGGCGGGCCGAGCGCGAGGCGGCGCTGTGCGTGGCGCGCGGGCTCTTCGCCACGGTGACCAACACCAACTTCGACCCCGAGCGCATCGCCGGGATGATCCTGGAGGCGCTGGCCGTGCGCGACGCCCTCAGGAAGCGCAACGCCGAAGCACTTCGAGACCCGCAGCCCGACGCCGTCACCTGGCATGGCGAGACTCCGGACGAGCTGCGCCGCAAGTCCGTGGGCGTGGACATCCGCGACACCCGCGACCCGGACATCCGCTCCTTGCGAGAGCTGACCACGTACGGGCTGAAGGGGATCGGCGCCTACCTCGTGCATGCCGCGGCGCTGGGGCATGCCGATGACGAGCTCCTCGGCCACATGCTGCGCTCACTCGCCGCGACCGCCAGGCTGACCGACGAGGTGGAGCTGGGAGAGCTGGCGCTCGGCGTGGGACGGCTCATGGTGGACGCCATGGCGCTGCTCGACCGTGCCAATGCCGCCACCTACGGCGAGCCCGGCGCGGTCAAGGTACGCCTGGGCGTTGGCGAGCGGCCAGGCATCCTGGTCACCGGCCACGACCTCAAGGACCTGGAGGAGCTGCTCGAGCAGACGGCCGGCACCGACGTGGACGTCTACACCCACTGCGAGATGTGGGCCGCACACGCCTACCCACGGCTCGCTCGCTATCCGCACCTGGTGGGCAACTACGGCAATGCCTGGTGGATGCAGGACGAGGAGTTCGAATCGTTCAACGGTCCGGTCCTGGTGACCTCGAACTGCATCGTGCCGCCCCGGGAGAGCTATCAGGGGCGACTGTTCACGACCGGCGTCGCCGGCTATCCCGGGATTGCCCACATCGCGGACGCCCCGGCAGGGCAGCCCAAGGACTTTTCGACCCTGATCGCCATGGCTCGCACCTGCCCGCCTCCCCGCTCCCTGGAAGGGGGCGAGATCGCCGCGGGGTTCACCCACCACTACGTTGGCCGCCACCTCGATCTCGTCTGCGACCTCGTCAAGCGGGGCAAGATCACCCGGTTCGTGGTCATGGCCGGCTGCGACGGTCGCGACCAGCGGCGGGATCACTACACCGACGCCGCGCTGGCCCTCCCTCCGGACGCCGTGATTCTCACCGCCGGCTGTGCCAAGTTCCGCTACATCAAGCAGGTGCAGGGGGACATCGAAGGCCTGCCGAGAGTCCTCGACGCCGGCCAGTGCAACGACTGCTACTCGCTGGTGCGCATCGCCCTGGCGCTCCAGGAGGCTCTCGGTGCCGAGAGCATCAACGACCTGCCGATCACCCTGGATATCGCCTGGTACGACCAGAAGGCGGTGGGCATCGTGCTCGCCCTCGCGGCGCTCGGGGTGAAGGGCATCCACATGGGACCGACCCTCCCCGCCTACCTGCTCACCCCGGCCGGCCAGCGCTTCGCCGCCAGCCACGACATCCTCGGCATGGCCTCCCTCGAAGCCGGTTGACAGTCGAGGGCTGCCGGGACGCAGATCAGCGGGTGGCGGCGAGACGCCGGCGCGCGCGCAGCGCGCAGCCGATCATGGCGAGGATGGTCAGGATCGCAAAGCCGGCGCCGACCCGAAACGAGAGCGGTCGGAAGTGGAAGACCACGGTGTGCACGCCGGGGTCGAGGCGTACGGCGAGGAACGTCTCCCTGAAGACCTCCAGAGGTGCCGGCCGGCCGTCCACCTCGACCCGCCATCCCGGGTAGTGGATCTCGGGTAGCACGAGCTGCGCCGGCGAACCAACCTCGGCGCGCACCTCCACCTGACCGGGCCGGTACTCCCGGACGGTGGCGCGGCCCGCCGCGGCAGGCTCGAGGTAGCTGGCATCGCGCGTGGCGCCGGTCGGGAGCAGGACCAGCGAGCCGTGGTCGACCCCGACTGCGTTTGGCTTCAGGGTCAGCAGGTGGCCCACCCGGGAAATGGCCGCGAGCTCCGATCCGGCGCCGCTCCGTTCCAGGCGATCCAGGAACCTTGCCGCCCGGCGTGTCCGCAGAACCTGGTAGCTCTTTGTCTCGGGAACGCCGCACGCAGCGGCGTAGGAGGGGAACAACACCTCCCGCAGCAGCGCCACACTCTCGGTGGGAGGCAGCGGCCGGGCCACGAGCTTCTGCACGAGCCTCTCCTCGTGGAGGATCCGCGAAGGGGGCGACGGGCCTTGCCAGGTGGCCAGCCGGTTGGCGAGGGACGGCGGCACCTGCAGGTAACCGGCCTCAACCCATCCCACCGGCAGGCATCGGCAGAAGAAGGCACAATCGACCAGCACAACAAGTGCCACCACCCATCGCCAGCCGCCCAACCTGAGCCGTGAAAGCCCTTCGGCCGCGAGCAGAGCAAGAGCGACCGTCGCCAGTAGCAGCCAGTGGGCCGGAAAGCGGAAGGCGTGGAGCGGGGCCAGCCAGGCGTAGCCGGGCAGGTTCGCTCCGAGGGAGAGCACCAGGCAGGCGGTCGCGGCGGCCGCAAGCCAGCGCTCGCGGGCCCCTCCCCGCACCACCGCCAGGATCGCCAGCAGCAACGCCACGGGGCCGATGTAGAACGACATCTCGGCCGGATCTCCAGGCATCTTCAACGAGAGCAGGCGCCACTGTGGCAGCAGGACCTGGGACGCCAGTAGCCCGGGGGTCATGGAGAACGCCGCCGCCTCCCGGCCCGGGAGCACCAGCCCGCGGGTGGTCTGGCCGAGCAGCTCGAGAAATGGCAGGAGCTGGGGTGCGGCCAGACCGAAGGCGATGCCGCCGGAGCCGGCCAGCAGGCGCAGTCCGGCGTGTCGTTTGGGCAGGGAAAGCACGACAACCGCCAGAACCGTAAGCAGTGAGAACGGTGGGAATCCGGCCAGCCACTGCATCGCCAGGCAGATCCCGAGACCGATGGGAGATCTCCGCCGGTGAAAGTACAGGCACGCCGGGAGCCAGGCCGCGGCGGCGAGCTGATTAGGGAAGGTGACGTGGGACGCGAGAAAGCCGTTGAGGCCGCCGAGCGCCGCGGCGAGGGCGGCCGCCTGGGGATCGCGCGCTCTCCGGTAGACCAGCAGTCCCAGGAACCCGCCGGCCAGCAGGGTATGCACCAGCACCCAGAGGCGGAGAAACGCGTCAAACCCCCGGAGCGGCGACAGCAGCCAGAAGAGCGGGTAGCCGGCCATGCTCTGGGGGTCGGCGAGGAGCGGCTCGCCCATGTCCTTGAGGGGGTTCCACAACGGCAGGTGTCCCGAGGCCAGCGCCTCGCGGCCGAGCTTCCAGCCCGGAAAGGCAAAGGTGAGCACGTCGCCGGTGATCGGGACGAGGCCGCGCAGGAGCAGCTCCGGCCACGCCAGGGCGAGCGCCAGCAGCATCGCAGCCAGGGCGGCCAGCGCTTTCAGCCCGACGTCGGTTCGCCTCCGCCCGAAGCTTCCCATCGTCGTTCGCACCCTCCGGAGGCGGCCGGCCGCCCGGGCTCCAGGCTACCACCGCCGGCCTTGAGGTTCAGCGGGAAGGCGGATCGTGAGGTGGCAGTGCGATGACGGCCTCCCCGGAAATCAGGTGGTACTGGGCGCGCACCAGCGCCGCCAGGTCGAGGTCGAGGGTGCGGCGGACCTGCAGAGTGGCGGCTGCGGCGGCCCACGCCTCGGCTCCCAGCCGCGGCGCGAGGGAGCCGACGACAATGCGGCTACCGTCCGCCATCACGGCCAGTCCCGGACTCAGCGCCATGCCCGACGCGCCCGGAAGGTGCTCGGCCAACACGTAGGTCTCGGGGAAGACCTCCTGGATGGCCCGCACCTGGGAGTCATAGGCCGGATTCACGGCGGGCCCCCAGATGTTGGCCGCCACGGCCCCTCCGGGAGTCAGGTGCGCGCGCACGAGCTGGAAGAACTCCACAGTGGTGAGATGGGGGGGCACGCTGTCGGGGCCGTAGGCGTCGAGCCAGACGAGGTCGTAGTGGGACGGCGCCCGGACGATGAACGCCCGGCCGTCCTCGACCGCAAGACGCACGTGGTCGTCGGGCGTGACGGCGAACAGCTCCCGGGCCACCTGGACGACCACCGGATCGATCTCGACCACGTCCTGTTGCAGCTCCGGCAGGTAGTGACGCACCCAGCGCACCAGCGACCCGCCTCCCAGGCCGACCATGAGAAGGCGCTGCAGGTGCTGGGGAACGGCCAGTGTAGCCGCCATCGCCCGGCTGTAGGGCAGCACGAGGCTGGTCGGGTCGTCCAGCTTCATGCAGCTCTGCAACGCCCTGCCGGGAGGGAACTGTAGGCACCGCAGCCCCGTGCTTCGATAGTCGGTCACCCGCACCCGCCCGTACGGGGACGTGCGGTCGGCCCGCACGATCTCCGATCCCTGGGCCGCGACACCCGGTGCGAGCGCCATCAACGCCACGGTGGCGACTGAAAGCCAGCCCGCCGCGACGCGAGATGAGGTGACTCCTTCCATGCCGGTCAGGCTAGCACGTCGTCGCCGTCGGCTCTGCTATCGTCCCGTCGCGCGTGGCGGGGAGGAGGGACGATGGCGGACGAGCGACTGGGACCACAGGTTGCATTCCTTCGCGAGGCAGATCGCCTCAAGGGCGTGCTGCGTCGTTCCTACGTGCTGGCCGGTGGGCGGCGCGAGAACTCCGCCGAGCATTGCTGGCACGTCGCCCTGGCCGCCATCCTACTCGCCGAGCACGCCGGCGAGCCGGTGGACGTCGCCCGGGTCGTGCGGATGCTGCTCATCCACGACTTGGTGGAGATCGACGCCGGCGACACCTTCGTCTACGACCCGGCCGCCCACGTCGACAAGGCGGCTCGGGAGCAGGCCGCTGCGACCCGCCTGTTCGGCACGCTGCCAGCCGATCAGGGAGCCGAGCTCGAGGAGCTGTGGCAGGAGTTCGAGGCCCGGCAGACCCCTGACGCCCGATTCGCGGCCTCCCTCGACCGCCTGCTGCCGATGCTCCACAACCTGTGGAGCGAGGGCGCGTCCTGGCGGGAGCACGGCATTCGACTCTCGCAGGTCATCGAGGTCAACCGGCACATGGCTGAAGGCGCTCCCCAGCTCTGGGCGTACATCCGTCCGTTGCTCGAGGATGCCGCCAACCGGGGTCTGCTCGCCCGGAATGGATCGTAGGGTTCGCTCGGGGCGCGCGTGCGACGGCTTCTGAACGCCTACCGCAGGGCCTTTGCCGGCCTGCCCCGGACGGTGTGGGCACTGGCCGCCGCCGGCCTCGTCAACCGCTCGGGCAGCATGGTCCTGCCGTTCCTCAGCCTCTACCTGACCACTCAGCTCGGGTTCTCGCCCTCCACTACTGGCTGGGTGGTCGGGCTATACGGCACCGGCTCGGTGGGCGGCTCCCTGCTCGGCGGGTGGTTGGTGGACCGGCTCGGGGCGGTCCGAGTGCAGCAGATGAGCCTGCTCGGCAACGCCCTCGGCTTCTTCCTGTTGCCCCTGGCGCGCCAGCGCTGGTCGCTGGCCATCGTCGTGCTGGCGACCAGCGTTGTCGGCGAGATGCTGCGGCCGGCCATGATGTCGGGTGCCGCGCAGGCGGCGGCTCCTCCGGTGCGGGCGCGCGCCATGGCGCTCATCCGTCTCGCCCACAACCTGGGGTTTGCGGTTGGGCCGGCGGTGGGTGGTGTCCTGGCCACCATCAACTACCACTGGCTGTTCATCGCCGATGGTGGCACTTGCGCGGCGGCCGCCATGCTGCTGGGCGCGGTCTTCGGCTGGCGCACTCGTCCCGCCGCAGTCGATCACCACGGCGGGCCGCCCGGCCCGGCTTCCTGGCGCCGGCCAGCGTTCGCGGCCTTCCTGGCCGCCGTCTTCGCGCTCGGCATGGTGTTTTTCCAGATCTTCGCCACCCTGCCGCTGTACTGGCGCCATGCCTGGGGGCTGGCCGAGAGCCGCATCGGCCTCCTGCTCGGCATCAACGGTGTCCTCATCGTCAGCGTCGAGATGTTGCTCGTGCACCGCCTCGAGCGGCACCCGCCGCTGCGGGTCGCGGCGGTGGGGAGCCTGCTGGTGTGTCTCGGCTTCGCCCTCATGGCGGTGGGCCGCGGTGCCCTGTGGGCGGCGGTCACCGTGCTCGTGTGGACCATCGGCGAGATGTTGGCGATGCCGCAGATCAACGCCGTGGCCGCGTCCCAGGGTGGGCCAGGGGAGAGCGGCCGAACCATGGGTGCCTTCACGCTGGCGTTCTCCCTGGCGTTCGTGGTTGCACCCCTGACCGGCATGGCCGTGTACCAGCACTGGGGTGGCACGGCGCTGTGGCTGGGGATTGGCGCGCTCGGCCCGCTTCTGGCGACGACGCTCTGGTTGCTGGCACCTCACCTCGGCGGGCACGACCACGCCGCCGCTCCCGGCCTCAGCGGGTAGGCGGGGCGGGCGCGCAGTCGAGATCGGACGCGCGGAGCAGCCCCACGGTTGCGCCCCGCGCCCCCCTGAAGCGGCCCAGCACCCACCCCTCATTTCCCTGGTCTTGCAGCGGCACCACCTCGACCCGGTCGCCCGACACGACGTACCCCTTGCGGGGCTCGGGCGGGATGGTCCCCACGATGTGAAATCGGCTGCGGGCCACCTTCACCCGGCAGCTCCGGAGGGTTGGGGAACCTTCACGCACCAGCGTGTCCCCAGGCCAATTGGCGCCGCAGAACGAGGGGACCCCGGTCACCGTCTCCAGGCGGACCTCGCCGTCGCGCAGGAGGATGGCGATCGTGCCCTGCTCGTCGACGTGCTCGTACCGGTTGCCGGTGACCAGACCCGCCACCCCCGCGCCGTCGCAGATGTGGGCGGTCGCGCCGAACACCGCCGAGTAGGAGAACGACAGTGCGTCGCCGGCCAGTAGCAGCGACAGCTCACCGATCGAGCTTCGCCAGACCCCGCTCGGGTCCGGCGGAGTCGGAGTCTGGGCGGCTGCGAATCGTCCAGTCACCAGAATCAGGACCGCGCCCGCAATGCTCGCTCGACGTCTCCGCATGGTCCCTCCCAGCGATCCTCAGACATACCGCATCATGCCGCGGCAGAGGCGTCTGGTCCAGCGCGCCAGCCCGCTTGACAGTCCTGGCAGCCGGCTCTAAGATCGCGCTCCCCGGGCGGTTTCCGTCCGTGGGAGGTTAGCTCAGCGGCAGAGCACCTGCCTTACACGCAGGGAGTCGTGGGTTCAAATCCCTCACCTCCCACCATCTGCCCGAGCTGCCTGTTTCGCGCGGGGTGGTAGTTCAGTTGGTTAGAACGCCGGCCTGTCACGCCGGAGGTCGCGAGTTCGAGTCTCGTCCACCCCGCCAATTTGGTCAACAACTGACGGGCCACCTATCGGGTGGCCCGAGTAGTATCCATCCACAGTTCCATCCACATTCGGCTGACCCTATCATGCTGACAGTGAGCTACTTGCCGTTGATCGGCCAGAGGCGTTCTTGAGGCCATCCAGATTGACGGACCATTCGGTTTCGGCGGAGGCCGGATCGCGGCCCTGATGTTGCTCGTTGCCCGCCTACGGCTCCTCGACGACCAGTTTCCAGGTCGGGTCGGGATCGTATTCCACGACGGCCTGGGCGAGGTCGGCGGTCTCGGGACCGAGGTCCTTCTCGTAGACACGCCCCTGCTGATTGACGATGAACGTCATGACTCCCGAGCTGCCCCATCTGTCGGGATAGGCGATCAGGGCATAGCCGGCGATCATGTTGCCGTTGATCACGAAGTCGAATTTCCCGCCTGGCGCATGCGGTCCCTGAGCCTTGAGAATCCTGAAGAAGTAGCCGTGGAAGGGCGAGCGCTTCGGCGCCCCGGCGCTCTTGGCCAGGCCCAGGCTGTACCCTTCCTCCCTGGCGGCAGCGACCAGGCTGCCAAGAGGGCTTGGCTTGCCGTCCTCAGGTGCATCCCAGTACAGTCCGTCACGTTCCCCGGGAGTGCTGATGAGGTGCTGCGCATAGACGGCCAGGCCGTCGCGGGAGGTGTTGCGTGCCTCGGTGAAGTACTCCCACTGCGCAAGGACATAGGCACGACACGCCATGATTGCGGAGAGCTCATTCTGGCCGATCTTTCGATTGAGGATTTCGTCGAGGCCGGCGGCGGTGTCGAAGCGCCACTTCCGACCTTCCTTGACGATCGGGATCGGCGACGGCCAGTGATTCTCGCCGACCAGGAGGGTGTACCTCGTGTCATCGACCTTGTTCAGGATCGCGGCCGTCCCCAGGTGCTCGGCAAACCGCTTGAGCGAGTTGGCGTCGAGGACGGCGTCGCCGGAAAGAAGTCTGTCGCGCTCAGGTCCGTAGATCGCGGACATCTCGTTCTGATCCGCAGCCTTTGTGGCCTCGACCAGCGCCTGGACGGCAGCCTCGGGAGTGGCGAAGAGTCGTTGCTTCGGCGTCTTCACCGATGCGGCCGTTGCCGGGCCGGTGAGAAGCCAGCAGGCCAGGAGAACCGATGTGAGGGTGGTCGTCGCGCCGCGCTTCGCCGGGGGAGCAGGTCGCCGGCCCAGGTCCAGATGCATCCGTCCGTCCACCTCCTGGCTCCGGTCCTGTCCGTGCGGCTGGATCCTCTTCGACTCGGTCGCGCGGATCATGGGCGTCTCCTTTCGACATGCCGGGCCGGCGGCTGCGGTGGGGGAGACGGTCGCGGCGGCTGCACATGGGCCCGGCTGACCTGCCCGCGGCGGCTCGCCGAGTGCGGATCGAAGCCGCCTTGACCGGGGTCGAACGCCGGCGCATCAGGGATCTGCACGGGCGGGCCCGGCTGCCTGATACGGCCGCGAAACTCGTCGAGCCTCGGGTCGTTGGTGTCGAAGTTGCGCACGATGATCTTGTTGCGGACCGGCTCACGGTAGGGCGGTGGAGTGTTCTGACGGCGGCCGTGGAAGTTGTCGAAGTTGGTCCCGCGGTGCGCGTCGTCGTAGCGGTCCAGCTCCCGGTGGTTCACCCGCCTGCGAATGATCTCTCGATTGATGAAGACGTTGAAGAAACTGTTGTTGATGTAGTGGGTGTTGACGTGAATGTAGGGCCGGCTGCGCTCCCTCCAACCCCGATCGTGCTCCCAGCCATGGTAGTAGACGCGGTGCGCGTGCCAGTCACAGTCATAATTGAGCCACGCCCCGATGAGAAAGCGGGCGCCGAAGAACGACGGCACACGGGAGTAGAAGACGACCGCGGGATCGTACATCGGCACGAAAAGATACTGTGGCTGAGCCGGCCATAGCTCGATGAAGCCGTCGGAGTCCACGACTTGCATCTCAGCCGTCGTGACGAGGTTGCCGGCCGCCCGAGCCCGCGCACGAAGGCGCTGCACCGAAGCCATCACGTCGGTCGACTGGCTCACGTAGGCTTGACCGAGAGAGGTCGTCCAGTCCAGCTTGTCGGCCATCATTTGCAAGACCGCTGGGTAGTGACCGACCGCCCTCACACTGACGTCCCACGACTGGCCGTCGAGGTCGTCGGGGTCGAGGTCGGCGCGAACGAAGCGGTCCGCCTCGTCGACCTGAACCGGGAAGGTCGCGGCCACGAGGACCTGGGCGAGGAGCGGGTCAGGGTAGAGTGCGATCGGCGCGAGCAGGTTGTCGAGCTGGTTGGGCGAGAACGGCTCGAAGGACCAGTCGTCCTGGGCCGGAAGCGGTGCGGCCACCAGCACCACGGCGAAGGCGATCGAGACGACGAGAGATTTTCCCATGATGTTCATCTCCTTGTCCGTCTGACCCCATTCTATCTCCGTCTGCCGACTGCGGGGAGTGACCTCGAGGCGAGACTGGAGTCGGCACTCCGCCGAAGGCAGGACGGATCTTGCGGTGAGCGTGACGGGGTGGCACGCGGCGGTGTCAGCGGCGCGGTCGAATGGCCCCGAGCCCCAACCCTCCAGGATCTTGGAATGGCCGGGAAGGTGGTACAGTTCTCGACAGCTCATGGAGGAGTCAAATGCGGAAGGTCTTTCTCGCATGCATCTTGCTGGCCACCGTGGTAGCTGGCGCCGAGGAGCTGACGGTCGGCTCGATCTTGACGATGTTCAAGGCCGGAGCGCCGGCCGACGGGATCGTGGCCATGATCAACAACCCCGCGAGCACCATCGCGATGTCGGCTGCCGATCTCGCGACTTTGCGCTCGGCCGGGGTCCCCGAGGCGGTGGTCCTCGCCGTGCAGGCGCGGCTCCCCGCTCCGGCTCCGACGCCGGCACCAGTGTCACCCGACGACGCACGGCTTGGGGATGTCGTCCGGCTGACGAAGTCGGGACTCTCCGAGCCGATTGTGGCCAACCAGATCAAGCAGTCCGGCCAGGCGTACAACCTCACGATCAACGACCTCATCTACCTGAAGAACAACGGGGTTTGGGAGTCGATTATCGGCGCGCTGATGGCCACGGCCAAGCCGGGCGGCGTCACGGCCGCGCTCCGGGCCGAGGCTCCGTCGCTCGCAGGACCTGCGGCGGCGGCCGTACCCGGGGAGCTGGTCTTCGATGGGCTCGTGCTGCAGCGGGCGACGTTTCTCCTGAAAGATCGCCCAGGTCGACTGCTCCTGAAGGGAGACACCTTGTCCTGGGTGGACGGTGCCGATCCCAGGAGGAACTTTGACTTCCAGCTCAACGGCCTCGAGAAGTTGTGGTTGACCTGCCAGGCTCGCACACCGGAAGGTTTCTGCCACCGGTTGAGCTTCCAGATCGTCAAGGGGGCTTCCTACCGGTTCGAGGACATCAATCGCGACTCGGGCTCCAATGCCGCCATCCTCCAAGTCATGGAGGCCCTCCGAACCTACCACCCGACCCTGCCGTTCGGCCCGCCGGATGTCAAGGACTAGCCCGAACTCCGCATGGACTCTCGTGACGAGGAGACGAGGTCGATGCTGGCGGGCACATCCAGAGTGAGGGCCGGCGACTTCCTAGCCGCCGAGGATGCCGCCGAGAAGGCCCCCAAGACCACCCTGGTCCCCCGCGGTCGGCTCGGGAATCCGCCCCTCGGGGGTCATCTTGTCGATGAGCATCGGGAGCACCTGGACGAGCAATGGCAGCAATGCCGAGATGCTCAGGCCCGTTTTCTGCGCCAGGCTCTGGAGGTTCGCATGGCCGAGACCCTGTTGGATCTGTTGGGCCGTGCCGGGAGGGTTGGGCCCGGTGCTGATCCAGCCCTGGATCAGACTGCCGACGCCGGCCTGCTCGAAGGACCGCACGAGGCCCCCGAGGCCGCCGCCCTGTCCCCCGGTCAGCATCTCCAGAAGGCCAGTTGTCACATCGGCGTGCTGCTGGCCGATCTGGTCTTGCGCCCCGCCAGTCTGCAGGGATTCCAACACGTTACCGATCAAGCCGTCGAGCAGTCCCATCGGTGTTTCCTCCATGAGGACAAGACTGTCCAATCGGTTCATTGTAGCGCACCATCACATGGCGCCGACCTGCGCACTCGGCTCGTCGGGAGGTCCCTGCATGGCCGGGTGGCAAGTGCTAGTCTTGGTGTCGGAGGAGACAAAGTGATGACCGGATACGCCGGACTACTCGAGAAGCAGGTTCTCGAGAGCACCTCTTCCAAACAGGTGGTGCTCACCGGCAAGCACGCCCGGCTCCTGGTGATGTGTCGGCAGCCTGGCGAGGACAGCGGCGACGAGGTGCACAGGCAGGTTGGCCAGTTCTTCCGTATCGAGCATGGAGAGGCCGGGTTCGTCTTCAATGAGACCTAGGAGCACCTTGTGCACGAAGGGGACGTCGTCATGGTGCCGGCCGGGACGGCCCACATCGGGATCAACGCCTCGAAGAGGAGGAAGCTCAAGCTCTACACCATCGACTCGCCGCCGAAACACCCTGACGGCGCGGTGCACACGACCAAGGCCGAGGCGGAGGCGGCAGAAGCGGCAGGACACCACGGGTAAGGAAGCAAGCGTCGAACCGGTCATCGCCTCGGGAGGAGGTCCTCCAGGCTTCAGCGAGACCTCGATGCAGGCTGGTGGCGTTGGGTCGTGCAGAAGGCCCGACCGACCAGGCAGCGTCCCCGAAGTTCCATCCCACATTCTCTATCCGAACATCTCACCTTGAAAGGAGCGACCGCACCATGGACTGGAAAGAGCAGATCAACAAGGCAACCGCGGCCCTCAGGGGCGTCACCGAAAGCGAGACAGTGAAGAACCTGACGGCCAAGGCCAAGCAGACGGCCTCGGACCTGGCACGGGCGGCCAAGCAAGGCGCTGCGAGTGCAGCCGACGCCGTGGTCAGCGCGACCTCCGATCCGGCCACGGTGAAGCTGCACTACCTGGGCACGGAGATCAGCGTCGTTTCACCGTCCGACGGTCTCCAGATCACCCGTCCCCATGCCGGCGCCCTGGTGATCTCGGACCAGGCGGGCAACGGGCTGGTGATCAGCCTGGCGCCCCCCAAGGCCCAGGTGAGCGAGACGGTGGGCGTGGTCAAGCGCCTGAACGACACGACGTTCGACCTCGGCACCGAGGACGGCGTGAACGTCATCGTCCTGAAGGCGTAGCCTCCCGGGGGCTACTGGCGGGCGCGGGTGGACCGAGGCTCGAGTAACGGAGTGCCGCAGAGCGCCTTGCTGGAGTTGGTTAACACCCCGGCAACGCCGAGGCGCCGGGGGTAGGCCTATCCAGGGCTCGGTTGGAGGACACGAAGGATGAAGAGTCATGGCGGTTTTCGTGCCGCATTCGTGATTGCAGTCGTGGTGCTGGCCGGCTGCAGCTCGGTCTACTACGCGGCGCTTGAGAAGGTCGGCATCGAGAAGCGCGGGATCCTCGTCGACCGGGTCGAGGCGGCGCGTGACGCCCAGGTCCAGGCTCAAACCCAGTTCAAGGATGCGCTCGAAGAATTCTCCGCACTGGTTGGCTACAAGGGTGGCGAGCTCGAGAAGATGTATGGCTCGATGAGGGACACCGCCGACGACAGCGCGGCCCGAGCCAGGGAGGTGCGGGACCGCATCGGAGCCGTCAAGGACGTGGCCGAGGCACTGTTCAAGGAGTGGGAAGGGGAGCTCGCTCAGTACTCCGACGCCAGTTTGAGGCGCTCGAGCCAGCGCGAGCTCAACGACACGCGGCGACGCTACCACCGCCTCGTCGTGGCGATGGACAAGGCCGCGGCCCGCATGGATCCTGTTCTGGCCGTCCTCAACGACCAGGTACTGTTTCTCAAGCACAACCTCAATGCCCGCGCCCTGGGTTCGCTCGAGAGCACCGCAGCCTCGCTGGAGTCCGACGTCGACAGGCTCGTCGCCGACATGCAGGCGGCCATCGCCGAGGCGAACGGGTTCATCGGCGAGCTCAAGAAGAGCTGACCCGCTCCCTCCGGAACGGCTGGCGAGGCGACACGGCCTGAGCAGTTGTCACATCGTGCTTGTCCCGACCTGACGCGGGTGACCGTCGCGGAGTCCGAGCCCCCGACCCATGTTGACCCGTACGAAGCAGCTCCCTACCATGGCTGCAGGGGAGCCCGCCATGGGGACGAGGACCGGGAGTCAGTCGAGCCTCGACACCAGCCTGATCGAGATGCTGCCTCATGCCGTGGTCGTCCTGTCGGGCGGCCGCGTGCGGCTCGCCAACTCCGCGTTCGAGAAGCTCTTCGGCACGTCCCTCGACGAGATCGAGGGGCGGGTCATGGACGACCTGTTCCGCGCCGGCGGGTCCGGGTTTGGGATTGCGGTGCTGGGTCGCGATTCAGCCGCGACGACGAGCTCCCTGGGAAAGCTGCCCGAGTACGAGATCGTCCGCCCCGATGGCCAACGGCGCTGGGTCTCCGTGGCGGCGCGCTTCGTCCAGTACGACGGCGCGGCCAGCCTCATGCTGGTGCTGACGGACCTCACCAGGCTGCGCCATCTCGAGGAGGATGCCAGACGCAGCCACAAGGCCGTCGAGACCATGCGCCTCGGTGTGACGATCACGGATCCGGCAGGTCGCATCATCTACGCCAACCCGGCGCAGGCCCAGCTCTTTGGGGTTGAGCCGGCGGAGCTGTGCGGTCTTGAAGGCAGGGTCCTGGCGCCCCGCGAGGCGTGGCACGCGTGGCCTGAGGAGGAGCCGGAGGGCTGGCAGCACTTCTCGCGGGAAAGCGTGAATCGGCGGTCTGACGGCGCCGTATTCCCGGTGCAGCTCACCTCGGACTGCATCCGGGATGGTGATGGCCGGCTCATCGGACGGGTCACCATCTGCGAAGACCTGACCGAGCGCAAGGCGGCGGAGGAGGAGCTGCGCCGGGCGCATGCTGACCTTGAGGAGCGGGTGCGGCAGCGCACCGCCGACCTGGAGGCAGCCAACGAGCTGCTGCGGCACGAGATCGCTGTGCGCGAGAAGGTCGAACGGGAGCTGGAGGCGAGCGAGCGGAGGTACCGTACCCTCGCCGAGGATCTCGACGAAGTCATCTTCTCACTGGACACAGATGGGAGGGTCACCCACATCAGCCCGGTGATCGAGCGACTCACCGGCTTCAGCCCCAATGAACTGGTGGGCAACACCCTCGCGGTGCTTGTCCAGGAGAGCGACGGGGCCACGCTGCGGAGCTGCCTGTTGCGGACGCGCTCGGGATCGCGTCAATCCGTGACGCTTGGCGTGCGCACGCGAGACGGGAAGGCGCTCCACGTGAGGCTGTCCACGGTTCCGACGGTAGAGGGTGGCGCCATCGTCGGGGTTCGCGGCGTCCTCATCGACATCACCGAGCGCCGCCGCCTCGAGGACCAGCTCCTGCAGTCCCAGAAGCTCGAGGCCGTCGGCCGGCTGGCTGGAGGCGTGGCTCACGACATCAACAACCTCCTGCAGGCCATTCTCGGCGCCATCCAGTCGCTGCAGCGCCGCGCGCCGGCGATCGGCGGCGAGCTCGACGAGGTCGTGGCGAACGTCCAGCGCGGCGCCGCCGTCACACGTCAGCTCCTGCTCTTCGCCCGACGCAGCGCGGCCAGGCCGGAGTGCCTGGACCTCAACGAGGCCCTGCAGCACTTCAGCGTCCTGCTGCGCCGCCTCACCTGCGAGAACGTCGACTTCACCATGCAGCTCGCACCTCAACCCGTGCTCGTCCAGATCGATCGTGGCCAGCTCGAGCAGGTGCTGATGAACCTGGTGGTGAACGCGATCGATGCGATGCCCGGGGGTGGCACCCTTCGTCTCGCCACCGGGCGATCCGAGAGTGACTGGTCGTGGCTGGAGGTGGCGGACAGTGGCTGCGGGATGACCCCCGAGGTCAAGCTGCACATCTTCGAGCCGTTCTTCACCACCAAGCCGCCCGAGCAGGGCACCGGCCTCGGACTCTCGGTGGTCCTCGGTATCGTCACCGCTCACGGTGGGCACCTCGACGTGACATCGAGCCTCGGCATCGGCACCACCTTCCGGGTCAGTCTGCCCAGTCAGACGCCCGGTATTCCTCTGGCCTCCCCTTCCGCCCCGGACCCGCCGCCCGAGCGACGGCCGGGTGAGGCCGTGGTGCTGGTCGTGGAGGACGATCCGCTGGTGCGGCAAGCCGTCGTGCAGACCATTTCGTGCCTGGGGTACAAGGCGATGGCGGTGGCCGGCGCGGGGGAGGCGCTCACCACCACAGTGTCCCGGCGGGTCGACATCCTCCTGACCGACCTCATGCTCCCGGACGGGCGTGGCGACGAGCTTTCCGCGCGCTTGCGAGAGCGGGATCCGGACCTTTCGGTCATCGTGATGTCGGGCTACTCCGAGGAGGACTCCGCCGAAGCCACGGGCCGTGGTGCGTTGCCGGGGCAGTTCCTCCAGAAGCCATTCAACATCGAGACGCTCGGGCGCGCCCTGGCCCATGCCCTGGATCGCAAGCCAACCAGCACTCCTTGACCAAGTGCGAGCCGTGTCGCGGGCGTCGGCTCACTGGGGCAAGACCAGCTCCGTGCGCCGGTTGCGCGACTTGCCCTCGGGGGTCGTGTTCTCGGCCAGCGGAAACTCCGCGGCGAGCCCTAGGACCTTGAGCCGCTCCCCTGGCACCCCGTGACCGATCAGGAAGGTGGACACGGACTCGGCGCGGCGGAGGGAGAGCTCGAGGTTGTGCGTCTCGGAGCCTGAGCTGTCGGTATGCCCGCAGACGTGGACATCGACGTCGGCAAAGGCCGTCGTGAGCAGCTTCGCCTGCTCCTCCAGGAGTGGTAGCACGCCGGACTTCAGGTCGTAGGAGTCCACGTCGAAGGTGGCGGTGGAGGAGTAGTCGAACACCAAGACCCGCTCCAGCCCGAGACGCATCGCCAGGGGTCCGGCGTCCTTGCCAAAGCGGAAAAGCACCTCGATCTCGGTCGGTGACAGGATGCGCACCCGTTTCTCGACCCACGACTCGGCGGGCCGCTCGGCGGCGATGGCGAGGACGTCGGCCAGCGAGACCAGGTTCAGCGAGGTAGGGGTCGGGCCGACCGCCATTCCCCGGTATGTCACCTCCGCGCTGCCGGGCTCGGCCTCGACCCGTACCGCGACCTTCCCTTCCACGGTTCGCGGCGGGGCAGGCCGGGATCTGGCGGTCGCGCACCCTGACAGACACACCACCATGGTCAGAGCCGAGACGTGATTGCAAAAGCGTGTCGTCATGGCGCAAGCCCTCCCTGTCCGGGGGTCGCCGGAGGCTCCAAGGCCCCGAGGGTGACCGCAATCGAGATCGACGCTTCCACCGGCGCGCCGGTGGCATCCAGCGCTGGCCGGTACGCAAACTGGCGAGCCGCAGAGGCCGCGACTTCGCCACACTCGGCCACGGCAGCGCGCAGAATCCGAGCCCGCCGGACCGTGCCATCCTCGCCGACCAGCAACGCGAGCATCACCTGCTGGCCGGAGCAGCGCTGGATCAGGTCGGCCGGCACGACCGGCTCCGACCGTCGAATTTCCTGGGGAACCGTCACCGGGCGGCGGGGCGGCAGCTCGGCCTGTCGCGCCGTGGGGACTCGGGCCTGGCCCGCGGTTGGCGGTGTGGCATCTCGTGGCGCCGGCGCCAGAGCGGGCGCCAGCCTCATCGTGACCTCGGGCGTCGCAGTTCCCATGACCCGCGTCGGCGCGGCGGGCGAGGGCGGAGCGTCCGTGGATGGAGCTGAAGGGCGCCAGGGCCATGGACCGAAGATCGCCGCCGCGGCGACCAGCAGGAGGGCCGTCCCGATGGCGGCGGCCACCGTGAGGATGGCGGCCCAGTAGACGATCCGTTCGGAACC
>DAONEV010000002.1:0-58096 GCA_035403265.1 Thermoanaerobaculaceae bacterium | reverse complement strand
TTCTCCTCCGACGCGCGCTTTGCCGGTGCGCACCGGTTCGAGGGCTCGCCGCGCCTCGAGCAGGAAGACATCACCGACGCGGAAGGCGGTGCAGCCCTCGTCCTCAACCCCGGCGCCGAGACCACCGCCCAGCCGCGCACGTACGTCATCGAGGCGACCGTCACCGGCGCCGACGACCAGACCGTCACCGCCGTCCAGCAGGTCGTCGCGGTACCGCCATTCGTGCTCGGTCTGCTGGCACCCCGCTTTCTCGCCAACGCCACGACCATCGAGCCGCAGGTGCTGGTCCTGGGGGTGGACGACAAGCCCCTCGCCGGGCTGCCGGTGACGGTGCGCCTCAAGCACCGCCAGTGGCACTCGGTGCTCCAGGCCTCCGACTTCGCCCAGGGACAGGCCCGCTACCTCACCGACGTGGTGGACGAGCAGATTTCCGAGACCACCGTGACGAGCGGCACCGAGGCCATCGTGGTGCCCCTGACGATCCACACCGCTGGCGTCTACATCGTCGAGCTGGAGGCCGCCGACCGCCTGGGACGCTCCCAGGTCGTGTCCGTGGACCTCTACGCAGGCGGGCCCGAGCCCGTGAGCTGGCCGAAGCCCGCCACGCCGGTCTTCACCATGGCTTCCGACAAACCGGCATACGACCCGGGCGACACCGCCAAGTTGGTCCTGCAAAGCCCCTTCCAGGTGGCGCGAGCGCTGCTCGTGGTGGAGGCCCCGGAAGGTAATCAGTACCGCTGGGTCAATGTGTCCGGTGGCGCCGCCACGGTGGAGGTGCCGGTGCTGCCGACCTTCGTGCCGCGCCTGCCGGTGCACGCCGTGCTCATGCGGGGGCGGGTTGGGGGCTCGGCGCCGGCCGCCGGCTCGACCGCCGACCTTGGCAAGCCCACGACCATGGCCGCCACCACGTGGCTGGCGGTCAACGCGGTCTCGAACCGCGTCGAGGTGACACTCGCGCACCCCGAGAGGGCGCTCCCGGGCAGCAAGGTCGAGGTCACGATCAGGCTCGCCGACCCGAAGGGCCATCCGCTCCCTGGCGAGGTGACCCTGTGGCTCGTCGACGCCGCGGTGCTGGCCCTGGGGCGCGAGCAGCGCCTCGACCCCCTGCCCGACTTCATCGACCCGGTGCGCTCACGGCTGACGGTGCGGGACACCCGTAACCTGGCGTTCGGCGAGCTCGCGTTCGCCGAGCTGCCCGGCGGCGACGAGGGCGAGGAGGGCGGGCTGCTCGAGCGCACCACGGTGCGCCGCAATTTCAAGAGCGTGCCGTACTACAACCCGGCGATCCAGGTCGGGCCCGACGGCGTCACCACCGTCACCGTGGAGTTGCCGGACAACCTCACGGTTTTCAAGCTACGGGCCAAGGCCGCCTCCGGCCCCGACCGCTTCGGGGTCGGCGTCTCCCAGATCGCGGTGCGGCTGCCGGTCATCGTGCAGCCGGCCCTGCCGCGCTTCGTGCGGCCGGGTGACCGCTTCACCGCCGCCGCGATCGGGCGGGTCGTCGAGGGCGAGGGTGGTCCCGGGAAAGCCGAGTGGCAGGTCGACGGCGTCACCCTCGACGGGAGCGCCAATCGCGACCTGGCCTGGGTTCCCAACCAGCCTCTTCGCATCGACTTCCCGGTCACTGTGACGACACCGGAGGTCGACGCCGGGGGCAAGCTGTCCCGCCAGGACGTGACCTTCCGGGTCGCCGTGGCGCGCACCGCCGACGGGGCCCGGGATGCCTTCGAGGTCAAGCTGCCCATCCAGCCCGACCGGGCGCGCATGGCGGTGCGGCAGATGCAGGAGCTGGAAGTCGGCAAGCCCCTGCTCGTGCCGGCCGTCCCCGACCAACCCCGACCCGGCACCGTGCGGCGCACCCTCGTGCTCTCCGAGCAGGCGGGCCTGGTGCGCATGGCGGCCGGGCTGTCGTTCCTGCTCGACTACCCCTACGGCTGCACCGAGCAGCGCCTCTCCCGCACCCGTGCCCAGGTGGCCATGGCGCGCCTGCGCGGTCTGCTCGAGCAGGACGGAGGCGAGGAGAAGCTGCAGCGCTCGGTGGCCGACACCCTGGACTGGATTGCCAGGGCGGTCGACGGTCAGGGTCTAGTGGCGTACTGGCCGGGCGGCCCAGGGTACGTGTCCCTCACTGCATGGACGGTGCAGTTCCTCGTCGAGGCCAGGGAGGCGGGGTACACGGTTGATCCCAAGCTCCTCGACCGCCTCACACACACCCTCGAGCAGGCGCTGCGCTCCGACTTCTCACGTTTCATCGACGGCGAGTCGTTCGCCGAGCGATGCTGGGCGCTCGTCGCCCTTGTCCAGGCCGGCAAGTCCCAGCCCGCCTACGCGGCAGAGCTGGCGCGCAAGGCGGAGTACCTGGACCTGGAGGCCACAGCGGAGGTGCTGCACGCCTACGCCCGGTCGGGGGAGGCCGGCTCCCCGGCCGCCCGCGACCTCACTGTGCGGATGTGGGATGGCATCGTGACCCGGCTCCACCAGGGGAAGGAGATCTACGGCGGGCTGCAGGGCCGGACCTCGGCGCGCAGCGCCCGCATCCTACCCTCGGAGACCCGCACCGTCGCCGAGGTCACCCGGGCAGTGATCCAGAGCGACGCCAAGAGCCCGCGACTGCAGGTCCTGGTGGACGGCCTCGTCACCCTCGGCCGCGACGACGGCTGGGGGTCCACGAACGCCAACGCGGCGGCGTTGCTGGCGCTCTCGGAGCTCCTCAAGCCGCCCTTTGCCGGGGCCACCAAGCGCCAGGTGCAGGTGCGGTTCGGGGTCGACCGACGGCTCGATCTTGGTCCGGACAGTCCCCTCGTGACGTTCAAGGTCAACAGTCCGGCGGCCGGCGAGATCACCCTCCAGCCCGGGGCGGGGCGGCCGGTGGTGGCGCGGCTGGAGACAACCTGGGTGCCCGCCGCCGACGGCAGCCAGGTTTCGCCCCAGGCGAACGGATTCGTGGTGAGCCGCGAGCTCCTGCGGCAGCGCGGGGAGGATGCGCCGCCGGACCGGATCGCGCTCGCCACGGCCGGCACCACCGTCGAGCTGGCGGTGGGGGACGTGGTGGAGGAGCACGTGCAGGTGATCAACCCGTCCGATCGCGCCTACGTGGCGGTTGTGACGCCCCTGGCCGCCGGCTGCGAGCCGCTCAACCCGGCGCTTGCCACCGCCCCGCCGGAGGCACGGGCGAAGGGAACCATGACCCTGGCGCCCACCTACGTCGGATTCATGGACGACCAGGTGGCGTTCTACTACGACTGGCTCCCCAAGGGCACCTACGACTTCTACTTCCGCACCCGGGCGACGGTCGCCGGGGAGTACATCCAACCCCCGGCGCGTGCCGAGATGATGTACGACGCCGCGACCTGGGGCCAGGGCGCCGGCGCCCGCGTCGTCGTCCGACCCGTGGCGGGAAAGTAGGGAGCTTGGCCCGAAACGGCGCTCGCCAATGAAGACGAGCCTTGAGGACAGGGCCGAGCGTCTCGAATCCACCCAGCCACCAAGGGCTGGGTGGAGCGGTTCGCTCTCGACCCTCGGCTCTCGGCTCTGGGCTGGCCGCACCGGCATCGCGTGGTGGTCGTCCGGCGGCGTGGCTCTGGTCACCCTGGTGATCATCGGGCTGGCGGCGGCCAGAGCGAGGCTCGAAGCGCCGGCGCCGACGCTGCTGCTCGAGGACCGGCACGGGGCGTTCCTCTGCGAGCTCGGGGACGGGCAGGACGCGGAGCTGGGGTACTGGCCCCTGGAAACCCTGCCCCCCAGGGTCGTGGCCGCCACCGTGGCGATCGAGGACCGCCGCTTCTGGCTGCATCCGGGCATCGACCCGCTCGCGGTGGGCCGCGCCACCTGGCAGAACCTCTCGCGCCGGCAACGGGTGTCCGGGGCCTCCACCCTCGCCATGCAGGTGGCGCGCATGCAGCGCCCGGGTGCCCGAAACCTGCCGCGCAAGGCCGTGGAAGCGGTCACCGCGCTCTTCCTGACCGCCCGCTACGGCCGACAGGCGCTGCTCGCCCACTACCTGCGTCTCGCCCCCTACGGCAACCGGGTGCACGGCATCGCCTACGCCGCCCGCCGCTATCTCGACAAGCCGGTGGACGACCTGTCGTGGGCGGAGATCGCCTACCTCTCGGCCATCCCCCAGGCCCCCGCTGCGATGAACCCCTTCCACCCCTCCGGCCGGCTGCGCGCTGTCGCGCGCGGCGAGCGCATCCTGGCGCTGCTCCACGAGCAGGGCGTCATCGGCGAGGTGGAGTGGGAGCAAGCCTGCCTCGACATCCGAAGGCTGCGCGTGCCGACCCGGGAGGTGCGGCCCGCGGCCGCCATGCACGCCATCCTGCGGTTCGCGCGCCAGCTCGGCGCTCCCGAGGCCCGGGCCGCGCGCGCGACCCACCCGGTCGTCACCACCGCCCTGGATCTCGGATTGCAGGATCAGGTTTCCACGTTGGTGCGCGAGGCGGTGGCGCAAGGGGAGTGGGTGGGCGTGGGCAACGCCGCGGTGATGGTGGTCGAGCTGCCGGACCGCCAGGTGCGGGCCGCGGTGGCCTCCTCCGGGTGGACCGACACCGCACACCTGGGCGCCATCGACTACACCCGCGTGCCGCGCTCCCCCGGCAGCACCCTCAAGCCGTTCCTCTACGCCCTCGGCTACGAGCTGGGAACGATCACCCCGGCCACCATTGTCGACGACCTGCAGCGTGCCCCGGGCGGCATCGTCAACGCCGACCACCGCTTCCTCGGGCCACTGCTGCCGCGCGTCGCCCTCGCCAACTCCCGCAACGTCCCGGCCGTGCGCCTGCTGGAGCGTGTGGGCCTCGAGGAGGGGTACGCCTTCTTCCGGGACCTCGGCCTGCACGACGGCACCACGCCGGCCCGGCGCATCGGCCTCGGCATGGCGGTGGGCGGGATGCCGGTCACCCTCGAGCAGCTCGTGCGGGCCACCACCGTGCTCGCGACCGACGGGCGCCTGGCGCCGCTCCGGTGGTTCGAGGGTGATACCGGCGGTCCCGGTCGAAGGCTCGTCTCCGAGACCACCGCACGCCTGGTGACCCTGCAACTGGCAGATCCGATGGCCCGCCTTCCCAGTTTCCCGCGTATGAGCTGGAGCGAGTACCCGTTCCCGGTCGCGGTCAAGACCGGCACCTCCCCCGAGCAGCGCGACGCCTGGGCGCTGGCGTGGTCCAGACGATGGCTGGTGGGGGTCTGGATGGGGCGTCCCGACCATCGGCCGATGCAGGGCGCCACCGGCTTCTCCCAGGCCGCCGCCCTGGCGCAACGCGTCATGCTCTCGCTCCACCCGGAGCTCGGGGACGGCTTCGAGGACCTCTCGTTTCCCGCCCCCCAGGGGCTCGTGCAGGTGCGGTTGTGCGCCCTCACCGGACAGCTCGCCTCCCCGCTCTGCGGCAAGGTGATGAGCGAGTGGGTGAAGCCGGCCGATGTGCCCCGGCACACCTGTGATGCCCACCTGCAGGTCGCGGTGGACACCAGTACCGGCGCCCCGGCCTCACCGCGCACCCCCCCTCGGATGGTCGCGGCCCGCACCTTCACCCTGCTCCCACCCCGCTACGCCGACTGGGCGGCTCGCAACGGCCTGCCCCGACCCCCCACCCTGCCCGGCCTGTGGCTCCTCGACGGCGAGGTGCCGGCGCAGCCGAGCGCGCCTTCCCTGCGCATTCGCATCACCGCCCCCCAGACGGACACGCGGTTGCTGCGCGACCCCGAAACCCCACGGAAGCTCGCCACCCTCGCCCTGCGCGCCACCGTCGAGCCGCGGGTCGAGCAGGTCCTCTGGCTGGTCGACGGCCTCCCCTGGCAGCTCGCCGACTACCCCTACACCGCCCGCTGGCCGCTCGCCTCCGGTGCGCACATCTTCCAGGCCAGCGTTCCCTTCTCCAGGGTGACCTCCCCCGCGGTGCGCGTCGTCGTGCAGTGATCGCCGAGCGTTCGGCTTAGCCTCGCTTCCGCCATCTGACGGAGACCACCGAGTAGGCGGCACATATGCCGATCGCTCGCCTGAGAGCGTGGCGGTGGCATGAGCGCGCCGCCCGCGGATGTAGACTCGAAAGGGTGGAGAAGGAAGCTCCCATCGACTCTCAACCTGACAGCAGTCTGCCAGGCTACGAACCCCCCAGGCTCGCGTGGAGAAAGGACCTCGCCATGAAGAGCACCCCTCTCGCCGTTGCCGCGCTGCTGGTATCCCTTGCGACAGTCGCCGCCGAGCCGGCGGGCGGGCGACCTGTCAGCACGGACCAGAAGCGCCAGGCGGTGACCGAGCTCGCGGCCATGCTGCGAGCCAGGTACGCCGTCGGACCGGCCGCCGAGACAGCCGCGAAGACGATCGAGGACAAGCTCGCCCGAGGCGGGTATGGCGCGCTGGTCGAGGCGCAGGCGTTTGCCGAAGCGTTGGCCACCGACCTGCGGGCGGTGACTCACGACAAGCACCTGAGCTTCGGAGTCGCGCCCCTGCCGGAGCCGACGCCGGCCCCCGGCGCACCGGCCGCCGATGCCGAGCGGACGGCCCGCCTCGCAGCGATGCGCGCCGGTAACTACGGCCTGCCCAGGGCCGAGATCCTTCCAGGCAACGTCGGCTATCTCGAGGTGCGCCGTTTCCAGCCGCCAGAGCTCGCCGGCGACACCATCGCGGCCGCCGTCGCCTACCTGGCCAACTGCGACGCCATCATCGTCGACCTCCGCAACTGCCGGGGTGGCAACGCCTACGTCATGCCGATCTTCGCCGGGTACTTCCTGTCCCGACCGACCTCGCTGTACGACATGGAGTTCCGGGGCGACAGCTTCACGGAGCGGTTCTGGACGGTGGCGTGGCTCCCGGGCAAACGGCTGGCCGAGGTGCCGATGTACCTCCTGACCAGCGGCTACACCTTCTCCGGCGCAGAGGGCCTGGCGTACCGGTTCAAGGTGCTCAAGCGCGCGACGATCGTCGGCGAGACCACCGGTGGCGGCGCCAATGCCGGCGGCATCCTCGACGTCCCGCCGTTCTTCCGCGTCTGGATGCCCATGGGACGCCCGGTCGACCGCACGACCGGCACCAACTGGGAGGGTACCGGCGTCGAGCCCGACCTCAAGACGTCGGCGCGCGAGGCCCTTGCCACCGCGCACACCGAGGCGCTCAAGGCACTCAGGGCCAGCGCCACGACCGAGCAGGAGACAGCGCGGATGAGCTTCGCCCTGGAGCGGGCCGAGGGCCGGTACCATCCGCCCGATCTGAGCGTGAAGGACCTGGAGCGGTTCGCCGGCACCTACGGTCCATACCGCATCTGGGTCGAGGGCGAGCAGCTCCGATCCCAGCGCGGCGCGGATGAGCCATACCTGCTCGTGTCGCTCACCCGCACCGTCTTTGCGTCGGAGACCAACGACCCGGTGCGCCTCGCTTTCGTCTGCACCACCGATGGCCGCCCCCAGAAGCTACTCTTCACCGACGGCGATGGGAGTGAGGAGGAGTCGCCGCGCTCGCCCTGACACCGCGAGCGAGTGAGTGGGGCCGGCCGATGTGCCGCGCCGCCCCTCCGATGCCCACCCGCAGGTCGTAAAGGTGCCTCCAGAAGGAGGTCAGGCCCGGCTGCAGGTTGGTGCCGACGGCGAGAGACATGGCCCAGACAGCAGGGGCCAGCCCGCCCCCGGGGAAGGAAGCTGCTAGGTCGCCTCCCGACTGAGGACCATGAGGCTCACGTCGTCCGCGGGTCGGCCGCCGGAGGTGTGTCGGAAGAGGTCGGCGAGGACCGTGTCCAAGAGCAGGTGCCCGGCACGCGGCCCGGGACCCGTGAGAAGCGCTTCCAGACGAGCTGAACCGTACTCGTTCCCGGTCCTGTCGCCCGCCTCGCTGAGGCCGTCGGTATACAGCAGCAGGCTCTCGTCCGGTTCGAGGCGGACCGAGGTCGAGCGGTAGCTCGAGCTGTAGAACGTGCCAACCGGCAGCCCTGTCGGCTGGACCGTGTGGACCTCGTGACGGCCAACGACGAGCGGCGGGCAGTGACCGGCGACACAGAGCTCGACTTGGCCGTCACCCTCGAGACGACCGCAGACGAGGGTCGCGAACAGGGGGGAGAGGGCACTTTCCCTGAAGAACCGGTTGATGCGCTCCACCAGCTCAACCACTGCAGGGCCGGACCCGGCCAGGGCGCGGAACGTCGCGCACAGGTGCGATACCAGCATGGCCGCCGCGACACCCTTGCCGGCGACATCGCCAAAGAGGAAGAACGCCCACTGACCTTTTTGGATCCGGCCGGAAGACGTCGTAGAAGTCGCCGCTGACCACCCCTGCGGGTTGCCAGTGGGTCCGGATGCGCCAGCCGGGCATCGCGAGGTCGGCGGGTGGAAGCAGACCGCGCTGCACCCGGCCGGCCAGGTCGAGGTCACGTTCGAGATCCCGCTGCTCGGCCGCCGAGAGGTGATCCAGGCAGAAACGCAGCAAGGGGTTGACGTGAAGCCGGTCCTCCTCGATGGGGTCGTGGCAGATCTCGCATTTCCCGTAACGACCCTCACGGACGCGGGCGATGGCGGTGTCGACCTCGTTGAGCAACCGCGCGATCTCGGGCGTGGCACCGAGCTCGGACGGGACAGCAAGGAGCTGCTGTCGCCGGCTTTCGAGCTGGGGCAGGACATGGGTTGAAACCGCCTCGGCCATGGTCCACCTCCCAACTTTCATCATACGAGTCCTGGCGGACCCTGGTTTGGCGGTTTCTCAAAGCAAGTAGCAGGCCGCCGATGGCGAGCGCGGGAGCGGGAACCCCCGGTGCAGATGTTGGCCGTCGGGTGGATCGCGTCCTGGCAGTCGAGAGCGTCCTCTTACCTCGGCTTGCCGAACACCCCTTCGTAGCGCACGTCCTGGGGCATCGGGACCGGCTGGTTGATCCGCATGGGCTTGCCGCCGCTCCTCACCTCGGACTCGTCCACGGCGACGAACGAGGTGAACTGGCTGGCCAGACGGTACTCCACGGCGAGGTCGGTGATGGCCTTCTTGAGCTCGGCCGCCCGCTCCCCGGAGGCGGTCAGCATCTCCTCGGAGAGATCGACGATGCGGCGCCGCGCCCACACCGGGGCCAGCTCGGGGTGCTCCTTTGCCTCTGCCGGCAGGTCCACGCCGATCGGGAAGCGCACCTCTCGAGTCCCGAGCCTGCCCGTGAGGTAGGCCGTGCCGGACGCAGACCCGGTGTAGCGCGCGACCACCGTGAACGCGCCACCCGTTAACAGGTCGCCCAGGCGCTCGGGGTAGGCGTCGGCGACCGGCAGACCGTTCCAGTCGATCGCCGCGTCCACCAGCACCGGGGCATCGATCATCGAGAAGAACTTCGCCGCGGCGCGCTCCGCGGAGGCTGCCTCGCGGGGCAGCACGGCAATCGAGGCCCCGCCGCCCAGCCGCCCGATACCGTCGATGAGGTACCGGTTCACGCTCGAGCCGATCCCGAAGGCGAAGAACCGGGCGTCGCCCCGCTCCTGCTGGACGAACGCCAGGATCCGCTCCTCGTCGCCGACGAAGCCGTCGGTGCAGAAGACATACATCTGCAGCCGCGCCGGATCGTGGGTGCCGGTGATGGCGCGCTTGAGGCCGGCGAGCATCTCGGTGCCGCCGGAGCCTCGCAGAGTCGACAGGAACTCCTTGGCCGTCGCCACGTTCTCGGGGCTCGAGCCATGAGGTTCCTCCCACAGTTGCCCGTTGCCACCCGAGAACACGAAGATGTTGAACGCGTCGGCCGGGCGCAGGCTGTCGAGCACGCGCCGCACCAGTGTCTTTGAGGTCTCGACCGGCACCCCACTCATCGAGCCGGAGATGTCGAGCACGAAGGTGATCTCGCGCGCCGAGACCAGCGCGTCGGCCGGGTCGAGGGGCGGCTGCACGAGCAGCGCCAGGTATCCCTCGCCCCGGTCCCGATGGGTCATGACGCCGGTCTGCAGGTGTTCCCCCGCGACCTTCCAGCGGAGCACGAAGTCCCGGTTCGGGATTGCGCCGGCCTTTGCAAGTGTGATGTTCCTCCGGTTTGCACCGTCCTCAGCGATGTCAACCTCGTGCGTCACCGAGCGCACGTCGGTGATCGGCAGCCCGGCGTCGAGGTGCACGGTGAGGTCGATGTCGTGGCCGCTGCGCTCGCCCGGCCTGAGCACCGGCGGTGTTATCCGGTCGGCGTCCGGGACGACCGTGGTCGGCGCTGACCAGCCACCGCCTCCGACCGCCGGGGGCGTCGCCGCCACGGTATCTCCGGGGATGTAGCGCGGTCCGACCACCATCGGGAATACGTACTCGAAGGTGCCGCGGTCGTGGTTCAACGTCTCGAAGGTCGTGATCGTGATCTTCACCGTGCCGCCGGGCGCGATGTTGGCCACGTTCTGGGTGAACACGTTGGGCCGTTCCTGGGTCAGTAGGCTGGCGGTCTGGCCGCGCTCCCGCGCCTCCTGGTAAATTCGCTCCGCCTCCTCGCGCGGCCGCACGATACCGACGATGCGCCGCTTCCCGACTTCCATGACGAAGTCGTTGACGGCAGCCGTGGCGCCGAGGGGGAACACGTAGACGGCCTCGATCGGCTCGGTAAAAGTGTTGATGTACTCCTGGGTGACGACCGTGCGCGCCATGAACCCGGCGATGTCGACCGTCACACCGGTCTGCTTGAGCGGCAGCTCGCCGATCGACTCGCCGTGGCGCTTCCGCGCCTGCAGGGCGACCCGCGTCCTTGAGGCCTCGGTTGTCGACTCGCCTGGCTGGGTGCGGTCGCCGTCGATGACCAGCAGCTCGTCCGCGGACCGGGCATCGGCCAGGAACCCGGCCGCCTGGCGAGCCTGCTTCTCGGAGTTCGTCTTGCCCGGTCCCACGGAGCCGGTTCTCGACCCGGCCGGAGTCCCGAACACGAAGCTGGCCTGGTTTCGGGCCACAGAGAAGCGATCGGTCATCGAGCGAGCTTCATAGGTCGTCGCGACCTGGGAGCTCGTCGAGATGGTCTCGTACGAACCCGTGACCATCACCTCCTCGGCAACCTGAGCCATTGGCAGGGTCGTGTCGACCCGTAGCCTGCGACCCTCCGCGACCTTGAGGTTCTCCTCCGCCGTCGCGAAGCCCTGGAGCTCGAAGCGCACGTTGTACTCGCCAGACTGCACGTGCCCAAAGTCATAGCAACCATTGACATCGGTCACGACAGTCCGAGCTGCGATCTCCGGGCTTCGCTGTGCACTGACGACGACACCGGGCAGGCTCTCGCCTTGATCGTCGGTCGCATAGCCCCAGAGGCCTGTCAGGCGCGGTGCGGTGGGTTCCGCTGGTGCGGCGACAGAACCTAGTTGACCCCTCGCATTTCGTCGGGTCGGTGCTGGTCGAGCGGTGATGTCGGGCGCCGAAGTCGGGGCTTGCGAGGCAAGAATCTCGAGAAGCTGCTTTTCCCGCTGGATCTCCGCCCCCAGTGGGGTCGGCTCCGCGGTCGGGCTCGGAAGGACCAGATGGATGGCGGCGCCGGCAGTCGGAAGCCCAGTCCGTGGACCTCGCAGGAACAGCGTCATCCCGAAGCCTACTACGACCGCAGCCGCCAGGCCCAGCGCGGCAACCAGCACGCGGCTCCTGTTCCACCGCACAGTCCACGGCTCCGGCTGGATCGGCGCCTCAGGATTGGCAATCACCTCTGGTACCCCGGCCTCCAGCCGCTCGAGCAGGTCGTCCGGGGGCTCCTGGTCGGCCATCGACTCGAGGACTCGTTTCACGTCGCGGGGAGTGGGTGTGGTCATGACGTCACCTCCTTGAGAGCGCCGGCGAGGCGCCCGAGCGCACGACCGATCCGGCTCCGTACTGTCACCCGCGAGACGCCCTCGAGGCGGGCGATCTCACCAACCGGCGCGCCGGCCCAGAAGCGGGCGACGACAACCGCCTGCAGCTCCTCGGGCAGCTCGCCCACCGCCTTGCGCAGCCGCCTGGTGGTCTCGGCCGCGACCAGCGCGTCGTCCGCCGGCTCGCTCCGATCCCTCGCGACCGCGGCGATGGGGTCCTCGAGCGCCACCAGGCGCACCGGGCGCCGCGCCTGGGCGAGGAAGGTGTTCCAGGCGATGCGATAGAGCCAGGTGCCAAAGGCCGCGCGCCCGCCGAACCCCGGCAGCGCCTCCCACGCCTTGCGGTAGGTCTCCTGGGTGAGGTCGGCCGCCAGCTCGCGGTCACCGCGGCAGAGGTTGACCAGCAGCCCGAACACCCTCCGGTAGGTGAGCCGGATGAGGGCGTTGGCGGCGTGCCGGTCCCCGGCCAGCAGGGCTCGCGTCAGCGCGGCCTCGTCGAGGGGGGGTGTGAGCATGGGGGGGCCTCCGCGAATCGGTCGGTGCGGTTGGGGTGCCAGATTCGTGCTCATGCCGTTTGGATGCACGAGCGCGGCAGATGGAAAGGCGCCAGGTTGGAGTCATGAGCAGCCGTCATTTCACCACACGGTTGCACGTCGCGAAAGCAGCGCTCGAACCGTCTGACACCTTCCTCCAGCGGCCAGGCACTGATCCTGACGTGGCGATAGAATCGAGCTCGCGGAGGCGAGCATGGCGGACGGGCGCATCATCGTGGTGGAAGGGGACATCACCCGTCAGGAGGTGGACGCGATCGTCAACGCCGCCAACTCGAGCCTGCTGGGCGGCGGCGGCGTGGACGGCGCCATCCACCGTGCCGCCGGGCCGGAGCTGCTGGCCGAGTGTCGGACGCTCGGAGGCTGCCCGACGGGCGAGGCACGGATTACCCGGGGCTACAGCCTGCCGGCGCGCTACGTCATCCACACCGTGGGCCCGGTCTGGCGCGGCGGCAGGGCCGGCGAGGACGGGCTGCTGGCCTCGTGCTACCTGCGAAGCCTGGAGCTGGCCGTCCAGCACGGCGTGCGGACCATCGCCTTCCCCTCCATCTCGACTGGCGCCTACGGCTTCCCGAAGGAGCGCGCGGCCGGCATCGTGGCGCGGGAAGTCACGGGATTCCTCGCGACTCACCCGGAGCTCCGCGAGGTGCGGCTGGTGTGCTACGGCGCCGAGGCGCTGCGCCTTCACGAGCAGGCCGTCACTGGCCCCCACCCTGCTTGAGCCGACAGGCGCTCCTACGTCTCCGGTCCTTCGGGCTCGGCCCAGCCGCGCTCGCGGACGGCGTCGTTGACGCTGCGCCAGAGCACGGCCCAGCGCGGCGGGGCGTCGGCGTCGCCGGCGCGCGGCTGCAGCAGCCGGACGCAGCGCAGCACCAGGTCGCGCTCCTCGTCCGCGTGGTAGGCCAGTCCCGCCAGCCGCCAGCACAGCTCGGCCCCGACCAGCGCCAGCGCCGGGTCGCCGGGATCACAGACCGGTGGCGCCAGCACCTGCACGCCATCCTCGAGCACGGTGCGGGCCATGGCGTGCCGCTTTTCCTCGCCTGCGAGGTCGGCGAAGCGCATGACGGCGAGACCGAAGTCGAGCGCCGCCCAGCCATGGCGGGGTGGTCTGACCAGCGGACGCAGCCGGGCGGTGGCCTCTTCGAGCAGCTCCCACGCGTGGTTGAGCCGGTGCTGGGCCTGGGCGAGTCTGCCCGCCACCAGGGCGACGCGCCCCCAGAGACGCTGGACCTCCCGGTCGGACGGCTCGCTGGCGCGCAGGCGGGCGACGAGGGCCGCCGCCTCCTCCAGCCGGTGCTCGCCTTCCACCGGGCGGGCCGCCGAGAGGGCAAGGTCGGCCAGCGTGACGAGCGTCATCGCCAGGCACCGCTCGGCGCGACCGCCGGACGGATCCCCGGCGACCCGAGCGCGGACGATCGGGAGAGCCGCGCGCAACACCACCTCGGCCTCGCCGGTATGGCCGAGGGTGGCGGCCGCCTCGCCCAGCCACGGCAAGACCGCGGCCGAGAGCTCGGCAAGCCCCGGGCGGGCAGGCCAGCGGCGACGCAGCGTGGCGAGGTGCTCCCGGGCGGCGCGCAGGTCGCGGAGAACCGCCGCCGGGTCGGCCTCGCGCACCGCCCTGGCGGCCAGCGCCGACACGAGGGCCTGGTGCCTCCCGGGCTCGTCCGGGACGTGCGCCACGAGGGCTTGCCGGACCTCGATCCGGAAGCTGGCCGCAGCGGCGTCGAGCGGCCGCGGGAGCCCGGCCAGGATGAACGCATGGTTGAGCCTGCGAGCCACCTCCGGGGAACCGCGGGTCGCGGCCAGCCAGCGCTCCAGGCAGGCATTCTTCGCGGCGCCCGCGAACGCCGCGGCCAGCGCGCCCGCCAGCGCCTGTGCGGCGAGCTCCGCATCTCCGCCGGTCAAGAGGATGTCGAGTCGCGCCACGGTATCCGCTTCCACCAGCCGCGCGGCCAGGTCTGCCAACGCACCGGCCAGCTCGCTCCGCAAGCTCCAGCGCCCCGGGGCCAGCTCCAGGCCGTCGAGGAGATCTCCGGCCCCGGGCTGATCGCCGGGCGGGAGCCTGCGCAGCAGCTCCCAACAGATCAGGCTTTCGGCCATGAGGGGGTGGGCAAACAGCAGGAGGTCCGCCTGGTCGGGTGGCCACGACATTCGTTCGGGCACTTGGACGAGGCCGTTCGAGATCAGTCGCTCGATGGGACTCGGGCCTGCCGCCACGGTCGGACCACCGGCGCCCGACACGCCGGCCCATGCCTGCCACTGCTCCCAGATCCAGGTCAGCGGAACACCCGGCGCCCGGGCCCGCACCAGCGCCGCCGCGAGATCGGAGAGCGACCACCCCTCGGACTCGCTCCGGCGGAGGAGGAAACCGATCATCCGCCGCTGCGCGTCGTCAGCCGGCGCAGGTTCGGCGAACCACCGACCGGACTCGTGAAAGAGCTGCACCTGCAGCGGGCTGTGAAGCCCATTGCGAAGCTGGTCGGGAAGCAGCGCGAAGGGCACCGGAGAGGCTCGTGCGGGGTCCACCCGCTGGCGGTGCTCGAACCAGGCGGGGAGCTCGCGCTCGGGATCGAGCCCCGGCACCTCGAGGAACGGCCGCCTGCGATCGCTGCGCGGGTCGGCAAAGTCGTACAGTGCGCGGACGTTCTCGAAGCACACTCGGCGCTGGCCTGACGACCCGACACCGCCGCGCCAGGTGCGCACGTCGAGCGTCACGGCCAGTCGCAGCCAGGGGTAGCTCGCGAGACAGCCCAGGGCACTGTCGAGCGCGGCCAGAATCGCCTCGCCGTGCTCGGACTCGTCGGGCCCGTCGAGGAGCAGCCAGACCTTCCGGCCCAGGCGCCGGTCGTCTGCGCCGCTTTCCGCAAGACCGGCGAGCAGGTCATCGAGACGCTCCTGCCTGGGGTCGCGGATCCCCAGAGCCGCCGCAACCGCCGAAACGAGGATGCGAGCGCCGGTGTCCCCGGCCTCGGCCCTCCAGGCCCCGGGGCCACTGACCAGGGCCACCACGTCCGGGTCGCCGGGAGGGTTCGTCGCCAGGGCGGACAGAGCGGGCGAGAGCTCGTCGTCCTGGGCTTCGCCCAGCAGATGCGCGGCGAGCCGCGCCAGCAGCACCGTCTTGCCGGCGCCCGCCTCGCCCACCACCAGGACTGCGTGGCCCGGGCGGCGAAGTGCCGCGGCGAACGACTCCTCCAGCCCCGGCCGGGACAGGAAGGACCCGGCGTGCCACGGCAACCGGCGCAGCCGCTCGATGGCGCGGCTGGCGCGAATCGCAGCCGGCACCGCCACCTGCTGCCGCCTGACGGGGTCGGGCTCCAACCCGCCGGACTCGGACAGCCAGGTCGCCAGATGTCCCCAGTCCATGGCCCGCCAGGTCGGAGCTCCGCACCCCTGGTAGTGCGCCCCGTCGGCTGTTGGGAGCAGCAGGGCCACAGCAGGGTCACCCTGCAGGACTCCGGGACGGACGACCGTCATCATTTCGCTGGCAAGAAGAAACGGCTCGAGGGGGATCGTCACGTCACCGAGCACCGCGAACACGGTACCGGCACCATGACGTGCCGGGACGGCCTCGCTCGCCTCCACCTTGAAGAGGAGATCGGCGTGGATCCCGTGCAGCGAGATCACCCGGCACGGCTCCCCGCCTTCCACCACCCGCAGCAGCCGGGGTGTGTCGGGCCCGAAGAGCGTCGCCACGACCTGCTCCGCGTCGGCCGCGGTGCGCAGCCACGACGCGTCCGGTTCCCCATCCGCGTCCCTCACCACGGCCGGCGCGGTGGTCACTTCGAGGAGTCTCGCCAGCACCCCGCCGGCGGCAGCGAGCTGGCGCCATGCGGTCCCAAGGCCGGCGGACCAGGCGTCACCCGCCAGCAGGCCTCCCTCTCCGCCCAGATGGTCCCCGAGCAGGACCCAGCTCCGCCACCCGGGCAGCGTCAGCCGTCCCAACGCGCCGGCAAGCTCGTGGTCGGCCTTCCCGGCCTGGCGGGCGGCGGCAAGCAGCAGCAGGGCGGCCAGACGGATGGCCCCGAACGCCGCCTCCAGGGCGTGGTCGAGCCGGGCCGCGGGAGGCTGCGTGAGGTCGCGGGCCACGGCCAGGCGAGGTGCGATCAGCCACGGCAGCCGCTCCAGAACCGGATCGCCCTGGTCCGCCGCGACCTCGAGATGCGTCTCGGCCCGGGGCCACTGCCGATAGGTGAGCACCCGGCGCTCGCAGGCGGGACACGTCCAGCCCCGCCGCCGGGGCTCCAGCGGCACGTCCGGGTGCACGGGGCAATGCGGCACAACGTCGGACATGCAGGCCTGAGGTCATTCTACCGGTCGCCGGACTTCCGGGCTCCCGTGCCGTGCCTCGTTCGGGAAACCCAGCAGGTGCGGCCTCGATCTCCGGTTCGCCGAGGCGCTGCCGTTCAGCGCGTCGGGGTGGAGCAGGAATCGCCAGTCTCTCGGTGGTAGAGTGAATGCAGACCACTCTTTTCGTCACGGCTCGGAGGAGGAGATCACCATGCGTCCCAAGTGCCCGCGTGTTGCTGTGCTGATCTTGATCCTGGTCGCCATCGGCAGTGGGCGGTCAAGCGCCCAGGAAGCCAGTGATCCCGACATCTCGCTGGTCCAACTGGGCTCCGGCTTCACCTACCAGGGGGTGCTCCGGGACGCCGGCGGTGTTCCCGTCACCGCCACCTGCGGCTTCCGCTTCAGCCTCTGGGACTCTCTCGGGAATCCAACCGGCAAGCTGGGAGGCGACAGCCTCGTCGCCAGCGTGTCGGTGATCGATGGGTACTTTGTCGCCGTCGTCAACGCGGGAGGCGAGTTCGGCTCCAGCGCCTTTGTCGGCGACGCGCGCTGGCTGCAGGTGGAGGCCAAGTGCGGCGCCGAGCCTTCGTACACCCTGCTCAGCCCGCGCCAGGCCATGACGACCGCGCCGTACGCCCAGGGCCTGCTGCCAGGCGCCAAGGTGCTGGGGGCCGTGGCCGGGAGTCCGGCCCTGACCGTGACCAACACCTCGACGACCGGCTATGGCCTGCAGGGCAGCTCGAGTGCCACCAGCGACGCGCGCGGCGTTTACGGCATCGCGTCGGCTGGCACCGGGACCGGGCATGGCGTCTATGGCACCTCGTTCTCGCCCGATGGCCGCGGCGTCTACGGCACCGCCCTGACCTACGGCGTCTACGGCCGCTCCACGGCCGCGAGTGGGACCACGTACGGCGTCTATGGCACGGCCAGCTCACCCGACGGCCGCGGTGTGTACGGCAGTGCTCCGGCGAGAGGCGCCATGGGCACGGCGAGCGGCGCGGCGGGCGCCGGGGTCTACGGCGAGGCAACAGGAGCTAGCTCGGATGGCGTGTACGGTGTCTCCAGTGGCGGCAGCGGGCGCGGCGTCAAGGGTGAGTCGACCGGACCTGGAAGCGGCAGTGGGGTCCTGGGGATCTCGACCTCGCCGACTGGTCAAGGTGTTTCCGGTAGCGCCACCTCGACATCCGGAGACAACGCCGGCGTGTCCGGCGTCACGAGCTCGTCCACCGGCCGCGGCGTCGAGGGGTCGGCGACGGCAACAACGGGCCGTGCCTACGGTGTGTGGGGCGAGACCGCTTCCAGCGATACCATGGCTTCTGGCGTCTACGGCAGTGCACCCACCGGCGCGGCGAAGGGTGTCTTTGGCAGCGCCAGCTCGACGGGAGGCGTCGGCGTGTGGGGCTATGCCGGGGCCAGCTCGGGGTTCAACCTGGGCGTCTTCGGGACCTCGAACTCACCCGACGGGTATGGGGCCCGTTTCACGAACCAGGCGGGCGGGGTGGCCCTCGATCTTCAGGCTGGCATGGGCACCAACGTCCTGACGATCACCGGCGATGCGAGCGACATCAAGTTCCGGGTCACCAAAGGCGGCGAGGTCTATGCCGACGGGACGTTCCATCCCGGCGGCGCCGATTTCGCCGAGCTGCTGCCCGCCGCCGCAGGCCTTGAGCCCGGCGACGTGCTGTGCCTCGATGCTGGTGGCCAGCTCGAGCGCTGCACGGCCGCCTTCCAGCCCACGGTGGCTGGCGTCTACTCGACCAGACCCGGGGTTGTCGGCGGCAGCAGCGAGGCGACCAGCTCGATCGGGAGTGTGCCGCTGGCGATCGTCGGCGTTGTCCCGGTCAAGGTCAGCGCCGAGGCCGGCGCCATCCGCCCCGGCGACCTGCTGACGGCCGCCGCGACGGCCGGCCAAGCCATGCGAGCCGGCAGCGACCCACCTCGGGGCACGGTGATCGGCAAGGCGCTGCAGGAGTGGACGCAGGGTAGTGGTGTGATCCGGGCGCTGGTCATGCTGCAGTGACGAACGCCCGCCGACCCGTCCGGCCCCGGCGAGGTCGAGGCGGCCGGGGCGTCGTTCCCGGCGGTGCCCGAGGCGCCCCCGGTCGATGTGCAGCGCCCCGACGAGAGTCAGGCGAGCGTGCTGACGGCGGTGCAAGCACCTGGAATCGGCGCCGAGGACCCGGGTCGGGTGGGCGGCGTCGGGCCCGCTGGGCAGTGGTGGCATGTGGCAGTCCCAGGCTGCGACGGCATCACATCCCTCGGCTCCCGGTGCCCCGAAGCCTGCCATGTGCGAGCCGGGAGCGATGATCAGGGTGTCACCACCGGCCAGACGCGGCGTGCCCCCAGGTGGCATGGCGTGGAATGGGTGGGCGAAAGCGCACGCCTGTCCCGAGCCGGAGCCGGGATAGTCGGCGTCGGTCCGGCCCGTGCACTGCTCCGGCGTGCCGCCGCCGGGTCGGACGAAGGTGGTGGTCTGGGCCACCGCGGCCGGCAGGGTGGAGAGGATCAGCACGGCGACCAGGAATGCACGCATGGCGACGTCTCCCCGTGGCAGAGACACGGCAAGCCCAGCCCGACGAGGAGTGCCGTGTTCGTACCGTGTGTCCTGGCCGATTGTACCGCTGGCCCCCGTCTCAGGTCCGGAATCGGGACAGGGGGCGACTCGCCGGTCGCCCCCTCGTCATGGGTCTTTCGTCCGCTCGGGAGGAGCCGGCGGTGGTGCCGGCCGTCCCCGCCGCCGCTCGGCCACCGCCTGGCGCAGCACGAACTCGATCTGGCCGTTCACCGAGCGCAGCTCGTCGGCGGCCCAGCGCTGCAGCTCCTCCCACAGCTCGGGGCTGATGCGGAGCAAGAAGGGCTTCTTCTCCGCCACGGCCTCTCCTCAGTAGAGCGAGCCGGCGTTGATGACCGGATGGGCTTCCTTCTCACCGCACAGTACGACCAGGAGGTTCGACACCATGGCGGCCCGCCGCTCCGAGTCCAGCTCCACGATGTTGTCCTTCGCGAGCTTCTGGAGCGCCATCTGCACCATGCCGACGGCACCCTCGACAATCTTCTGGCGCGCCGCGATGATGGCCGAAGCCTGCTGGCGCTGCAGCATCGCGCCGGCGATCTCGGAGGCGTACGCGAGGTGCGAGAGTCTGGCCTCCATGACCTCGACGCCGGCCTTGCCGAGCCGGACCTGCAGCTCCTTCTCGAGGGCGAGCGAGACCTCGTCGATGTTGCCGCGCAGGGACTCGACCTCGACGGTGCCTTCCTCCCACGAGTCGTAGGGGTAGGCCGAGGCCAGGTGTCGCAGCGCTGACTCGCTCTGGGTGGTCACGTAGTCGACGTAGTTCTCGACCTCGAAGCAGGCGGCGAACGTGTCCCGCACCCGCCACACGATGACCGCCGCGATCTCGATCGGGTTGCCGGCCTTGTCGTTGACCTTCAGCTTCTCGCTGTTGAGGTTGTGGGCGCGCAGCGACACCTTGCGCTTCGACGCGAGGGGGTTCACCCACCAGAAACCGTTGTCCTTCACCGTGCCGATGTACCGACCGAATAGCACCAGGACGCCGGCCATGTTCGGCGGCAGGATGATGAACCCGGCCGAGATAAGGCCGTTGCCGGCCAGCAGCAGCGCGACACCGATCAGCGTCGGTACACCGGCGGCCGGGCTCATCTGCCGGCTGTCCAACTGGGTGACGACCCAGATGAACGTGGCCATCAGCGCCGGGAAGGCAAGGATGTTTAGCACCAGCATGCCCCATCCCGACAATGGCTTGTAAGTCCTCTCGTTGCTCATCGCAGCACCTCCGCGTGCTGATACGAATATGATATCACTTTGGTTTCATGTCAAGGACGGCGGCCGGGAGGATCCGTGGCCGGAGCGCCAACCCCTCAGTTCCGACAGGAGTCAGATGGAGCCCACCTGGGCTCGGCGCACCGTGACCCGCGTGCCCTTGATCCGGGCGCCACGCAGTGCCCGCACCACCCGTGAGGCGACCTCCACGGCCACCTCGACGATCGACGAGTCGTCGCCGATGTCGATCGCCCCCACGGCGCTACCCTCCACCCCCGCCTCGCCGGTGATGGCGCCGACCAGGTCCTTGGGACGCAGGCCGGCCCGGCGGCCGGCGCCGAGCACGATGCGGGTCATGGTTGCATCGGTCGGACCATGCCGGTCGAGGCGCGGACGCTTCCCCCCATCGCGGCGGTGTGCCGGCGTGCGGGACGGCCGCTGGGGCTCCACCGCCAGCACGGGGATCTCGTCACCCTCGTCCTCCGGCCGGTTCTCGGCGCGGTGCGCCAGCTTCACTGCCGCGAGGGCGACCTGCATGAGGTCGAACTCGCCCGCCAGCGACTCGACCACGACCCGCACCTCCTCGAGATCGTCCTCGACCAGCATTTGGTGGACGGCGGCCCGGGTCATGTCGAGGCGTTTGGCGCGCAGGTCGGCGATGGTCGGCAGCCGGTCGACGTGGATCTTCTGCTTCGTGGCGTGCTCGATGTTGCGCAGCAGCCGGTGCTCGCGCGGTTCGGCAAGGGTGACGACGATGCCGGCACGGCCGGCACGACCGACCCGGCCGATGCGATGCACGTAGGCCTCAGAGGTCGAGGGGACGTTGAAGTTGAAGACGTGGGAAAGCTGCTCGATGTCGAGACCGCGGGCCGCAACGTCGGTGGCGATCACGAGGTCCGCCGCGCCGGCGCGCAGCCTCCCCATGACGCGCTCGCGCTCCTCCTGGGCCATGCCGCCGTGCAGCGCCTCGGCGCGATAGCCACGCGCCCCCAGCGTCTCGGCCAGCTCGTCCACCTCGATGCGGGTGCGGCAGAAGACGATGGCGGAGGCCGGGTTCTCCGCGTCGAGCAGGCGCCCGAGCGCCGCTACCTTGTGGGCGCGATCGACGATGTAGGCGGTCTGTCGCACGCGGGGCGGAGCGCCCACCGCCAGCCGCTCGCGGGGCACGATGATCTCGACCGGGTCGGTGAGGTGCCGCCTGGCGATGGCCAGGATCGGCGCCGGCAGGCTCACCGAGAAGAGCATGGTCTGGCGCCCGGCGGGGGTGGCGGCCAGGATCGTCTGGATGTCCTCGGCGAACCCCATGTCGAGCATTTCGTCGGCCTCGTCGAGGACCACAGTCACCAGGCCGGCGAGGACGAGGGTGCCGCGCTTGAGATGGTCCAGCGCCCGGCCGGGCGTCGCGACCACGATGTCGACGCCGCGCTCCAGGACCCGCGCCTGCTGACCGAAGCTCTGCCCGCCGTAAAGCGGCAGCACGCTGCCCTCGACGAGCCGGCCGTAGCGATGCACCGCTTCAGCGACCTGCACGGCCAGCTCCCTGGTAGGCACGAGGACCAGGGCCGAGGGCTTCGACCGGGCGCGGCCGAGCGCCTCCAGCCGGTGGAGGAGCGGCAGGGCGAAAGCGGCGGTCTTGCCGGTGCCCGTCGCTGCCTGACCCATGAGGTCGCGACCAGCGAGCAGGGGCGGGATGGCCGCCCGCTGGATCGGGGTCGGCTCCTCGTACCCGAGCGCCGCGAGCGTCTCGGCCAGCCTGGAATCCAGCCCCAGGGCGATGAACTCGTCTCCCGTCTTGCGATCTGTCTCGTCCATTTTCCCCCCGCGATCTCATTCAGACGGTACACCATTGTAGGAACCTGGCGCGTTCCTCTCTGCTAGGGTGACATTGTGAGCTTCTCCGACGCCGTCCGCACGTATGCCGCACAGCGGGGCCTCGCTTTGCCGCCCGTGCAACACCCAGAGCCGCTGGCAGCGCTCTCCTACCCCCTCGAGCTCGAGCTCAAGGACGAGGCGCTGGCCGCGTTCTGGCAAGCCCAGCACCTGCCCGGGCGGCCGCAGCCAGTGGTGCCCGCGCCGATGCCGCGCGGCTACCGCACGACCACCAAGCGCCGGGCGATCCTGGATCCAAAGGGCCTCGCCCTGACGTTCCCCGGAGCCGTGCCCTCCGGAGGCGGCCTCGCGCCCTCGGCACTCGACCTCCCCGAGCACCTGGCGGTGTACGCCTTCCTCCTCGAACGACTGGGACGGCCCCCGGGGCGCGCGATGGCGTCGGTTCTCAACTGGGTGATCGTGCGGGGCGGACCCGGGGCGCTCGCCGTGATCCTCAACGTCAACGTCTTCGACGCCCGCGTGGTGCGCGCCGGCAAGCACCTCGCCGAGGCGCTGCAACAGACCCCCCTTGGCGTCCGCGCCGGCTTCCTCTACCTCGACCCGAGCGGCTCGGACTACTACCTCGAGGCGCGGCGCCCGACCAGGACACTCTCGTTCAAGCGTCTCTTCGGCCCAGACTGGCTGCAGGTCGAGGCCGAAGGGGTGCGGCTGCGGTTCCCCCCCACCGTCTTCTCCCAGGTCAACGGCGCCATGGTCGGTGTCATGACGGCCACCACCGGCGCCCTCCTGGCGCCGCTCGAAGGTCACACCCTGCTTGACCTCTACTGCGGGTACGGGCTCTTCTCGCTCACCGTCGGCCGCCCGGCCGCGGCGGTGCTGGGGGTGGACTTCGACGGTCCGGCCATCGAGGCGGCGCGCGCCAGCGCCGCGTACCTGCGATGCGCCGACCGTGTCCGCTTCCTGGCCGGCCGCATCGACGGCGAGTTCCTCGGCGGTCGTTTGCGCCCATGTCGGCTGCCCGAAGCCGTGCTCCTCGATCCCCCGCGGCAGGGCACGGCGCCTGACGTCGCGGCGGCCCTCGCCGCTCGTCAGCCGCAACGGGTCGTCCACATCTGTTGCGGCACCGACGAGATCCCGCGCGAGGTCGAGGCCTGGGCACGGGTTGGCTACCGGCTCCGCCAGGCCGTCCCCCTCGACCTCTTCGCCGGCACCGCCAACCTCGAGACCCTGCTCCTGCTGACGCGGTAGTAGGGTGCGAAGGGCGCGAGAAGGGCTCAAGGTCTCGCAAGGCCCGGACTTGGATCTCGACGTGGACGTGGACCTGGGCGACCGGGTTCGAGGGACGGTCAAGACGCCCTCATCCACCCTGATACCATCGCCCGCGTGCGAGCCGTCCGAGTCGGAAACCGCGGAGAGGTGAGAGACCCGTGGCCGAGCTGCTGCTGAGCTGCCAGGGGATCGGCAAGGCGTTTGGCGTCCGGCCGTTGTTCGAGGACTTGTCGCTTTCCATCACGGAAGGTGAGCGGGTCGGTCTGGTCGGGCCGAACGGGTCCGGAAAGACGACCCTGCTGCGCATCCTCGCCGGGGCCGAGACACCGGACTCGGGGTCCGTGGTGGCCCGCCGGGACCTGACCATCGGCTACGTCCCCCAGGACCCGGCCTTCGACGGCGCAGGCACGGCCGAGGCTGTGGTCCTCGACGCCCTGGCGGGAGAGCGGGGCGAGGACTACGAGAAGGCGACCCGCGCCGCCGTGGCGCTGTCGCGGGCCGGATTCGAGGATCCGCAGCAGCGCGTGGCCACGCTGTCGGGCGGCTGGCGCAAGCGCCTCGCCATCGCCCGCGAGCTCGCCCGGCAGCCCGAGCTGCTGCTCATGGACGAGCCAACCAACCACCTCGACCTCGAGGGCATCGCCTGGCTCGAAGGGTTGCTCACCACCTCGGCGCTCGCCTTCCTGGTGGTCAGCCATGACCGCTACTTCCTCCAGAACGTCACCGGCCGCATGATCGAGCTGGCCCGCGTCTGGCCGCAGGGCCTCTTCGAGGTCAAGGCCGGCTACCTCAAGTTCCTGGCCGAGAAGGACGCCGCCCTGGCGGGGCAGCAGAGCTACCAGGAGTCGCTCGCCAACAAGGTCCGGCGCGAGATGGACTGGCTCGCCCACAAGGCCCGGGCGCGCACCCGAAAGGGCCAGGCACGGGTGGACGAGGCGGGCCGTCTGAGCTCCGAGCTCGAAGGCCTGCGCTCGCGTTCGACGCGTCCCAGCGCCGACATCGAGTTCACCGCCTCGGGGCGTCGCACCCGCGAGCTGGTCGTCGTCCGGGGCGTCGCGAAGGGCTACGGCGGGTCCCCGGTCGTTCGGGATCTCTCGCTCGTGCTCTCGCCCGGGCTGCGGCTCGGCCTGGTCGGGCCCAACGGCAGCGGCAAGAGCACCGTGCTGCGCCTGCTGGCGGGTCGGTTGGAGCCTGACGCCGGGCGGATCGACCGGGCGCTCGAGCTCAAGGTCGTGCAGTTCGAGCAGGAGCGCTCGGCCCTCGACCCCTTGCGAACCCTGCGGGAGAGCCTCGCCTCCCAGTCCGACTCGGTGCTCTTCGGCGGCAAGGCCATTCACGTCGCGGGCTGGGCGAAGCGGTTCCTGTTCACCTCGGAGCAGCTCGAGCAACCGGTGGGGAGACTCTCGGGCGGCGAGCAGGCCCGCGTGCTGCTCGCCCGGCTGATGCTCGAGCCCGCGGACGTCCTGCTCCTCGACGAGCCCACGAATGACCTCGACATCCCGACCCTCGAGGTGCTCGAGGAGAGCCTGCTGGAGTTCCCGGGCGCACTGGTCCTGGTCACCCACGACCGCTACCTGCTCGACCGCGTCTCCAACCGCATCCTGGCGCTGGACGGCGCCGGCTCCGCCCTGCTCTACGCCGACTACGCCCAGTGGGAGGCGGCGCGAGCCGCGGCAGCATCGGCCCTGGCCGACCGGGCCGTTGTCTCGCCAGACCCGCGCCAGACGCGGAGTGAGGACCGGCAGACCGGGCTGCGGCGGCTGCCCTACCGGGAACGGCTCGAGTGGGAGCGCATGGAGGCCGCGGTCCTGGCGGCCGAGGCGACGCTCGCGGCGGCCACCACCACCGCCCACGATCCCGCCATCGCCAGCAACGCGCCGGTCCTACACGAGGCGGTGCTGCAGATGAACGCGGCTCAGGCCGAGGTCGAGCGGCTCTACGCCCGTTGGGCCGAGCTGGAAGCCCGCCAGCACGAGTGACCCCCCTGCGCGCGGGCCTTCCGATTTCTCCGACAGGCTCCTAGTACAACCTCCCCACCAGAGCGGCGAGGGCGGTCTCGGTGCGGAGGATGCGGGGACCAATTTCCACGGGCGTGAAGCCCGCACCGCGCAGGCTCTCGACCTCGGGCTCGATCCAACCACCTTCGGGGCCAATGGCGAGCGTGACCGGCTCAGCAAGGGAACGGGGACAGGGCGTGCCCGCCCCGGGATGGGCCACCAGGCACCGCGTCCCCGCGGCGAGGGCGGGCAGCGCCTGCTCCACGAACGGGCGGAAGAGCCGGGCCAGGACGAGCTCCGGCAGCACCGTGTCTCCGGCCTGCTCGAGGCCCAGCAGCCGCTGCTGCCGCAGGTTCTCGACGTCGAGGCGCGGGCTCTTCCAGTACGCCTTCTCGACGCGCCAGGCGTTGAGCAGGACGATGCGCGCGACCCCGAGGCTGGTCGCCGAGGCCAGCACGCGGTTGAGCACCTTGGGGCGGGGGAGCGCCAGGACCAGCGTCAAGGGTAGCTTGGCCGGAGGTGGCTGGTCGAGCTCCCCCAGGACCAGATCGAGCGCCTCGGGGTCGGTGCGGACGACCCGGGCCGACCCGATGCCACCGTCGAGCAGACCCACCTTGAGGGTGTCACCGACCTCGGCGCGGTGGATCTCCCGGACATGGACGCAGCGCCTTCCGCCGAGTCGTGCCCGCCCCGGAGCGACGAGATCCTCTGGTCCGAGGAGCAGCAGGTTCATCGCCGCACTCTACCAACTCCCGCCGCCACCACCGCCGCCGGTGAAGATGCGCCTCCCAGCCCGGCGGGCAAGAGAAGGGTCGCTCTCGTCGTGGCTCACGACGGGTGCGGCGCCGCCAACGCCGCGCCGGGACGGGCTCTGGGTGTCAGCGCTGGATGCGGGAGGAGGCACCTCTGGCAAGCGCCTGGACCTGATCGAGGGTGGCCATCGTCGTGTCGCCCGGAAACGTCGCGACGAGCGCGCCGTGAGCCCAGCCGAGCCGGAGCGCCGCCTCGGGAGGTTCCCCGGCCAGCAACCCGTAGAAGAACCCCGAGGCGAACCCGTCGCCGCCACCCACTCGATCCAGGACCTCGAGCTCCAGCGTGGGTGTGACGACCGTCCTGCCGCCGAACCAGGCGACGGCTCCCCACGAGTGCCGGCTGGACGTGTGGACCTCGCGCAGGGTTGTGGCCACGACCTTGACCCGGGGAAAGGCCTCGATCACCCGCCCGATCATCTCGATGAAGGCGCGCGGGTCGAGCCTGGACCGCGCCGCGACCTCGGGGCCTGGGATGCCGAGCCCCTGCTGAAGATCCTCCTCGTTGCCGACGAGCACGTCCACATGCCTCACGATGCGGCCGAGCACCTCCACGGCACGGTTGCGTCCGCCCGAGCTCCTCCAGAGCTTCTCTCGGAAGTTGAGGTCGAAGGAGACCACCGCGCCGGCGGCCCTGGCAGCCGTCATGCCTTCGACGATCAGGTCCGCCGTGGTGGGTGAAAGCGACGCGAAGATCCCGCCGCTGTGAAACCAGCGAACACCACGCGAGAAAAGGCTCGACCAGTCGACGTCGCCAGGCGCAAGCTGAGCTGCCGCCTCGTTCGAGCGGTTGTAGAAGACGACCGGTGCCCGCACCCCGAAGCCCCGGTCGCTGTAGACGGTGGCCATGTTCGGGCCGCTCACGCCATCATGGGTGAAGTGCTTGTAAAAGGGCCTGACGCCCATGGCCCGCACCCGCTCGGCGATGAGGTCGCCGATCGGGTAGTCGACCATCGCAGTGACGACCCCCGTGGAGAGACCGAAGCAGTCCGCGAGGTTGGCGGCACAGTTGAACTCTCCCCCACTGACGTGGATCTGGCAGCTCGCGGCCTTCCGGAACGGCACCACGCCCGGGTCCAGGCGATGCACGAGCGCTCCTAGTGCCAGGAAGTCGAGGGCGCCGTCCTTGGGGATCGTCAGTCCGTGGTCCATGGTTCCTCCTTCGGCCCGGCCAGGGGGTCCGCGTTTTGTAGGCTTGCTCGCACCCGATACAGCATCTCTCCGGCTCGCGGCACCACGAGGACACCCTCGTCCTCGCGCCCCTTCCACGCGTCGACATCAACCTCGGCGGGGTCGAGGTAGCCGAGGTTCAGATGGCGGCACCGTGGCTCGGAGATGCCGGTGGCCAGCGTCACCCTGATGCGGGGAGTCTCCACGCACGTGGCGGCGTCCCAGCGGCCGAGACCCTTGAGGTGGGTCGAATGGGCGAGCACGCCGCCCGGGACCGTTCTGAAACGCTCCCACTGACCCAGGAAGTAGTCCCGGCAGTGGTAGCCGATCGCCTCGATGGCCGGTCCATGCGTGAAGCTGACCTCCGTGAGGTGCGGGGCGTAGATGACCACCTCGCCACCGTCGGCCACCGCGGGCTCTGCCTTGTACATCCCCTTGGCGGCCGTCCACAGGTCCTCGTACATCGCAGGCATCACGGAGAGCACACGGCGGAAAGGCTTCTCGACCCACACGACATGCACGCGCGCGGACAGCTTGGCAGCCGCCTGCCACGCCTCGTGCGGCTCCCCGAAGAACAGCCCGGCGAGCCCGGACCCGGTGACGACCGCGGCGAGGCACCTCTTCGGGCAGCCGATCAGCGCGGCGGCCCGGTCGACCACGGCCCGCACCGCCGTGTAGCCTGCACCGATCACCTCGAAGCTGGAAATGAGAGCGCCGAGCCAATGAGTCAGGTTGATGACCTCTGGTCCTGCGATGCCGGGGAAGAAGTACTTGTTCCCGCCCGAGAACCCGACCACCTCGTGGGGGAAAACCGGGCCGCACACGAGCAGGGCGTCGTACTCGAGCACGAGACGGTTGAGCCTGACCGGAAGCTCCTCGTCCAGTAGGCCACCCGTGATGGCCGCGATCTCCGCCGCCGGGATCGTTCCGAGCTGCACCAGCTCGCCCGACTGGGAGGCGTGGTGGTTGAAGACCCGGCTCGATCCCGCGCGTCCCTTCACGACCGTCCGGCCGATCAGGCGTCCTAGCTGCTCGTCACTCATGGGCCTGTGGGTGCCGAGCGCCACAAGGTAGTCGAGGGCTTCGACCCGCGGGCCGAGTGTCTCGTCCAGAAGGTCGACGAGCCACGGGAGCGGCATGCTTCGCGTGCCGTCCGGGATCAACACCAGGACGCGCCGCCAGGCCGGGTCCAGGGTTGCCATGGACTGCTCCACGATCTCGCGAACCTCGGGCGGCGACAGCAAGCGATCCGTCACCCCACGTCCAATGACCACGTTCCCGCTCCACGTCGGGCAGGCTGGGTTGCCCCGCCTCGGATTTTCTGATACAAGTCTAGCAGGTGGTTAGACCACTTGTCGAGTCAAGTGGAGAGTGGTGCGAAGAAGATGGACCTTCGGCTTGACGGGCAACGTCCCGGGTGGGATAACGAGACCAGGACAGGAGTGGCGATCATGAGCGACCTTTTCGAGCTGCGAGGCAAGGTGGCGGTTGTCGTGGGAGGCGCCGGAGAGCTCTGCGGTGCCATGGGGGAAGGGTTGGCCACGGCCGGCGCCGAGGTCTTCCTGGCCGACCGGGAGCCCGAGAAGGCGCGGAGCCGCCTGGAACGGATTGCCGCGGCCGGAGGCAAGGCGTCGTCGCTCATGTGCGATGCCACCAGCAAGGATGACCTGGAGGCCCTGCTCGCCGAGACGCGGCGCCGCTGCGGGCAGGTGGACATCCTGATCAACGGCGCCGGGATCAACTCGGCATGTCCGTTCCTCGAGATCCCGGAGGCCGAGTACGACCAGATCATGACGGTCAACGTCAAGACGGTCTTCCTCGCCTGTCAGGTGTTCGGCCGCTACTTCGTCGAGCGAGCGCGGCGAGATGGCGTGGGCGCCAGTATCATCAACATGGGCTCCATGGCCGGCCTGACGCCGCTCTCGCGGGTGTTTACCTACTCGATCTCGAAGGCCGCCGTCCACAACCTATCGAAGAACCTGGCCCGCGAGTGGGCGGCTCTGGGGATCCGCGTCAACGTCATGGTTCCGGGCTTCTTCCCGGCCGAGCAGAACCGCAAGGTGCTCACTCCGGAGCGTGTCGCGTCGATCATGGCCCACACGCCCATGGGACGGTTCGGGGAGGCGGAGAACCTTGTCGGTGCAACCCTGCTGCTTGCCTCCGACCGGGCCGGGGCGTTCATTACGGGTACCGAGCTCGTGGTCGACGGTGGCTTCAATGCCATGAGCATCTGATGCGACTGGACCTGGCTGGGGCCCGAAGAACCCGGCGTGCGAGCATGAAGTGGTAAGGACGGTTGACAGACTAGAATAAAGGTGGACCGACCACGCAATCTGCAGGGCCGGGCAGTCTCCAGCCCCACGGGTTCTGGCGGCGACAGACGACGACCGGGAGGGGCAGCATGCACACGACGGCAGCGATCAACGACTTCCTGGTGGCGCACGGCATTCGCATCAGGACCAACCCGGCGGTCTCCCCGGATCTCTGCCTCGACCCGCCAGCCCTCGAGCAAGCCGTTCGGGCCATGCTGCCGGCTCTCGGAGGCCTCGTGCTCGCAGGGGCCGGTGAGACTCCCGGAAAGGCGGTCCGGATCGAGGTCAATGACATCGACTTCTATCCCGCCTCCGCGCTCGAGGTCGGCTCCTGGCGCCTCTTCGTGGTCGAGGTGCGCGAAACCGGCGACGCCGGTTTCCTCGTCGCGGGCGAGGAGCCGCTGCCGATTGCAGGTGTCACCTCCCTGGGAGACGGCCTCCAGCTACTCCCTTTGCGATGGGATCGGCTCGCCGCCCTCAAGAACCTCGTCCAGAGGCATGACCCGGCCAGCACGGTCTTCCCGGTGGCTCGAGGGACTCTCGGCCGCTCGAGCCTGGGGATCGGTGCACGCTTCACGACGCTCCACTGGCCGGCCGTGGTCTGGGTCATGAAGGAGCTTGGGCTCTCCCTGACGGCGAACCAGAACTCCATCCCCCGCGAGCTCGTGTACGACGTCGACGCCATGCTCGATGGCCGTCTCGCGCTGGTGCCATTCCCGTTCATCGGCGGATCGGTGCCCGAAGGGCATCAGGGACAGTCGGTGGAGGGAATGTCCCACGCCGGCATCGTCGAGCTCCTCAAGCTCGGATTCCACCGCCGGCGCATCCCGTGGGGGTTCAACGCCGATCACCAGCCGATCGGCGGCCGCTTCGACGCCATCGAGGAGGAGCTCGCCCAGGGTTGTGCCTTTGCGAGCTACATCACCTTCGATCTCTCGCCGGAGTTGGTCCTTCGACCCCTCTCCGAGGGCGTGGTCGAGCTCGACGACCAGGGCCTGCTCGGAAGGGTGCTGGCCCGGCTCACCCCCCTCGGCCTGGGGCTCGACGCGGCCGAGGCTCGGCGACTCTTCACCACCCTCCTGCCGGCGATGCGCAAGCTCAAGCGGCGCGATGAGGCGTACGCCCGGGTGCGCCAGGAGCTCTTCACGGAGGAGGTGGGCCGCCGGTACTTCCGCGAGCTTTCGGTCGACGAGCTGCCCGGCCGCACGACGCCGGAGACTCTGGCGCTCTGCCTGGCAATGGCCGAAGCGCTCGGCGTCGAGATCCACTTCGTGGCACCCGCCATCGGCTTCCAGAAGAACTTCCCGTTCCCCGACAACGCCGAGCTGCAGCACACGGTCGAAGCCCTCTCTCGGGTGGCACGCAGCTTCGGAGCTTCGATCGGGTTTCACTCCGGCAGCGGCAAGTCCGCCGAGAACTACAGGGTCGTCGGCGAGGTGACGAGGCAAAACCTGGAGATCAAGACCTCGGGTCGCTACACCTACGCGATGGGGGTCGCCCTCGCCGGCTCGCGCGACGCGAATGACCAGGCGCTCTGGCGCGACTGGTATGGGTTCACACGCGACCTTGCAATCGCCGGGGCGTTCGCCGACGACCCGACCCGGCGACGCATGGCCCGCGAGTTCATCGCCCATGCGCTCGCCCACGAGAACCGCGACGCCACAGGTACTTTCGAGAGCCCGGCGACACTCCGCGAGACGCTTGCCGCGCTCCCGGCCTCGCCCGACCACATGTTCTGGTTCGAGTACAACTTCCTGTTCGTCCTGGCCGCTGGCGGCCGCCCGGACCGTCTCGGCGACCATGGCCCGGACGGATACGCCCAGAGAGCCCGCTTCTACGCCGTCAGCGACGAGGCGCGGCTGGCCTTCGCCCGGGGCGTGGCGAGCTACATCCTCTTCCTCGCCGAAACCACAGGTCTGGCGGACTCCGCACGAGTGGCCAGGGCGAGGGCACGGCTGGCCACTCTGGAGGACTTCGCCGCTTTCGAGCGGGACCTCGTCGCATGAACCGTCTCCGACCACATGAAAGGGGTGCTCGATGTCCCCATCCGGGTTGAAAGCCTCCGTGAGCTCCAGCGTGGGCCGCTACCGCTGGGTCATCTGTGCGCTGCTCTTTCTCGCCACCACGGTCAACTACGTCGACCGGCAGATCCTGGCGCTGATCAAGGAGCTGCTCGACCAGGAGCTGGGCTGGACCAACGAGCAGTTCGGCATGGTCAACTCGGCGTTCCAGGGTGCGTATGCCGTCGGCCTGCTGGCGTTCGGCTGGTTCGTCGACCGCTTTGGCACCAAGATCGGTTATGCCGTCTCCCTTGTCTGCTGGAGCCTCGCGGCGATGAGCCACGCGGCGGTCGGCTCGGTGCGGGGCTTCTTCGCCGCCCGAATCGGCCTTGGTTGCAGCGAAGGCGGGAACTTCCCGGCCGCGATCAAGGCGGTGGCGATCTGGTTCCCCCGGCGGGAGCGCGCCTTCGCCACCGCGCTGTTCAACTCCGGGACCAACGTCGGTGCGATCGTCGCTCCGGCCGTCATCCCGGCCCTCGCGCTGGCCCTGGGCTGGCGCTCGGCGTTCCTGTTCGCTGGGGCGGCGGGGTTCCTCTGGCTGTTGCTCTGGCTCCCGTTCTACGAGGTCCCCGAGAAACAGAAGCGGCTCTCAACCTCAGAGCTGGCCCTCATCCAGAGCGATCGCGACGAGTCCGGCTCCGGGGGCCAGCCGATGGGCTGGCTCAAGGCGCTGCGTTGCCGCCAGACCTGGTCGTTCGTCGTCGCCAAGTTCATGACCGACCCGGTCTGGTGGTTCTTTCTCATCTGGCTCCCCGACTACTTCAGGAAGACCCGCGGCCTCGGCATCAAGCACAGTTGGGTTCACCTCGTGACGATCTACGCCATCGTCACGGTGCTCAGCATCGCCGGCGGGTGGCTGACCGGCCACCTCAGTCAGCGCGGCTGGAGCGTGACGCGCGCCCGCAAGGCCGGGATGTTTCTCTATGCCCTTTGCGTCCTGCCCATCCTCGGCGCCACACACGTTGGCGACTGGCCGGCCGTCATGCTCATCGGCCTCGCCGGCTCGGCGCACCAGGCGTGGTCCGCGAACCTCTTCACGACCGTCTCCGACATGTTCGCCAAGAAGGACGTGGGGACCATCGTCGGCATCGGAGGCATGGCGGGCTCGATCGGGGGCATCCTGTTCCCCTGGTTCTCGGGCTGGCTCCTGGACCGCCTTCCAGCCAACCAGGGTTACGGGATCCTCTTCGCCATCTGCGCCTCGGCCTATCTGATCGCGTTCGCAATCCACCACCTCCTCGCTCCGAGCCTGGCGCCGCTGCATGAGAGTCAGGACACGAGGCCCTGATGGCGCCGGCGCAGGTCGTCGTCAGGCAACTGACCGGCTCGCGAAGATCGGGTGAGAGTCGCCGGTCCCGGCGCGGGGCTCGATGGCTCCTGCTCGCGCTCGGGATCTCCGCTCCGGCGGCCCTCGCGCAGGCGCCCAGAGTGATGCCGCTCTGGCCCGAAGGCGTTCCCGGGGCTCGACCCGAGGGCGGCGCGGAACGCCTCGAGGACGGGCGCGTCTACAACGTCCAGGTTCCCACCCTGACCGCCTTCCCGGCGCCGGCGCAGACCACCGTGGGAACCGCGGTCATCGTCTGTCCGGGCGGGAGCTACGGGCGCCTCGCGGTCTCGCGGGAGGGCAGCGACCTCGTCAAGCGGCTCAATACGCTCGGGGTCTCGGCGTACGTCCTCAAGTACCGGCTCGTGGAGTTCGGTCACCCGGCACCGTTGCGCGATGTCCTGCGGGCCATCCGGCTCGTCCGCTCCCAGGCCCACGAGCTGGGCGTGCGGCCGGATCGGATCGGGGTCCTGGGGTCATCCGCCGGCGGCCATCTGGCGGCCTGCGCCGGGACACTGTTCGATGCGCCCGAAGGACGGACCGGAGCGGCGCTGGACACCACGAGCGCCCGGCCGGACTTCCTCGCCCTCCTCTACCCGGTGATCACGATGACCACGCCGTTCACCCACGTACTGTCCCGCCGGAATCTCCTCGGGGAGAACCCGACCCCGGCCCTGGTCGAGCGGCTTTCGCTCGAGAACCAGGTGACGAAGGACACCCCCCCCACATTTCTCGTCCATACCGCCGAGGACAGCTCGGTGCCACTCGAGAACAGCCTGCTCTTCTTCCAGGCGCTGCGCCGTGCCGGTGTCCCGGCCGAGATGCACCTCTACGAGAGAGGTCCGCACGGCTTCGGTACCAACCCGGGCCTCGGCCCGACCTCCGAATGGCCGACGCGGCTCGAGGAGTGGATGCGGTCCCACGGCTGGCTCGCGCCGGCCCCCTGAGTCGGACGTCCCGCCGTCCGGTGGCAGGACCTGCTCACCAGATCGTGTGGAACGCCACATCGGCGGGCTTGTCGATCCGCCGGTAGGTGTGGGCGCCGAAGAAATCCCGCTGCGCCTGCAGGAGATTGGCGGGCAGTCTCTCGGTCCGCACGGAGTCGAGGTAGGCGAGCGTCGCGGAGAACCCGGGACACGCAACGCCGGCTCGGACACACGCGACCACGACCTCACGCAACGCGCCATCGAGGGCCCGCACAACGGGAACGAGCACGGGCGCGACCAGGAGATTGGTCAGGTCCGGGTCTGCGAGCAGGGCGGCCCGGACCTCGTTCAGCACGCGGGCGCGGATGATGCAGCCGCCCTTCCAAACCCGGGCGATCTCGGCCAGGTCGAGGCCGAAGCCGTACTCGCGCGAGCCTTCGCGCAGGAGCGCGAACCCCTGCGCGTAGGCGGCCACGCTCGCGACGCGGAGGGCGTCCCGGGTCAGCTCGACGAGGCTGCCAGGCGACGGCTGGGTGGCTCGGCTCCGGTCCCCTCCCCGACCGAGCAATCCGGCGGCAGCGACCCGCTCACTCTTGAGCGCGGAGAGCATCCGGCCGTGGAGGGCCGCGTCGATCGACGGCACGGCCACGCCGAGGTCCGAGGCCGTCTGCGAGGTCCACTTGCCCGTTCCCTTCTGGCCGGCCGTGTCGAGGATCACGTCGACCAGGGGAAGACCGGTCACGTCGTCCACCTTGGCCAGGACCGCGGCGGTGATCTCGACGAGATACGATCCGAGCTCGCCTTCCTTCCAGGTCGCGAATACCTCCGCCTGCTCTGGAGCCGACAGGCCCCCGGCGATGCCAAGCAGCGAGTAGACCTCCCCGATGAGCTGCATGATCGCGTACTCGATGCCGTTGTGGACCATCTTGACGAAGTGCCCAGCGCCGCGCGATCCCATGTACGCGCAGCACGGGCCCTCGTCGCTGCGGGCCGCGATCGCCGTCAAGGCCTCCTCGACGAGGCGATAGGCATCCCTCGGGCCGCCCGGCATGATCGCAGGCCCGGCAAGAGCGCCGGCCTCTCCACCGCTGACTCCCGTCCCGAGGAGATTCAGACCGTGCTGTTGCAGCGTGCCCTGACGCCTCTGGGTGTCGTGAAAATGGGAGTTACCACCGTCGATGACGATGTCCCCGGGTGCAAGGAGCCCTGTCAGCTCGTCCACCACGCGATCGACCGGCGGTCCTGCCGGAACCATCAGCATGACGCGGCGCGGTGGCTCAAGACCGAGGACGAGACGCGCGAGCGACTCGACAGTCGAGGAGCCTTCGTTTGCCAGCAACTCGTGCGCGATCCGGCGCTGCTCGGCATCGAGGTCGAAGCCCATGACGGGGAAGCCATGCCGCGCCAGGTTGAGGGCGAGGTTGCGCCCCATGACGCCCAATCCGACGACGCCAAACCCCTTGGAGGTCATTCCAGTGCTCCCATCCCGCCCAACCGCGGTGTCTAGCTTCCCTTCTTCCGTTTCGGGTTCCCGTCCTTCTGTAGCGCCTGTGCGTGGTTCCGATTCTCCCGCTCCTGCCTCTCCAGTGAGGCGCGCAGGTGTCCATCCAGCTCCCGCTCCGCGGCATCGGGATCGCGGTCTCGGATCGCCTGGTAGATCCGCCGGTGCTCCTCGGCCGAGATGCGCAGGTCGCGATCCAGACCCGCCGTCGCCTTGCGCTGCTCATAGAAGATCTCCGACACCATCTCCACGAGAGCCGAAAGGACCATGTTCCCCGAAGCCCGAGCGACGGCACGGTGGAATCGGATGTCGTGCAGGAGGAACTCCTGCGGATCCCCGGTGGAGGCGAACATGCCCATCACCTCCTCGGAGATCTCGGCCAGTGACTCCCCGGCGGCCCGCTCGACGGCCAGTCGCGCCGTGCGGGCTTCGAGGACGCGCCTGGCCTCGAAGATCTCGGCCCGGGGAATGCCATGGAGGATCGCGAGGAGCTGGAGAGGACCACTACTCAGCACCGGCGGGCCCGTGCTGATGTAGGTCCCGGAGCCGCGCCTCGAGTCCACGACTCCCATCGCCGCGAGCGCCTGGAGCCCGGCGCGGACGCTCGGTCGGCTGACACCAATCTCCAGGGCCAGGTCCCTCTCGGCGGGCAGTCGGTCACCGGGTTTGACCTCGCCCTTGCTGAGCAGATCACGGACATAGGCGACGACGCTTTCCGCTGCGTCTGGCTTGGCAGGCTGCTCGATCAAGGTCTCACTGTCCATGCTGGCTCACCTCATTCCCTCGAGGCGCTGTCGCTGGTCCAGGCTCCCTCGGCGTGGTCCCGAAACGCCAGACGGCTCCCTCGACGGTCCCATGTGCTGTCACCGCATCGACACGCCACACGTACATCCTACCCGGCGTCAGGAGACCCGGATCGAACCAGGCGACCTTGACCCGGGCGACGACCGGAGGCGGGTCCGTCTGACCGAAGTGAACGTCATAGGCGGCGGCGTTGCGGGCACCGATCCACCGGAGCCGGGCCCGCGTCGCTGGGACCCCGCGAGCGCCGTTGCGCGGGGTCGGGATGCTGGCGAACGGCAGGACCGCCGGGAGTGTCGCTTCGGGGTCCCACCTGCCACCGAAGGTCCAGCGCGCATCGATCTCCCCTGGGCTCGGAGCGCCCGGCGCCTGGTGCAAGTTGTCGGCGAGCCACGGGAAATCACCACCTTCCCGCCGACAACCCCAGAAGTACGCCCGGAGACCCCAACGGAACGTCTCCGGCTCGCGGGCGAGGTAGATCGGGCGATCGGCCATCGCCGCCGAGAACGTGCAGTCGAGCAGGTAGAACTGGCCGTCTCGGGTGTTCCGGCCGAGGGCGAACCCGGGGACGCCATCGAAACGGCTACTCTGGATCACCAGCTTCTGGTCCTCGTCGTTGCTGCCGTCGTGCCAGATGGCGGCGGTCTCGTTGTGGCCGAAGAACCGGCTGTCCCTGACGTAGCTCCAGCCGCGCGGGCAGAAGAAGTCCACCCAGCCCTCGAAGGACGAGTCCGCGTGGTAAGTCATCCCGGACATGCTGTTCCAGAGCGAGATCGTATCGCCGCCGTCCGCGATCACGTTGGCGTGGAGGACCGAGATGCGGGTCGAGGCGCCCCCGCTGCGAACCGCGAATTGATGGTCGTGACTCCCGCCCCGGCTCCCGAAGTCGTTGCGAATCGTGAGGTTGGCGAGGACGAGGTCTTCGACGTCGTTGCCGACGTTGACGACTGCGGCGCCCCAGTCGTCGGCATGGCTTTGCCGCCACTCGGAGCGCAGCTCGGAGAAGACGAGGCGTGTGGCGTCCCGGTCCTCCCCGACCAGGGCCACCTTGCTCTTCGTCACGAAGATCTTCTCCCGGTATACGCCCGGGCGCAGGAGGATGACGCGATACCTGTCCGCATCGCACGGAAGCGCGTCGAGTGCCGCCTGCACGGTTCGGAAGTCTCCACTCCCGTCCTGCGCGACCACCCAATCGGCAGTCTCTCCCGAACCCGGGCCGGCTGCCCCACGATCGACCAGCGCCCCACGTCCGCCGACACAGGCCACGGTGACACCCAGGGCGACCAGTGGCCAGCCCCGCCAGCGGTGGTTTCCGCAGCGCACCACCTACCGCCCTTCGAGCTGGGCACGCGTGGCGCCGACGAGCTCGACCAGCTCTCGAGCGCGAGCCGACAGCACCTCGTCGCCCTGGGACTGCATGACCCTCACGTCGACGAGCGCCGTGCCGACCCCCAGGGCCGAGGCACCGGCGCGGATATAGTCCGCCGCCATCTGCCGGTCGACGCCGCCAGTGGGCAGGAGCTTCACCCGAGGGAACGGCGCCTTGAGAGCCCGCACATACTCCGGCCCTCCTACCGCCGAGCAGGGGAAGATCTTGACCATGTCCGCGCCCGCCTTCCACGCCGCCATGACCTCGGTTGGCGTCAGTGCACCAGGCATCACAGCCGTGTCGAGAGCCTGCGCCGCACGCACGGTCTCCAGGTCGAGGCCCGGCGCGACAATGAACCGGGCACCGGCCGCAATGCAGGCCCGGGCAGTGTCGGCGTCGAGGACCGTCCCGGCCCCGACCAGGGCCCGGTCCCCGAGGTCGGCGACGAGCTGGCGCAGGACCTCGAGGGCGTCGGGAACGGTCATGGTGATCTCGAGAACGTCGATCCCGCCGGCCATCACGGCGAACGCCGCACGTCGCGCCAGCAGCGCCGAGGGTGCCCGCACGACCGGGACGAGGCCGAGCCTCTCGATCCTCTCGACCGCCTCCTGCCGCCTCATCGCTCGATCCTCGCGGTCGAGCCAGTCATCCGCCGCTCGACTTCCGCCCTTGTCGCCATGGAGGTGTCGCCCGGCGTGGACATGGCGAGGGCACCGTGCGCCACGCCGCATCGCAGCGCCCACTGGGGACCCCGGTCTTCCATCAGCCCACAGATCAGGCCGGATGCGAAGGAATCGCCGCCGCCCACCCGGTCGAGGATCTCGATGTCGGCCTGCTGGACCTCGTAGAACGTGCCGGCGACCCAGCAGAGAGCGCCCCAGCCGTTCCGGCTCGCGCTGCCGGCGGTGCGCAGGGTTGTCGCCACGGCCGTCAGGTTCGGGAAGGCACCCGTGACCCTCTCGATCATGCGGCGGAAACCGGCCGTCGGGAGGTCTGCGAAGCCCGGGTCGGTTCCATCGACCTCGAACCCGAGCGCGGCGGTGAAGTCCTCCTCGTTCCCGAGCAGCACGTCGACCGAGCCCAGCAGGGACCGGTTGACCTCCTGCGCTCGCGAGCGGCCTCCGCCGGAGCGCCAGAGGGACTCCCGGTAGTTGAGGTCGTATGACACGATCGTGCCATGTCTCCTCGCCGTCTCGAAGGCCGCCAGCGCCACCGCCGGCGTCGACTCGCCGAGGGCGCAGAAAATCCCGCCCGAGTGCAGCCAGCGCGCCCCGGCCTTGCCGAGGATCGCCTCCCAGTCGAAGTCGCCGGGCTGGAGTCGCGACACGGCGGTGTGCCCCCGGTCCGAGCAACTCACCGCGGCGCGCGGCCCGAACCCCCGTTCCGTGAAGTTCAAGCCGTTTCGGGCTTCCCGTCCCACCCCGTCATGGGGAACCCAGCGGACAAGCGAAAGGTCCACCCCACCCTGGAGCATCAGGTCCTCGACGAGCCGTCCGACCGGATTGTCGACGAGCGCCGTCAGGATCGCCGTGCGCTTGCCGAAGCAGCGCCGCAGCCCGCGGGCGACGTTGTACTCACCGCCTCCCTCCCAGGCGGAGAATTGCCGCGTCGTGTGGATGCGAGCCTCTCCCGGGTCCAACCTGAGCATCACCTCACCGAGGCTGATCAGGTCCCAGCGGCAGTCCAACTCATCCTTGAGCTTGAGCATCACCTTGACTCCATGGTCACGAGAAAGTGGTCGACCACTTTGACATCATTGCCAGATCATACCACGCATCGCGGAATGCAGGCCTGCAGCCCTGAAAGTCATGCAAGTGTAGGTCCTGGCTCAGGTCACGCAGCATCTCACTTGACATCCATGCCGACGAGATGATACTCCTGAGTAGACCAATTGCAGGAATGCGAGAATGACAGGTAAGACCGCCAGCGACCATTCGACCAGCTCCACCGCCGGGGGCAGGGTGGTCGAGCTCGTCCTCAAGCTCATCGAGGACGGTCGCTTGAAGCCAGGGGATCGCCTGCCACCCGAGCGCCAGCTGGCCGCTCAGGTCGGTTTGAGCCGGTCTTCCCTTCGCGCCGGGCTTCGGTCCCTCCAGGCGATGGGGGTGATGCACGCACGTCAGGGGTCGGGAACCTACATCGTGGCGGGCCCTCCCCGGCTCGGCGAGGGGCCTCTCCGTTTCCTCGCCGCGCTTCATGGCTTCACCCGGGACGAGATGTTCGAGGCTCGGATGGTCCTCGAGGTCGGCGCGTGCGGCCTGGCCGCCAGCAAGGCCACACCCGAGCAGACGTCATCCCTGGCGGACGAGGTGGCGAGCATGTTCGCCTCGATCGAGGATCCCAGGCAGTATCTCCTTCATGACGTCTGCTTCCACCGCCTCGTGGCGGCGGCCTCGGGCAACCCGGTCCTGGCCACGTTGATCGACACCCTGGCTCAGCTCGTCTGGGAGACCCGGCGGGAGAGTGTCGTTCAGGCCACCGACCTCAAGGAGTCGGCAGACATGCACCGGCGGATCTACCGCGCCATCCGGGTGCGGGACGCCGACCGAGCCCGGCGCGAGATGGCGGAGCATCTGGAGAGAGCCCGCGACGCCCAGGCAAGGGAGCCAGGCGTCGCGCTGGCTCATCCCGGTCCGGAGGGGAGAGACCACTCATGAGGCCCTTCATTCACGAAGACTTCCTTCTGGAGACCAGCGTCGCCGTGGATCTCTACCACGGTCACGCCGAACGGCTGCCGATCATCGACTATCACTGCCACCTCCCGGCCGACCAGATCGCTTCCGACCACCGCTTCCGTTCCATCACCGAGATCTGGCTGCAGGGCGACCACTACAAGTGGAGGGCGATGCGCACCAACGGCGTGCCGGAACGACTGTGCACGGGGAACGCCTCGGACTGGGAGAAGTTCGAAGCGTGGGCACGGACCGTTCCCTTCACCCTGCGCAACCCCCTGTACCACTGGACGCACATGGAGCTGCACCGCCCCTTTGGCATCACGGATCTCCTTGACGAGCGCTCGGCACGGGCGGTTTTTGACCGGTGCAACGAGCGGCTCGGCGAGCCGGGCTTCTCGACTCAGGGGTTGCTCCGGCAGTCCCGGGTCGCCGTCGTCTGCACCACCGACGACCCGGTGGACTCCCTGACGCCCCACGCCACCCTGGCGAAACGGGTCGACCCCGAGACTCGCGTCGTTCCGACGTTCCGGCCCGACCGCGTGATGGCAACCCAGGACCCCGTGGCGTGGAACGCCTGGGTCGGCAAGCTGGAAGAGGTCGCAGGCCTCTCGATCGGCTGCTTCGAAGCGCTCATCGAGGCCCTCGACTTGCGCCACGCGGCGTTCCACGCGGCCGGTTGCCGCGCCTCCGACCACGGGCTCGAGGCGATCGATGCGGAGCCCTGGAGCGACGCCGACACCGGGAAGGCGTTCGACCTCTTGCGGCGCGGGGAAACCCTCGACGCCGGCGAGGCGCGACGGTTCCGGTCGGCGCTCCTCCACCACCTGGCGCTTCTCGACCACACCCGTGGCTGGGTGCAGCAGCTTCACCTCGGCGCCCTGCGAAACAACAGCTCGCGGCTGCGCCGGTCCCTGGGCTCCGACAGCGGCCTCGACTCGATCGGTGACTTCCCGCAGGCGCGCTCGCTGGCACGCTTCCTCGACCGCCTGGACAGCACCGATCAGCTCGCCAGGACGATCCTGTACAACCTGAACCCGGCCGACAACGAGCTGTTCGCCACGATGGCCGGCAACTTCCAGGACGGCTCGGTGCCTGGCAAGCTCCAGTACGGTCCCGCTTGGTGGTTCCTCGACCAGATGGACGGGATGGAGGCCCAGCTTCGGGCGCTCTCCAACCTGGGCCTGTTCTCGCGGTTCGTCGGCATGGTCACCGACTCCCGGAGCTTCCTCTCGTACTCGCGGCACGACTACTTCCGACGCCTCGTCTGCAACCTGCTCGGCCACGACGTGAGGCGGGGGTTGGTTCCTGACGACCGGGCGATGCTCGGTCGGGTCGTCGAGGCGGTGTCGTTCTTCAACGCCAGGCAGTACCTCGGGATCGAGCTCGGCACCTTCGGCCGCGGGCTCGAGCCCAGCGAGTGAGGGCACCATGGAGAAGAATCCCGACACATTGTTCTCTCTTGCCGGGCGGACGGCGTTCGTGACGGGCGCCTCGGGCGGCCTCGGCGCGGCGATCGCCATCGGTCTCGCCCAGGCAGGCGCCGACGTCGCCGTCCACGGCGAGGCGCGGCCTTCCGACTGCGATGCGACGGCCGCCGCGATCCGCGCCGCCGGCGTGAGGTTCGCGGCTGTCGCCGGAGATCTCGCCGATCCAGCGACCCCGGGTCGGCTCGTGAACGAGGTCATGGCCGCGCTTGGTGGCCTTGACATCCTCGTCAACAACGCCGGCACGATCCGCCGCGCCAGCGCCGAGGACACCACCGACGAGGACTGGGACCACGTCCTCGACGTCAACCTGGGGAGCGTCTTCCGGCTCTGCCGGGAAGTCGGTCGACACATGCTGGTGGTCGGTCACGGGAAGATCATCAACATCGCCTCGCTGCTGTCGTTCCAGGGCGGGATTCGTGTCCCCGCCTACGCCGCCGCCAAGTCGGGCGTGGCGGCGATCACCCGGGCGCTCGCCAACGAGTGGGCCGGGCGGGGTGTCAACGTCAACGCGATCGCCCCCGGTTACATGCGGACCGCCAACACGGCCGCCCTGCGCGCCGATCCGGACCGCAGCCGCCAGATCCTGGAGAGGGTCCCGGCCGGTCGCTGGGGTGAACCCGACGACCTGGTCGGCGCCGCCGTCTTCCTCGCCTCCCGCGCGTCCGACTACGTGCAGGGGCACGTGCTCGTCGTCGACGGCGGCTGGATGGGCCGTTGAGCACACCAAGGGGGCTGGGCATGCTGCACCGAACGGGACTGCGACATCTTGCTGGCCTCGCCCTGCAGGTGGCCGGCCTCATGGCGGTCGCCACGGAAGCGATCGCGCAGACGGCGCCTCCACCTCCAGTGAAGCCGCTCGCGGTCCGGCTCGCGGACGGCGTGCTGTCGCGCTGGCCGGCCGCCGCGTCGATCAGTAACAAGGGTTTCGAGTACAACACCGGTATCGTCCTCTGGGGGATCGCCGAGGTGTACCGCCACACCCGCGACCCCCGCTACCTGGGCTACATCCGCACCTGGGTCGACAGCTACCTGCGCGAGGACGGCAGCGTGGATCTCGGCGATGACGCGGCCGGGCACAACCTGGATCGCATCCAGCCCGGTAACCTCGTGCTCTTCCTCTTCGAGGAGACTGGAGATCCAAAGTACGCCAAGACGGCTCGCTGGCTGCGCGCCCGGTTCGACACCTTTCCCCGCAACTCCCAAGGCGGCTTCTGGCACAAGCAGAAGTACCCGGACGAGATGTGGCTCGACGGAATCTACATGGCGGAGCCGTTCCTGGTGCGCTACGGGCGCCTCTTCTCCGAGCCCGGGTTCTGCTTCGACACGGCCGTCGCCCAGACGCTCCTCGTCGCCGAAAAGACCGGCATCGGGGGGGGACTGTTCCGTCATGCCTGGGATGCGGACCGCAACGCGGCCTGGGCCGATCCGACCTCGGGGGCTTCTCCCACGGTCTGGGGCCGGGCGATGGGCTGGTACCTGATGGCCCTCGTCGACATCCTGGCCGAGCTTCCTCCGGAGCACCCCGGGTATCCCAGGCTTCGGGCGCTCCTGCGCGAGGCGGCGAATGGGGTGAGTCGGACCCAGGACCCGAAGACCGGCCTGTGGTACCAGGTGCTGGACCGGGGAGAGCGGCCGGACAACTGGCTGGAAACCTCCGCCAGCGCCATGTTCGTCTATGCGCTCAAGCGCGGTGCCGACACCGGCCTCCTGGATTCCGCCTCGGCCGAGACGGCCCGGAAGGGATGGAGCGGCCTGCAAGGCCGGATCTCGACGGATCAGGAAGGGCGACCCGTCGTTGAGGGCTCCGTTGAGGGAATGAGCGTCCAGAAAGACCTCGAAGGCTACCTCGGCAGGAAGCGGCTCGCCGACTCCGCGCACGGGCTTTGCGGCATGCTGCTCGCCGCCAGCGCCATCGAGTGGTCGGCCGCGGGATCAGGCGCTCCAAGGGTGGAGGCGACCGTGAAGGAGCCGGTGCGAGCGTTCCCCGGCGCCGAGGGCTTCGGGGCGTTCGCCGTCGGGGGTCGCGGTGGGGATGTCTATCACGTCACGACCCTCTCGGACGCCGGACCGGGAAGCCTGCGCTCCGGAGTCGAGACGGCCAAGGGACCACGCACGATCGTCTTTGATCTCTCCGGGACTATCTTCCTTCGCTCCGCCCTCACGATCGACAAGCCCTTCCTCACCCTCGCAGGTCAGACCGCCCCTGGCGAAGGCGTGACCGTGGCCGGGTTCGAGACCAGCATCTCGGGCACCCACGATGTGATCGTCCGGTACATGCGGTTTCGCCCGGGTGACATCAACTGTCCCGCGTTCCAGGGCGACGCCCTCTCCGTGTCTCGGTCCCACGACGTGATCATCGACCATGTCTCCGCCTCGTGGAGCATCGACGAGGCCCTCTCGGTCACGCACTCCGACCGGGTGACGGTTGGTTGGTCGATCATCGCCGAGAGCCTGAACGCATCCTGCCACGCCAAGGGTCACCACGGCTACGGCTCGCTCCTGCGCTGGGGACAGGGTGGCCTTACCTTCCACCACAACCTGTACGCTCACCACGCCAGTCGCAACCCCCGTCTCGGGGACGATGTCGGCCTGGACTTCGTCAACAACGTGATCTACGACTGGGGACGCGAGGCCGGCTACTCGGGTCCGGCGGCCGAGGGCTCACCGCGTCTGAACTACGTCGCGAACCTGCTCGTGGCAGGACCCTCGACCGACGACCGGAAACGAGGGCTGGCTTTCACCTGCGGCAGTGATCAGACGCAGCTATTCCAGCGTGGCAACCGGGTCGACGGGACCGCCAGGGGACCCCTGGCGAGCGTTCCAGGGGAGCTGGGCCTGTTTTCCAACGGCTGTCGGCCGTGCGCCCAGCGTTTCCCGTTCCCAGCGGTCGCAACCGACGACGCCGTGACCGCCTACCACCACGTCCTGGCAGATGCAGGCGCATCCCTGGCCCGCGACGGCGTCGATCTCTCCATCCTCCGATCGGTCGCGGCCAAGACAGGCGTCCTCGTCAACTCCCAGAAGGAGGTCGGGGGCTGGCCGGAGCTTCAAACCGCTCCTCCACCCGCCGACTCGGACCGCGACGGGATGTCGGACGCCTGGGAGGCCGCGCACGACCTCGACGGGCGGAATCCGTCCGACGGAGCCACCATCGGGCCCGCCGGAATCTCGAACCTCGAACTCTATCTGAATGAGAGAGCATGCACTTCGGCGACGCCTGCGACGGCCGCGGCGTCCAGTGCAGTGGTCCGACCAGTCTCATTGTGATGACAGGTCCGGTTGGTCTTGAGCCACGACTCTGAGGTTACAACGAGGCCATTCATTCGACGGCGTTCCGCATAACTTCTTTGCTTGTATCATATTGTGTGTTGGTTGGTGACGCCGCCCCTCCCGACCCTCAAACGAAGTGGTAGGACCACTATTGACAAGCTGTTGACAGAGGTATTATCTTTCCTCAAGATTGATGCCACGGTCAAGCCGCGTGGAGGAGGAAGGGGAAAACCATGAAGACGTACAACGTCGTCCGTGCCCTGCTCTTGGTGATCCTGGTCATAGGCGTGCACCCGAACCTCGCCGCACAGGATTTCCGCGGTGCTATCTCGGGCACGGTGAAGGACGAATCCGGCGGCGCCCTCCCGGGAGTGACCGTGACGGTGAAGAACACCGACACGAACGTCGCCACCAGGGTCGTCACCAACGAACGCGGGGTCTTTCAGGCCCGCTACCTGATCTCCGGCATGTACTCGGTGGAAGCCAGCCTCGACGGCTTCCGGCCCATGATCAAGTCCGGCATCCAGGTTCGCGTCGGTGACAACTTGACTGTCGACCTCGTCCTCGCCGTCGGAGGCGCGTCCGAGTCAATCACCGTTTCTGCGAGCACCCCGTGGCTCGACACCACCTCGACGACGATTGCCCAGGTGATCGACCGCCAGCAGATCAAGGAGCTACCCCTCGGCGACGGCACGGCATACATGCTGACCCGTCTGAGCCCGGGCGTCGTGGACAACTCCGACCTGCACTTCGCGCGGCCGATGGACAACGCGGGCCTCGGCGGCTTCATCGCGAACGGCGCCAAGGGCGGCAACGACTTCACGATCGACGGCGCCCCCAACGTCGTGTCCTGGCAGCAAGTGAACTATGGAGGGGCGCGCGTTGGCTTCTCCCCTCCCGCCGACTCGATCGCCGAGTTCAGGATCAACACCAACGACTTCGATGCGCAGCAGGGTCATACCGCCGGCGCCAACGTCAACCTGGCGCTGAAGAGCGGCGGCAGCGAGTTCCACGGCACCGTGGCGTACTTCAACCGCTCGGACAAACGCTCGGCGACCTCGACCCTGCAAGACCTCTCGGGACAGAAGGCCAGCCCCCGCACCTATGACCGAGCCAGCGCGACACTGTCGGGGCCGATCTTCAAGGACAAGACGTTCTTCATGGTGGCGTACGAGTATCTGAAGGACGTGCAGACCGAGCCGGCAAACTACACGGTGCCGACGGAGAAGATGCGCCATGGCGACTTCTCCGAGCTGCTGGCGTCCAACATCATGATCTACGACCCGCTGACCGGAACCACCAACCGCACTCCCTTTGCCGGCAACATCATCCCGTCCGACAGGCTCAACTCCATCGCACTCAAGCTCCTCTCCTACTACCCACTGCCCAACCAGACGGCGAAGTCCGACGGGTCAAACAACTACTTCTCGGACCAGAGCCGCCCCTACAAGTACAACGCGACCCTGCTCCGGCTCGACCACAACTTCACCATGGACCAGAAGCTGGCTCTCTCAGCCTACTGGAACAAGCGGCAAGAGGATCGCTACAACTGGGCCGGAGTACAGAACGGCTTTGCGGTCTCACGGGGCTTCGACTACCGCACCAACTTCGGGGTTACGACGACCTACACGAACGTCCTCACCCCCGACCTCATCGGCGACCTCCGGGTCAGCTACGCGAAGTGGGGATCGTGGCAAACCCCCGCGCAGAACTTCGATCCCGCGAGTCTCGGCTTCAGTGCAGCGACCGTCAATCTCTTCAAGGGTTACAACTACCTGCCCCGCTTCGACATTGCGAGTGGCGGAGTGACCTACGCCACTCTCGGCTCCCAACGGTCCAATTACGAGCTGGGGACCGATCAGCCCCTGATCAACTTCTCCTTCGCTCCCACGGTCACCTGGGCGCTCGGCGACCACACGCTCCGCGCCGGCTACGAGATGCGCTGGCAGAAGTGGACGCTGACGGACAACGGGTATGAAGCGGGTCGCTACAACTTCACCGGCGCCTACACGAGCGCGAGCAGCAGTGCTTCCACCTCGAGCGGACAGGCTCTCGCCCAGTTCCTCCTTGGCATTCCAACCTCCGGCGGCAACAGCTACATCGATGTCAACACGTACGGAGAGTACACGAACACCAACCACTCGCTGTTTGCTCAGGACACCTGGTCGCTGACCTCCAAGCTGACGGTGCACATCGGTCTGCGCGCCGAGAGAGACGCCGGGCTTCGCGAGGCACACAACCGCAACACCACCGGTTTCGACACCTCAACCTCCAATCCGCTGGAGGCTGCGGCGATTGCCGCCTACGCGGCCAACCCGATCCCCGAAATTGCGGCCGACCAGTTCCACGTCCGCGGTGGCCTCCGATTCGGCGGCAACCCGATCTACAAGTCGATCACGACACTGCTGCCACGTGCCTCCCTCTCGTACCAGTTGGACCAGCGCACCGTCGTGCGAGGCGGGGCCGGCCTCTTCACCTACCCCTACGTCTTTGACGCCATCAACCAGCCCGGCTTCTCGCAGTCGACCCTCCTCGTCTCCACCACCGACAGCGGCAAGACGTTCATCGCCGACCTCAACAACCCTTTCCCCAATGGCCTTGGCATTCCGCCGGGCTCGTCGCTGGGGCTGGCCACGTTTGCCGGGCGCGACCTGGTGCCCAATGCCACCACGGCCATGCTCGTCAACCAGAACGATCGCAAGGCTGCCCTCTACACCCGGTGGCAGCTCGGCGTGCAACGCGACCTGGGCGCCGGCTGGATGGTCCAGCTCGACTATGTCTCATCGCGCGGCAGAAACCTCCCGGTCCGGCGTGATCTCAACGCCCTCCCCGCGGAGTACGTGTCGTTCATGCGCTACCGAGACGTGGCGCACGAGGCCTACCTCTCGGCCAGCGTGTCAAATCCGTTCGTCGGGCTCGTCCCCAACACCACCCTCAACGGCAAGACCACCACGAGGTATCAGCTCCTCAGGCCGTACCCCCAGTTCCTGAACATCGCGGTCATGCAGTACAACGGCTCGGATGCCAACGACTCCGGCCAGCTCACGATTTCCAAGCGGTTTGAGAAGGGGTTGTCGGTCATCGCCACCTACACGCAGTCCAAGTCAACGGAGAAAGTGAGCTATCTCAACGGGTTCGACACCAGCCTGGAGAGCCGCACCTCGCCGGATGACCGGCCGCGCCGCGCCACGATCGGCGTCACGGTTCCGATCCCCGTTGGCAAGGGCCGCAAGTGGGGTGACAAGTGGGGCTCGGTCATGCAGGCCGTCTTCGGCGGCTGGAGCCTCTCTGCTTCCTACCAGTACCAGCAGGGCTTCCCCATGAACGCGACCTCGAACGGCATCCCGACGGGCTGGGGGAACGTCTACTTCGATCCTTCGTGCGACTGGAAGAAGCTCAGGACGCGGGCCATTGGATCGCGGGACGCCAACGGCAAGATCATCGGCGTCGAAGTGCCCGGCTGGGACACGAGCTGCTTCTACTTCCACGATGCCGCCGTGCAGACCAACGGGGTGGACGATCCGAAGAAGCAGCGGTCCGATCCGCGCATCAACATGGGAAACGGCGCGCGCTACTTCCCGTCCATCCTGAGCAACATGCGGATGCCGGCCCTCCACCTTCTCGACATGGGCCTCTCGAAGAACTTCGACCTCGGTCGCACCGTCAAGTTCCAGATTCGCGCCGACTTCATCAACGCGCTCAACTACACCGTGTGGTGGCAGCCGGACCTGAACCCTCGAAACTCGACGTTCGGCACGTTCACCACCACGCGCAACACGCCTCGCGACATTCAGCTCGGCGGACGCCTGACGTTCTAGACTGCAACCGATGATGCACATACCATCCACCTCCATCCTCGCGGCGGTGCTCATCCCCGCCGCGAGCTTTCTGCTCGCTGGGGAACCCTCCTTCCGGGTCAACGTCACCAACCAACTCGACCGCGCACGACCAGCCGAGACGGTCGAGCTTCCCGCGGCGCTGCTGCGGGCCGCGTTCCGGGCCGAGGACCTCCCGCGAGTGCACGTCACCGCAGCGGGAGGAGCCCACGAAGAGCTCACACAGGCTGTCGACCTCGACGGCGACGGCGCATTCGACCAGGTCGTCTTCCAGACGGGGTTCGAGCCCAGGGCGACCAGGACCTTCGTCCTCACCCTGGGTGGCAGGACCACCCCCCGGAAGGAGGACTTCCGCGTCTACGGCCGATTCGTTCGGGAGCGGTTCGACGACTTCGCGTGGGAGAACGACCGGGTCGCCCACCGGGTCTACGGTCTGGCCCTCGAGACCTGGGAGAAGGAACCGCTCACCAGCAGCGGTATCGACGTCTGGGTCAAGCGCACCCAGGCGCTCGTCGTCAACGACTGGTACATGGTCGACGACTACCACCAGGACCACGGAGAGGGCGGCGACTTCTACTCGGTCGGACCGAGCCGTGGTTGCGGCGGAACCGGCGTTTTCAAGGACGGCCACCTGTTCGTGTCGAGGAACTTCCGCTCGTCAAGGGTCCTGGCGAACGGCCCGATTCGTCTCGTCTTCGAGCTGCAGTACCCGCCATGGGTAGCCGGGGCAGCCCAGGTCTCCGAAACGAAACGCGTCGTCCTCGACGCGAGCTCGCACTTCAACCGGATCGAGAGCGTCGTCACGGTGAATGGCTCCAACGACACGACGTGGGCCGTCGGCATCAAGAAGGCCAAGGGCGCCGAGATTCGAAGTGCCCGGGAGCTGGGCATCCTGCGCACGTGGGAGTCGCTGAAGGAGCCGAACGGGAGCCTTGGGTGCGCGATCGTCATCGACCCGGCCCACATCCGTTCGCTCGCCGAGGTCGACGGTAACGTCCTGTTCGTCGTGGCTCCGGATGGCCCGGGGCCCATCACCTACTTCGCCGGTTCCGCCTGGGACAGGGGTGGCGACGTTTCGAGCGTGGCCATCTGGGACAACATGATCGAGGATCAGGCGCACCGCTGGCGCTCGCCACTCAAGATCGAACTCGTCACGCCCTGAGAGGTCACAGCATGCAGACTCGGTACCTCGTCGATCCGATCCACTACGAGAGGATGACCGGAGAGGAGCTGCGGGCGACCTTCCTCGTCGAGGAGCTGTTCGCGCCAGACGAGGTGCGCCTCGTCTTCTGGGAGGCCGACCGCACGATCCTCGGCTCTGCGGTGCCGCGCCGCCGTCCACTCTCACTCCCGGCGCCCCAGGAGCTTGCCGCACCGTTCTTCGCGGCCCGCCGGGAGCTCGGCGTGGTGAACCTCGGCGAGGCGGGAACCGTGGCTGTCGACGGGCAGGTCCTCGGCCTCGGACGTCGAGACGGGCTCTACATCGGCCGGGGCGCACGCGACATCGTGTTTACCAGTGTCGACCCGCACAATCCCGCGTTGTTCTACCTCGTGAGCCACCCCGCCCACGCCGCCCTGCCACCGGCCGTGGTGCCGGAGAGCGACGCCGAGACAGTGAGGCTCGGCTCGGAGGCGGGTGCGAACGTTCGGGTCTTGCGCCGCTACATCCACCCCCGGGGTGTCGCGAGCTGCCAGCTCGTCATGGGCGTGACCACCCTCGCGGAGGGCAGCGTCTGGAACTCGGTGCCGCCTCATACGCACCATCGCCGCACCGAGGTTTACCTCTACTTCGACCTCGCTCCAGGCGACTTCGCGCTCCACGTCATGGGACCGCCCGACAAGACGAGGCACCTCATCGTCCGCAACCTGCAGGCGGTTCTGGCACCTTCCTGGTCGATGCACTTCGGGGTGGCCACGGGCCGCTATGCCTTCGTGTGGAGCATGGGCGGCGAGAATCAGGTCTTCGAGGACATGCAGGTCGCCGAGACCGACCGGCTGAGGTAGGGAAATGCCACGTACGAGTCGATCCACTGCGACGTTGACCGCTCTCCTGCTGCTGGCCGTGCTGCCTGCCCTGGCCGTGGCAGGCGACAGGGGCAGCGCGGTCGACCCATGGACGAGGTTGCCCAGGATCCTGGCGCGAATCCATCCGCCTTCCTTCCTGCCTCGGGACTTCCCGATCACGTCCTTCGGCGCTGTCGGGGACGGAGCGGCCGACGCCACCGACGCGGTGCGAGCTGCGGTCGAGGCGTGTCACCGCGCCGGTGGAGGACGCGTCGTCGTACCGCCCGGCGACTTCCTCACCGGGCCGGTCCGCCTTCTCTCCAACGTCAACCTCCACCTCGCCGCCGGAGCGACGTTGCGTTTCAGCACCGATCCGTCCAGGTACCTTCCCGTCGTCCTCACCCGCTGGGAAGGCGTCGAGCTGATGAACTACGCGCCACTGGTGTCCGCCTTCGGGCAGGACAACGTCGCCGTGACTGGCGAGGGCACGCTCGACGGCCAGGCGGACGCGACCCACTGGTGGCCGTGGAAGGCGAAGACCGGAGCCGAAAGCCAGAAGCCAGATCGCGACCGGCTGTTTCGGCAGGCGGAGGAGGGCGTCGAGCCCTCCCAACGAATCTACGGCGCGGGTCATTACCTCCGGCCGCCACTTCTGCAGGTGTACCGTTGCAGGACCGTCCTGGTCGAGGGGGTCACGATCCGTAACTCCCCCTTCTGGGTCATCCACCCAGTGCTCTGTTCCAACGTCATCGTGCGCGGGGTCTCGGTGCTCTCCCCCGGACCCAACAGCGACGGCTGCGACCCCGAATCGTCGACCGACGTCCTTATCGAAGACACGCTCTTCGACACCGGCGACGACTGCATTGCGATCAAGTCCGGACGCAACGCGGACGGCCGTCGGCTGGCGGCCCCGTCCGAGAGGGTCGTCATCCGCAACTGCCGGATGCGGGCTGGCCACGGCGGCGTGACGATCGGCAGCGAGGTGAGCGGCGGCGTGCGGGATGTCTACGCGGAGCACAACACGATGTCGAGCCCAGACCTCGAGCGCGGCCTGCGCATCAAGACAAACGTGGCGCGGGGCGGCGTCATCGAGAACATCTTCATGCGTGATACCGAGATCCTCGAGGTCGGCTCGGCGATCGACATCGACATGCTCTACATGCTCGCGGACGAGGACCTCTCCCGCCCACACCTGCCCGTGGTCTGGAACGTCCGCGTGGAGCGACTCACTGTCGGCAAGGCAGCGCTTGCCTGGTCGATCGCCGGGATCGACAGCTCACCGGTCGCCGGGATCGTCATCCGCGACTCTGTCTTCCGCAACGTCTCGCGCGGCAGCCGACTTGTCGACGCCGGCTCGGTTGTGCTCGACAACGTGACCCTCGACCCCGGCCCGCTTCCGCACCCATGACCTCAGCAGGACCAATCGCTTCCCCAGCCCGCGCGTGAGGACCACGGCCATCCACGTGGGCGGCACCGGCTCGGTCGAGCCGCCGTGTGCACGGCGGTGATCCACACGGTCAGCCGTGTCCTGAGAATCCCAAATGGCCAGATGGACGCTCAATCCGTGCTGTAGGAGATCTCCATGCGGCGAGCGCGCCAGCCGGCGAGGGCGAGAACCACGAGAGTGAACACGGCCATGCCCGCAATCGTGGCGAGCACAGGCGGGGGGTCGGCCAGGATCGCCAGCGGTCCGACTGGTGGCCGATGGGGCAGGAGCGACTCGAGGTAGAACAGCACGGTGGCGGCCTTGAGCGCCGGCGGCAGCAAGAACAACACGCTCTCCCATCCGAAAAGCGCCAGGACGGCGAGCATCGGGTTGCGCCACAGCAGGCCGAGGAGGGCAAATACGGCACCGTAGCCGAAGCAACCGATGACCGTCACGCCGACATAGGCGAGCAGGTGCGGGACACCCGGTCCCTCGGCGAAGAACCGCCCCATGCCGTGGCCGAGCTGCCCAAACAGGGCGAGGTACGCCGCGGCAGCCGAGGCTCCGCAAATGAGGCTGCTCGCCAGGCTCGCCGAGAGGTACTTGCCGGCCACCATGACCTCGCGTCGCACCGGGGCAAGGAGGTAGTAGTGCAGGGTCTTCTCGAGCACCTCGGTGCGGAAGAGCTGGATCGACAGCGCGGCAGCGGTGAAGAAGACCGAGACGCGGAGCATCCAGGTGGCGAACATCACCGCATAGACCTGGCTCAGGCTCGCGGGCGTCGCGGCGCGGGCGACCTCCTGGTGATGGACGAAGTAGCCGAGCAGCAGGACGGCGACCGGCGCCAGGTTGAGCAGGGCGAGCCCGAGGAGGCGGCGGCCGCGGAAGCACTTCCGCAGCTCGAGCCGGGTCACGGCGAGGAGTTGGCGGAGCCGGAGCGTCCAGGCGCCGGGTTCGAGCCGCGCGGTCATGAGCGACCTCCTTCGTGGCCGATGAGGTAGTCGTAGAGCGATTGCACGTCGTCGTCGGCCGGCTGCACCGTCTCGATGACGAGCCCGTCGTCGACCGCGAGACGATTGACGAGCCGGTAGAGAGCCGCCGGGTCGCGGGTCGCCACCACGAGGCCGCGGCCGTCGGCGTGGATCCTGGCCTCCACCGTGTGGTCGAGCGCGAACACCCGCGAAGCGAGCAGCGCCGGGCGGTCGCAGCGCACGAGGACCTCGAAGGGATGCTCCTCGACCTCCCCTCGCACGTCGTGGATGCCGCCCTCGGCCACCACGTAGCCGTGATTCATGAGGATGACGCTATCGGAGATGACGTCCACCTCGTGGAGGATGTGGCTCGAGACGAGGACGATCTTCCCCTCCGTCGCCATGCGGCGGAGGAGCGCGATGACCTCGGCGCGCGCCATCGGGTCAAGGCCGTTGAGCGGCTCGTCGAGGATGAGCACCCGCGGCCGGTGGGCCAGCGCCTGGGCGAGCTTGACGCGCTGGCGCATGCCCTTGGAGTAGGCGGCGATCTTCTTGTCGGCGGCGTCGAGCAGGCCGACGGTCGAGAGCGCTTCGCAGGCAAGCTCGTGGGCGGTGCGGGTGGTCATCCCGTGGACCGTGAGGACACCACGCACCAGCTCGATGCCGCTCAGGCCATGCGGGAAGGCATCGTACTGGGTGCAGTAACCGACCAGGCGGAAGACCGCCTCGGCGTCGCCGATGGCCACGCCGCCGATCGTGATCTCCCCCTGGGTGGGGCGGACGAGGCCGGTGATGAGGTTCAAGAGGGTCGTCTTGCCCGCGCCGTTGGGGCCCACGAGGCTCGTGATGCCGGGGCCGATCACCATGCTGATGCGGTTGACGCCGAGCACCTCGCCGTAGAACTTCGAGACCTCGGCAAGCTGGATACGCAGGTCGGTGGTCATGCGCGCACCACCTCGTAGGCCCGCACGCGGCGCCCGAGCATGACGAGGAACAGCAGGCACCAGAGACCAACAACCGCGATCGACACGCCGACCGGCAGCGCCTCGGGCATCGGAGCGACGCCGAACAGGTCGCTCCAGATGAAGCGCATCAGCTTGAACACGTTGAGCACGCTTCCCCACCTCGTGTGAAGGGTTTCGGACACGAGTGTGCCGACCGCCGCCGAGATGAAAAAGGCGCCGAAGACCGACAGCGTGGCAATCGGCCGCCACCGCACCCAGGCCGAGAGCGCGAGGGTGAGGAGCGAGACGACGAGGATCCATAGCGCCGAGCACGCCAGGATGCCGACCGGGATGCGCAGGTTGGTGGCGAGCCACGCCCAGCCGGCAAGGACGCACTGCAGGACATACAGCAGCATGATCGGGATCCAGGTGAGCAGCGACATCAGCCCGACGAGCACCGAGAGCTTGCCCATGATGTAGTCGCGGCGGGTGATCGGCCGCGAGAGGTAGAGCGGCAAGGCGTTGTTGGCGAGATCCGGCGCCACCAGACCCGGTCCGACCACGGCGGCGAGCAGCGAACCGGCCCCGGTCTGGATGAGCAGGAAGAGCAGGAAAAACTGGCGGTCGATGGGGATCAGCTCGCGCACCGTGGTCTCGAGGACCTTCAGGCCGAGAGGGTTGAAGTGGAGGTAGATGACCACCGCCCCAACCAGCGGCGCTGCGAAGCAGAGCACGAAGTAGAGGGCGAAGCCTCGCACCGCGAGCAGCTCGCGGAGGGCGTAGCGGGCGAACACCAGGAAACGGAAGCGGCCCGACGTGGTCGCGTGCTCGGGGGCCTGGTACCTACGCCGGTAGACGGCCATTGCTGCCCTCCATGGCTTTGAGGAAGATCTCCTGGAGCGAGTCGCGCTTGCTGGAAAGCCGGCGAATCTGCAGGTCGCACCTGGCGGCAACGGCGTACAAGTCGGCGATCTCGACGCCTTGTGGAAGGATCATCTTGATACGCCCGCCCGCCGCCACGGCGCACTCGCAGCCGCGCTCGCGCGCCAGCGCTTCCAGCGGCCCGCTGTCGCCCTCGACCTCGAGCTCGAGGAACTTGCGATTGGTGCGGCGCTCGGCCTCGATGTTGCACGTCGAGGCCACCTCGCCGTCCTTGAGGATAAGCACCTCGTCGCAGCAGTCCTCGACGTCCTTGAGGAGGTGGGAGGAGAGGATGATCCGGGTGGCGCCGGAGTCGCGCACCTCCTTGATGAGGTCGATCATGCGTGCCCGGACCGGGGGATCCATGCCGTTCGTGGGCTCGTCGAGGATCAGCAGCTTCGGTCCCGCGACCACCGCCTGCGCGAGCTTGGTCATCTGCCGCATGCCCAGGGAGTAGGTGCCGATCGGACGGTAGCGGGCCTCGCCCAACCCCGCCCAGGTCAGCGCTTCGTGGGCACGTTCGAGGGCGCCTTGGGGCGACAGCCCGGCCAGCTCGCCGAGCATGGTGGTGAGCCGCACCGCGCTCATCCTGGCGACGAAGGCGTCGTTCTCGGGCATGTAACCAGTGCACGCGCGGATCCGGGCGGTCTGGGTGCAGACGTCGAGACCGAGCAACCGGGCACCTCCCCCGGAGGCCGGATGGAAGCCGAGAAGCGTGTGGAGGAGCGTTGTCTTCCCGGCCCCGTTGGGCCCCAGGAGGCCGATCGACCGCCCGTGCAGCGCGGCGGTCAGGGCGTTGAGGATCACCCGTTTACCGAAGCGGACCTCCAGGCGGTCGAGCTCGAACAGGGCTGGCGCCGGGGTCGATGCGGCGCTGTCGTCGGTGTCGGTCATCCCCGGCTCCTTGCCCGTCTGGGGCAGGTGGCCTGCCCCATCCGAACTACGCGAATCATGCCTGCCAGGTTCATGCTCCCCCTCACAGCCGGGCGGGGCGACCGAGGTCGCCCCGCCCAACCGATTGTGGACGATCTAGATCTCCACCCGCGGCCGACTCTGCCCGCCGGCTGGCGCGGAGGTGTGCGGCACCGATGGCCCGAGGCCGGACAGCAACGACAGCGCCCGGCTCGGATTGAGGAGGTCGAGGCCGGTGCTGGTGAGCACGATGCGGTCCGGCTCGGCGGTCACACAGACTGTCATCGCCGAGGCTTCGGCGAGCAGCTTCTTGAGCTCCCCCAGGCCGGCCCTGGCCGTGGCGTCGGCGCCGCTCGGGACAGCCGACGCGAGGGCGGTGCCCAGCGAGCTGGCATTGACGAACCCGAGCGCCGAGTACTGCTGTTGCCCGTCGACCGGCAGGGCGCCGCGGAACACTGCCGTGGCCGGCAGCGACATCCCGGACTGACGGGTGTGCACCGCGTCCGTGAGGATGACCTTCTGGGCAGCGATCAGCCAGTAGCCGTCCCAGAACGTGTAGTGGACCTCGACCAGGCCGTCCGAGGAGGTGAGGGTGAAGAACGTCGTGCCGTTCTCGGGCAAGGCGCTCAGGGCGAGCGTCGGCTTCTGTTCGGCGGCGAGCCGCACGTTGAGCTCGGCGACGATCTTCTCGATGGCCTGCTGGAGGCGGGCCTGGTCCTCGACCAGCACGACCAGCTTCCAGGCCGGCCTGGGCAGGACTGGACCGTCGATGGCGACGAGGAACTCGCCCCCCAGCGGCGCGGCGAGATCGTCGCGCAGGCTGAAGTTGTGCTGGCTCTCGAAATCAGCCAGCTTGCCGAGCCCCTCCGGGTCCCGCTGTTTCATGACGGCCAGCACCTCGTCGGCGATCTGCCTCGGCTCCTTGGCCAGAAAGCAGCCGACCGCGTAGGCGTTCGGCGAGACGTACTCGAGAGCGCCCATCGGCGCCGGCGAACCGAGCCACCCGGCGACACCGCGCCGCTCGCGCGAGAAGGCGAGGACGCCGCGCAACTGGCTCTGGGAGGCAATGCGCTTGTGCTCGACGAGGACGACCTGCATGTCGTGGAGGCCGAGATCCTCGGCGATGAGAGCCTTCGGTCCGCCCGTCGACCGGGCTACAGCCGCGGTGGTGAGCCGGTCGAGATCGGCGGCAAACAGCCAGGTGACGCCGTCCTGGTAGCAGCGGGCGATTTGCGAGAAGAACGGCGAGGAGGCGGGAGCGGCCGGCGCGCCGGCATGCGGTCCGGCCAGCCGGATGATCTCCTCCGTCGAGTCAGTTGCCACGACCAGACCACCACTGACCAGCACGTACAGCGCCTTGCCGGGTTGCGCCGGCAGGCTGGCCGGGTCGTCCACCAGCACGACCGGGATCTCCTCGCCGCTCTGGGCCCGCATGCGCTGCAGGTTGTCGCGGATCGCCGCGCGCAGGCCGGCCTCGTCCCGCGCCTCGGTGAGGAGCAGGAAGCTCGGGTGGCCTTCGCCGATCGCACCGGTGATCGCCAGCACGATCTCGTCACCGGCGTAGGAGCCCAGCTCGCGGAAGCGGGCCAGCACCTCGACCATGTCCGGGGCGTTGGGGTTGGTTTGGCGATACTGATCGAACCACGACTTGAGCTGCGGGTTGGCCTGGATGCGGCGCTCGAGATCCGCGCCGGCGTCGGCGATCTCACGGGTGATGTTGGGAACCGCGGCGAAGATGAAGGTGTCGGCCGGCAGCAGCGGAAGGAGCGCCGAGTCGTAGCGCAGGGGTACGTTGGCGAGCTTGGCCATCATCTGCTTGCTGACCTCGGACAGCTCACGGAGGAAGACCGCGTAGCGCTCGGGGTCGGACGACCAGGCAACCTCCTCGGCCACCGGCACGGGGGCGATGTTCGCGCTGGTGGCGGTC
>DAONEV010000001.1:53487-106193 GCA_035403265.1 Thermoanaerobaculaceae bacterium | reverse complement strand
CCTTGGTGCCGCTGCGCACGGGATCCAGGAACCCGAACTGCTTGAACCGCGTCGAGGATGCCAGCGCGGTCAGAGCTTCCTTGTTGAGTAGGACCTCGCTCACGAGCTGATCTCGACGGTCCGCACCGGGCTGAGCTGGTTGTTGATCCGGGCCATCTCGGCGCACAGGATCTCGAGCTCAGCCAGGATCTCGTCCCGGATCTCGTAGGCCACGCTCCGGGATGCGAAGTCCAGCTTGGCGACATTGCTGCGGAAGAAGGAGAGCTCCGTGGTCGGCACGGTGCCGTAGTCCGCGAGATCAGCCGGCGAGCAGACCCCGGTGAAGAGGATCTCGGAGGCGGAGATCTTCTGGTACCGGAACATCGCGGCATCCTGGAAGCCTGAGGCGACCCTGGTCGTGAGCTCGATGCGCCAGCCCTGGTCTCGGCCCGGGGTGCCCACGTTGGTCTCCTGGATGTCGGTGTGCAGCGCGTAGGTAATGGGGTCAGCCATGGGACATGCTCTGTTTCGCGGTGATCATCAAGGAGGGGAACACGGAGCGGAGCACTGGTTCAGCGTCGAGCTTACCCTGGAGTTCCTCGGCGAGAACGGCTAAGGTTCGGAGGACGCGGCCGCGCTCGCAGCTGGAGCACTCCGTGGGCCCCTCGAGCTTGGCCGCGGCCTCGGCGGCGCGGGCCCGGATGTCCGCGAGCTCCGGGGCGAGCCCGTCGAGCAATGGGGATTCCAGGGCAACGAGGACCTCAAGCGGGTTCGGGGCAGTCGCAGTGGTCATGTCTTATATGCCTTCCACTGGTTCGGGGACCCCGGAGTCACGAGAACCAGGGCGACGCGGTCTCCGCAGAGCACTGGGGACTGGCTGCCGTTCTTGACGTGCTGCAGGGAGCCTGGGGCGCCGGATCCGGAGCCGATCGGGGAGCCCGCGGCGACGAGGAGCCCGTCAACATCGACGAGCACGGGAATGTTCTCGTCGTAGTCGAAGGAGCAGCTGGAGCACGCCAACGAGGTGAGCCAGTTCTGCGCCATATCCTTGATGACGAAGTTGTAGCCGCCGATGGTGTTGCGACCCGTTGGACCCGTAGGTCCGATTCCCGTGGGCCCCGTGGCGCCGCGGGGACCCGTGGGCCCGACACCGCCGCCACCACCGAAGAGGACGCCACCGAGCACGAACCCAACGCCGCAGCCCGTGCCGGTCTGGGTGACGTCGATGGAGCCGATGACCGTGGCGCCGCCGTCCCGAATCGGGCCCCCGGAGATCGAGGGGATAATGCACGGCAGCTTGAGGAGGTCGGTCCACTTGATCTGGCAGGCGTCATCGGCGGGCTGCGTGACCTCGCGAGTCCAGGAGGCGTCGCCAGCGGTGCCCGGGATCATCTGGACCGTCGGCGACGGGGCCACCACGGTGGGGCAGTGCACCCCGATCGAGGGCGGCACCGGGAACAGGTTCCTGATGCGCAAGAAGGCGAACCGGAGCGTTCCCAGGGGCTCCGTGGGCAGCGCGAAGACCCTGACCCGGATCAGGCCAGGGAACGGCCAGCACGCCTTGGCCTCGACCATCCCGGGGTCCACGCAGCCCCCGGCCGGGGCATGGGACACCACGGGGTACCCAGGCCCGGAGAGGTCCGGCAGCGGCGTGTTGTACAGGTCAGGCAGTGGCACGGTTCAGCTTCTCGGGGTGCACGACAAAATACAGGGTGTGATCACCTGGAGAAGGCAGGACGTCAATCGCGGCGCCCCTGACGAACTCGAGGTTCTCACCCTGGACCCCGTTGATGGACTTCAGGGCCAGCAGGGAGGGCACCCCGGGTGGGCATCCCGGTACGGCCCCGCACCACGGCCCCAGCCCGGCGCCGAGGACATAGTTGACGCGGAGGACACCGTCCCTGATGGATCCTGTGAGCTTGATGTTGTAGCCCGCGGCGACGTCGGCACCGATCGCGGCGGCGCCGGCCGGCACGGCGTCGTAGCCGGGGTACGCTGGGAGCGCGTCTGCGACCACGATCTCGCGGGTCGTCACCGTAGTTGTGGCGCCGGTTCGATATGTCGTAACGTTCTGCGTCGGGTCCGGGATCGGTACCGGAACCACGGTGGTCCCCTCGGGGTCCGGGGATACGTGGTCCTGTGGGACCGGGGCCGGCGGGACCACGGCGATCTCGACGCACCGCGCCACGGTGTCAGCGGTCCTGCCCTGGAAGGAGAACGACGACGAGGCACCCAGGGACTCCTGCTCCACGGTATCGCCGCGGCACGGGGCGTTGGCGAGCCGGAACGAGACCGTGTTGTTGGCCTCGAGGTAGCGCAGCACCGTGGGTTCCACGAGCTCGCTGTAGGTCCCACTGGGAACCGCGGCATCGCCGAGGACGACCCAGCCGTAGCCCTGGCCCGGGGCCGCGACGCCAGCGACGTTGTAGAAGTCGAGGCGGACGCGCTCATAGAGCGCCGGGCTCACCGGGATCGTGCCGCGAAACGAGGCCCCAGCCATGGGCCCCGTGAGCACGTCGAAACGGACCGAGGTGCCACCCAGGGACACCAGGGCCACGGCACCGGGGTCGCTGAGCGCCTCCGACGCCGAGGTGATCCGCAGGGCGAGATCCACGAAGATCCGGGGATCCAAGACAGTCCCGGGCTGAAACGGGAAGGCCCGGATCAGGTTGTCGCCGTAGAACTGGTTCTGAGAAATCATCCCGTGACCTCGACGCGGATCTTGCCGTTGCCCAGCGGAATGAAGTTCAGCCGGAACTGCGCCGAGCTGCCAGCTGGGACCACGTTGATGTTGCCGTTGGCGTCAGGCAGGACCCCGTTGACAGCCACGTAGGTCCGGCGCGGGCCCGTGCGGCCGGCGTAGGGATCTCCATAGGCGTGTACCGCGAACCCATCGACGGTCGCAGCGAGCTGGATCCCGTCGGCGCCGACGAGCCAGACCTCTCCGGTCAGGACTTCGCCACCGGGGACCACGATGCCGCGACGCCAGGCCGGATCGGAGAACACGAGAACGTGCGGGACCACGGCGGTCCGGAACACGTAGGTGCCCGTGGTCCAGTTCAGGACGCCGCGCATCGCGTTGACGTCGAAGGCGAGGAAGCCCGCGTTGACGCCGTCGGCGCTGACCCCGACCTGCGTGGTATCTGCCGGCGTCACCGTCGCGGTTCCCAGCACGGTTCCGGTGACATCTGTGAAGGAGAACGTCGCGGAGACACCCTGAACCACGGTGACGGTGTAGAGCAGAACGGCCTCGGTGCCGGCGCTCACGAACAGGGCGAGATCGGTGATGACGTCGGGCCCGAGCTCGGTGCCGTCCTCAGCCCGAATCGGGCCAGCTACGGCGAAGGGGTACGAAAGGCCGCGCAGGGAGTCCTGCCAGGTCTGACCGGAGATCTTCATGCGCAGGGCTCTCCGTGGTCCAGAACCGTGATGGCGTGGTTCGTAGCATCAGGCACCACGTCGACATCGGCCTCGGTGGGGAGCTCCTTGATGACCACCATGGCGAGATCCAGTGGTGGCGGGATTCCGTTGATGCTGCGAACCGCGGGAGCCGGGAGGTCGGCCTCAGCGGACTTGAACGCGGCGCCAACGGGCTCCCCGCGGACGGCCTCTACGAGGCGGAACACGGCGGCTCGACGCGTGCCGACGCCCTGGATCACGACATTCTCGGCCGTGATGGAGACGTCGCTGCCGGCCTCCAGGGTGACACGTCCGAAGAGCTCGCGACCCTGGACCGTGAGCGTCGGGGTCAGCGGCGCCGAGTCGAAGAGGACAGCCGCGGAGTCCACGACCCCGTAGGTCCCGGTGACGTTGAGGCGCCGGCGCCGGATCCCGGATCCGAACACGACGAAGCCGGAGACCCCCGTGGCGATGGGTTCCAGCTGAACCGAGGACTGCACGAGATCTTCAGAGTTCGTCACGGTGGCGTAGCAGGCCGGGGTCCCGTCGAGGCTGAACACCACGGAGACCACGAGGTCTGTAACCGCGATCGAGGTCAGTGTGAGGCGTGTACCCACCGCAGACGGCGCGTACACCATGACATCCACGAGGATGTCATGTGGCACGAGCCCGTCGTCGTCGCCGACCAAGGGGTACGATTTCCGTTCGTTGTCGTCGAACCAGGTCATGGCGGCACCGATGACAGCGGAGCCCCGAAGAGCTCGATCGTGGGGGTCAGCAGCTTCGTGATGCTGGCAGGGGCCGGCAACGGTGCAGGTCCGCCGGTGAACGTCACCGTGGCGGCCAGACGCCACGACGACGAGACCGGGGCGCCGACTGCCACTGACATGCGCTGGAGCTCCGTGTTGAACCCGACGCTGTCTTGCGGATCCAGGTCGAACGTCACGTTGCCGGGGAACCCGGCAAAGGATGCGAACGGGGCTCCGCCGCTCAGCGTCTTCGTAACCAGCAGGGAGTGCGGCGACATCGTGAGCTGGGACTGGACCGCGGGGTCCAGGATGGTCATGGTCAGGCTGACGCTGATGGTGTGCAGGGTGTTGTTGACGACGGCGACGTAGACCTGGTTGAAGTAGGGCCGGTTGAAGACACGGCCCACGAAGTCGATGAAGCCGCTGGGCACCGAGATGTCCGCACCGCTCTGCACTGCGGCGGTCTTGGCGTTGGCGGCGGCCACGGCGTTCTGGTACCGGTTGAACTGGTCGACGTGAATCGCCCCGAGCTGGTGGTAGTAGCTGGCCTGTGCCGTCAGCTTGGTTTGCAGGGCATCGATATCCTCGCAGTGCACGCAGGGATCACAGAAGTTCATGAGGTGCAGGAGCCCCGGGGTCCCCGGGACCGGCACGAGTCGGTAGCAGCCGGCAGCATCGATGTGCAGGGATCCCGAGCTGTCCGCAGAGGCGCCACCCAGGGCGAAGAGGCGTGCCGCGGCGGGGCCGCCGCCGCAGTCGACGCGGTCCGCGGGATCCTGGAACGCCAAGGTGACGGCGCCGTCGGTCTCCTGCGTCGCGACGCAGTAGTCCGGGAGCTCCAGAACGACGTCACCCTGGAGCCCCTGCAGCGTGTTCAGGCCGGATGAGGTCTCATAGCACGCCGACGCCACCAAGGTGGCAGGCGCCGGCAGGGCTCCGATGCTGCCGATGCGTTCCGTGGCCAGCATGAACCGCGCCGTGGCCCCCGTGGTGCCGTCTGTCATGGAGACGAACTCGAACGCGCCGATCGTGACCACGGTGCATCCCGTGGTGTCCAAGAAGACGCCGTTGGCTCCTGAGATCCGGAGCCGGAAGTTGGCGGCCATGGCCGGGTACTGCGGGTCGAAGAGCTCGACGACGTATGGGCCCGGTTGGTCGCTGACCACGGCTGCGTCGCCGACGGCGGCGGTCAAGGACAGCTCGGTGCCATCCTCGAACGGGTACGCCAGCTCCAGATTGTTTTCGAGGAAGGGAGTCATCACTGAACCAGCCAGGACTCCACGCTGCGCGTCGAGCTCTCGAGCTGGGCAGCCTTGTTGGCGAGATCAGCGAGGAAGCGATCCAGGGCCTGAACGTTCTCAGCGATGGCGGCCATCTCGACGTCGCCGCAGCAGGGTTCCGCGCAGCGATCCGTCAGGACGAGGCCACCATTTCCAGCTGTGATCTCAGGGCACCCGATCGGGGTGATCGTGATGGCGCCGGAGCCGTCAGGGACGACCCCGTTGATGCTGCGGATCGCGGGGCGGCTCTGGCCACCGGGATCCGCGGCGCCACAGGGGTCCCCGATGATGACCCCGGAGTCCATGCCCACCGTGATGGTCTGTCCCAGGACCGTCAGCGCGGCGTTGTTGCCGGCGGCGATGACCGCGGCGCCGACCAGGGCGACTTCACCGCCGAAGCTGTCCCGGATCGTCAGCGAGGTCACTCCGGTCTGCGCCGGCGTGATCAAGGTGGGCAGGATGCGCGTCGCGGCGAGGTCGAAGGTGAAGTCGGCGAGGCCGGCCGCCATGAGCGCTGCGGCGTAGCTGAAGACGATGACCCCGGTGATGGAGAGGTGGCCTGGCAGCCCAACGATGCGGTAGGGCTGGAACTCCTCGAAGCCGGCGCTGGGCACCACGGCAGTGGCGACATCTCCGGTCCCGTCCACGGCAACGGTCACGAGGACGCCGGAGCCGAAGGCCTGGAGACGTCGGATATAGAACTTCGTGGGATCGTAGCTCAGCGCAGCCGAGATCCGGAGATCCACGATGAGGTTGTTCGGGAGCTCATAGGCCCCGGCGGTGTCGAGACGGGTGACCCCGTCCATGAGCGGGTAGACCCGCTCAGAGTTCTGGTCGTACCAGTTCGGATTGATCAGCGTAGCGGGCACGACATCTCCTCAGGAGGGAATCACGGCGCGAGGAGCTTGTACTCCAGCCGCGGAATCGAGATGGTCCCAGCGAAGCTGTCCGTGGTCCCGAGACGGGTCACCCGGATCAGCACGATGCTGCCAGCCGGCACCGTCGGAAGCACGAAGGGGTACCCCACAGCATCCGGGTTGGTCCTGGAGTAGCGGCCCGCGACGAGGGAGTTGATACCTGTCGTCGCTGCGGTGACCTGGGCCAGCGAGGTCCAGGATGTCGGCAGCAGGGCCGGCGCCGCGGGGGTCGCCGGCGGGACCACCTTGTAGTCGATCTGGATCGCGTTGCTGGTCGGCAGGGCTCCGTTGCTGCTGCTGTAGATCCACAGCGCCAGCGACATCTTCGAGACCGACAGCGCCGAGGGGCTCACGTCCACGGTGAACACGGGGGCAGCGACGCGACCCGGGAGCAGGCTGACAGCCTGGACGCCCTCGATGCTGTCGACCCGGGCGTTGGCGAGGTCGGCGACAGCAGCGATGCCCTGGCTCAGGGCGCTGTCCGTGAGGGTCAGCGTGACGACGCCATGGAGCCCGTCGGCGCTGGTGCCAGCAGTGGCCTGGGCACTGAGGCCGCCGGCGACCTTGATACGACTCACCACGGGGCCGCGGCTGAACACGGGACCAGTGATCTGCTTCACCGCGAAGGCACCCTCGTCGGCGACGGGATCCACGGTGAGGGCGTCGATGATGAGCTGGAGGTCGCCGTCGGTGGCCTCGAGGCCGCCGGCCCGGACGAAGCGGCCCAGGAGGGCGCTCTGCTCCGAGAAGATCAGGCTGCGGACCAGGCCGCCGTCGGTGCCCATCAGGATTCGGCTGAACCAGAAGTCGATGCCGGGCTCCTGGGATGGTGCCGCCTGCATGCTGTCGGACCACGGCGCCGAGGTCTGGGCGCCGTTGATGTTCTCGGTCCACCAGATCCCGTACTCGTTGACGATGACCCGGCTGTCGGGCTGCACGAGGCCACCCTGAACGAAGACGTGGCTGTCCACGGGGACCGGCGGGAACATGGCACGCAGCGAGGCATCGCTGCTGTGGTTCAGGTTGTACCAGAACCCATTGGCGGCGTCGCCGGCGGTCCAGCCCGTGGGCCAGGTATCCGAGGCCTGGCCGTCCGCGGGGAGCCAGCCCCGGGCCGCCGGGTTCGGGATGTCGATGATCCACTTTCCGGTGCCGCCATCCTTGTGGACCTGGGCCACGTTGGTGGGATCCGTGACGGCAGGGAGCGGGGAGATCGCGAACTTGTGGTGGGTGTGGGCGCCGTAGTCCGGCGGCACGGCACGGATATAGAACACGCCGGAGCCGCTGAGCTGGCCGATGTAGACGCCGAGGCTGCCGGGGTTCCGGGACAGCTTGCCGCTCTGGGTGCTGGAGAGGTAGTAGTGCCCGGCCACGGCGGCACCGGTCCCGGTCTCCATGAGCCCGTTCCAGTCCGCCAGTGTGACCAGCTCGACGAAGCGACCGAAGGTGCCGATGTTGCCACGGGTCGCCGCGGTCTTCTCGATGACGATGCCGACGGCGAAGGCGGTGGGCAGCGCGGTGACGCTGGCATCCTGGCTCGTTGCCGAAGCCAGCGCGGGGCGATACGTGTTCGTCGCGGTGTCCAGGTAGACCGGGGTGCCGACCACGGTGGCGGCATCCAGATTGGCGTCCGGAACGATGACGAGCTGCTGGGCCCGCAGGGCGTCCGTGATCTCCTTGAGATACTGGGTGCGCTGGGCGAGGTCGTCGACGGGCTTCCGGGTCGCGGCGGCGTTGACGGGGTCCCCGTCAACGATCAGACGGACCAGTGCGGCCCAGGGCGTGGTGGCCATTAGACGATCTCCGTGGACCAGGCTGAGGCGACCTGGGCTGAGCTACCCACGGGCAGGATGGGGCTCACGGCGGCGCGGGCATAGACCAGGGGGCCGCTGGCTGGCAGGGCGACCAGGGAGACCCCGATGATCTTGGAGCTGGAGCCGAAGGGCACCGAGGCGCCATGGAGGAGCCCGTCGGTCCCGGAGGTCAGGGCGTGGTAGGTGCCCTTGTTGGCGGCGTAGTTGGCCCCGCTGGACGTCAGAACGGGGCTCGCGACGAGGAGGCCCAGCTTGATGTCGCGCTGCGCCGGGATCGTGGCTTCGGCCTGGACCGAGGCCGCAGTGTCGGCCCGGGCCGGGGTGATCGGGGCCGGGGACCCCGCGTTGCTGTACTCGAACCAGATCGCGGAGAGCCGGTAGTCCGCGAGGCCGGCCAGGGCCCCCGCGATGACGTCGGCGCCCTGATAGGTCACGAGGTTACGAAGCTCCAGGACCTCGCCGGGGCGGTCCGGGAACCACAGCTTGAGGCGCCCGATGATGGAGTTGGCGTCGAGGCGGGAGGTGATCATGCGTTCCATACCATGGGCGGGTAGTCGGTCACGGCGGTCGCGGTGTCCAGGGTGTCCAGGAGCCCCAGGGCTGGGCAGATCGACACGGTGTCTGTGGTTCCGGCGGCGTCAAAGGTATCCGAGGTGTCGCCCAGGGCAATCTGGGTCAGCACGAGGACCCCGGCTGGGATCAGGGTGCGGATCCGGTCCAGGAAGCCGGTTTCGGTGGCCAGGAAGTCCCGCGGCTTCAGGAGGATGATGACGAGGCGCCCATTGAAGAAGTTGTTCACGAAGAACTCGGCCGGGTTCACGGGGTCCCCGGCCTTGGCCCCGGTGGCCTCACCGACCGTGGTGCCCTGGAGCCCTCGGGCGTGCACCGCGGCCCAGAACGCCTCGACGTCAGCCGGGGTCCCGATGAGCTCGAACCGGAACTCGGGCCGGCCCGACACGGGGTCCTGGATCACGGTCCAGGTCGAGGGGGCATTGGGGGCCGTGACCACGGCGGTGCCGTCGATGAGTCCCCGGTTCAGGACGAGCCCGGCGAGACCCGTCAGGACATCCGGGAGCCCGTCGCTGACGTCGATGAGCTCCACGGTGTCGAAGATGCGCTGACCTGCGGTGAGGACATCCCCGACGCTGACCACGGCCGAGGCCGTTGCCGCGGCGCGGTACACCGACTTCGAGGTCACCACGGCGAGGCCGTCGACATCGACCTCGATGCGCTCCACGGTCTCGTCGCCGACGACATAGGCGAGGCCGGCCGAGGCCAGGAGTCCGCGCCACAGGACATCCATGCTGGGGCCCTGGATCAGGGCGCGCCAGATCGCTTCCACGGTGGCGCGGTATGCCGGGGACGATGTCCCAGCGAGCTTGATGATGGAGCCGAAGCGGAGGAAGATGTCGTTCTGGTCGAAGCCGACGTTGCGGAGCCAGAGCACGATCTCACGGTCCTGCTTCGTGGTCCCATCGGCGGCCACGTAGGTCACCGGAGCCCCGCTGTTGTCGTAGAGCAGCCTGGCAGGCACGGTGTCGAAGGGGTTCTCGTCGAAGCGGAGCACGGACTTCGTGGCGTCGAAGGAGCTGTTGGAGACGTCGAAGAGCGTGGATGTCACCCAGGGATTGTCGACGACGAGCCCGATGCTCTTGATGGTTCCAGGGATGATCCAGCCATAGCTGTTCCGCTCGATCTGACCGTAGACGGTGCCGTCACCGAAGACGCGGCCGGAACCGTACACCACCAGGTTGGGCTCCTGGACCAGCCCGGACTCCCGGAGCTGAATCGCCCACCACTGCTGGGTCCTCAGGGGCTCCACGGTCAGCACGGAGGCCGTGCGGTCCATGGCATCGGCGTGAGTCAGGGCGTCAGCGTGGATCTCGTGGTGCGCGAACTCGTGGACCCGGAGGACATCACGATCTTCGACATAGTTCTTCCAGAACGTGCCGAGGAGATCGAAGAGAGCCCAGGGCTTCGTCGTCATCAGGGCCTGGATCTCCTGGGAATCAGGAAACAAAGGTCACCTCGATGTTGCCCGTGGGGGCCGTGAAGAACGTGTTCTCCGGCGAGCAGGCATTGTCGACGTCGACGGGGAGATCGACGCCCTGCGACGGGATCAGGAGCAGCTCGGCACCGGTGGGTGCCAGCACGGAGCCCGAAAGCAGGATATCCACGACGTCGCCCTGAAACGAGATCGTCTGCAGCGCCGAGATCACGACGTAGAGGCTGAGCCTGGTGGTCCCGAAGGGGAGCGCGTTGATGGCCCCAGCGATGGCGGTCTGGACGTCGAGCACCGCGGGGACCGTGGTTCCCTTCTTGGGGCGCAGCGTGATCGCAACCTCGACCATGCAGGGCACCCCCGCCTTGACGAGGTAGTCCGTGCCGGCCGGCCGGTTCGTGCCGTAGCAGTAGTTCCCGACGGTGGCGACCTCAGGCATGTAGAGGACGTCGACCTCATAGGCCTGGGAGTCACCAGAGGCGATCACAGTGGACGCCGGGGTCGAGGTGTCCGTGAACACGACGCGGAGATCGGCGATGCCGCCGTAGATGTAGTCCGAGGCCGTCCTGGTCTTCGGGGTGAAGACGAGGTCGGTCCGGATCATGGGGGTCACGGATCCCGGGGCGTCGCCCTGGACGCCCTGGATCCCAGCCGGCCGGATCGCGAGGATCCGATAGATCCCGGCGGCGTCGTCGTTGGCGATCGTGAACGCCATGTCGCGGACCGCGCTGAAGGCCGTGGCGGTGACCGGCAGCGTCTTCTGCTGCGGGAACGCGGATGTCTTCACGTAGATGTCTTCGGTCCCGGGGATCGAGATCCCGAAGACGTTGCCACGGTTCCGGGTCATCAGGGCGGACCCGATGCCGAGGACCGCGGTCTGGATCCCGGGCAGCAGGACGCTCAGCGCGGCCTGGATGTGCTCCGGGCCAGCCAGCGTGGTCGCCGTGATCCCGGACTGCGCCCGGGCCAGGAGCTCAGCGGAGGTCTCCTGGTCGGCGCCGCCGACGAAGTCCGTGGCCACCGTGGCAGCGGTCATGCCGTCCATGGGGGACTGGATCGTCAGCGAGGTACCAGCCGAGAGCAGCCCGGCGGTGCCCGCGGCGTCAGCGGTGACGCTCAGCGTGAACTCGTAGGTGCCGTCGGCGCGGAGCACGAGCTTCTTGGTGGTGCTGGTCTCCGTGATCCCGGACCCCGTCGGGTAGACCCGGACCGCATCCGTGGTTGAGAAGGTGTTCCCGTTGGCGACGAACGGGAACCCGGCAGGGATCAGGTACCCTGTGTTCAGTGCGGTCACGACGCGAACCGGGCCCGAGGCGGCTGAGGCCAGGCGGCGCGTCAGGAAGTAGTTCGAGATCAGGGAGTCGACGTGGGCGTCGTCCACGGTGGAGAGGTTGGCCGCGATGGCGGCCAGACTGAACGACAGGTTCAAGGCGTTGTAGCGGGCAGTGTGCTGAGCCGCCATCTGGGCCTCGTTCTCGACGACGAGTCCGACCACTGCGGAGCCGTCGCTGAGATCCAGCGTGGGGTCCCGGGCAGCCAGGGTCGCCACGACGACATCCTTGTTGTTTTGGAACTCGTCGGCGGAAATCGGGTCAGTGAGGGCAGCGGTCATTGGGGTCCCACGGGAAGCTGGAGGTCAACGGAGCCATCGACGGTCCGTAGGGTTACGGAGAGCCGGATCGAGGCGCCGACCCGGGCGAAGTCAGTGAGATCGGCGCGCAGGAGCTGCTCCGACGACGGTAGCGTGGACTGGTCCCCGAGCTGGCGGACAACCTCCGCAGCCGCCAGTGCGAAGCGCTGCAGGATCTGAGCGTTGGTCCTGATCAGCCCAGTCACCATATCCGCGTTGAAGTCGGTGCCGCGGTCACGGGTCACATCGTAATCCGACAGGAACAGGGAGGCGAACTTGGTCACGAGCTTCGCGGTGCCCTCCAGGGTAGCCGTTGAGGCATACCGAACCGTGGTTGCGGGCTTCTGGCCCTGGAAGATGGCGAGGTCACGACTCATGTCTTCTGGGGGCCTATGGGGAGATCGTCGGACAGGAGGAGGTCGTCGAGGTGGTCGCTCCGACGCGACGCATCTTCCACTGTGGTGCGGAGCTGGGCAAGGGCGGCGCCGCGAGAGCTACGAAGCACCGCTGAGGTCCGGCGCGCAGCCTCCAGCACGGCGTCCTGGAGCTCCAGGCCGGTAAGGTAGGTCGATAACGTCACGGTGTCCTCGGCGTCACCGATCACTGCCTCGTAGGCGGCGTGGATGCCGGCAGTGGGCGGGTACCCCGGGGTCGCCTGTTCCTGACCCGCCAGGGGGTCCCTGGCGGCGTTGGAGAAGTCACCGGTCTGGAGCCCCACGTTGAGCCCGTTGAGCTCGGAGTCGCGGACCTGGCGCCACGCCGTGGTCTCCGCAGTGGTCTGGCGCTGCTTCGCTTCAACCATTGTATTCGTCCAGCTTGGCCTGGATCCGGGAGACGCGCTGGCTGATCGCGGCGGGGCTCAGGCGGAGCCGCTTCGCGATGTCGACGTTGCTGAGCACAGGGGCGCCGCGGTACCCGGTGCGGTACTGCATCACGACCCGGTCGACCTCAGGGAGATCGTGGTACACGGCATCGATCCAGTCATCGTAGCCAGTGCGTTCCGCGGCGGTGACATCCCTGTCGGTCTCGGAGTCATCATCGTTGCCGAAGCCCTCGGTGTACTGGCTCTCGGAGACCCGGCTCCGGATCCCCTTGCGGATCTTGGTGACGCGGCGCACCGGGAGCCCCGTGAGCTCCGAGATCTCCTCGTCCGTGGGCTCCCGGCCGATGTCGTCCGCGGCCTGGCTGATCGCAGCCATGATCTTCCCACTGTCCCGCCGGGTCCGTTCCGGCTGCGGCATCGGGTCCGAGATCTGAGGGGCCTCGCGCTGGAGCCGCTGGAGCTGGCGGTACACATGGGTGTTGAGATCAGCGCCCTGGTCCGGCTTGAAGGAACGAATGGCCCCAGCGGCGATGATCCTGGCGCGGCTCCTGACGACCTCAGTGGCGTTCGGAGCGTAGGCCCGGAGTGCCTTCTCGATCGTCGGGTTCAGGTGGTCCACTACGCCGCGGAGCCCCTGCGGCGTCGGCTTGCGCCGGTAGTCCGCGAAGGGATCAGGCGAGGTTGCTGGATCCGTTGTTGACGGGGAAGTCCCCCACTCCCGTGACAGCTCGGCTGTTGGGGTCCACGGGCGTGGTGTCAGGGGCTTCGTCGAGGCGGGCTCCGAGGTAAGTCGTGGCCCATATTGGGTGGAGATCCGAGGTACCCCCTGCATACGATCCAAGAGGTCCGGGGTCGACGTCCTGGGCCTGCTGCTGATCCGATCGGGCATACATGATCTCCAGGACGGTTACGGCCCGTTTTGATGCGGCGTCGAGAACAATGCTAACGCCCTCTACGGACCCATAAATAGCCGCGGCGTCGATGAGCCCGGTGCCAGCCACGTCCGGGTAGACCATTCGTACCGGGGTGCATACCCCGATATCCAGCCGTAGTGGGCATTCCACGGTCAAGCTGTGCCCCATGTAGGCCTGCTTCAGCGTGAGCTCCCTGGCGTAGGGGTCCCCGAACTTCCGGAGCTCGTCGACATAGAAGCGGTTCCGGGCCGCTTCTACGCGTGCTGCCGTGTTCGTTTTGCCGGTCTGGCCCGAGAGCCAGGTCGGCGCCGGGAGCGCCATCAGCATGCCCAGGGCGTTCCCGTTGGGATCAAGCGGGTTCGTTGGGATCGGGGTCCCGGGACGGCTGTAGGCCCCGTAAACCGCGAACGTGGCCGCGGACTGCCCATCGCTACGGGCCGACGCGAACAGGGTTCCGCGGAGGTTGTCGACGAACGCCAGACCTGCCAGGGTGGCCGTGGAGTGCGATGTCCACTGCGTCGAGTACACAGTGTCAGGCCAGATCGTGGCCTTGATGGCAGACCGTGGCACGAACGGGGTGTACGGGACCACGGCGTAGCCGAGACCGTTCTCGATCAGCGCGAAGTGGAAGTCCTCAGCGAGCGCCTTGATGCGCTGCAGGATGCTCTGCTGGGCCAGATCGTAGTGCAGCTCGGCATTGAAATATGCCGTGACGACCTGACCCATCGCGGTCGTGCTGAAGATGCCGCCAGGGAGCCCGCCACCGATCTGGTTCAGCATCGCCGCGTTGACCGTGGATCGCTTTCCCTGGAGCTTGAACTCCTGGATGAAGGCTCCCAGCGCGTTCGTGTTGGCGACGCCGATGAGGGACTCCTCGATGTTGATGATGCGGAGGTAGCAGTCCTTGATCGACTTCCAGAAGTCGACGCCGGGGTCCCCTTTGATTCCGATGGGGAAGTTGTTGTTCAGCAGGTTGGCGAGGCCACCACCGAGGTAACCTGACGGAAGTCCGGAATACTGCAGGGAGCCCGTGGCGAGATAAATCAGTTTAGAGACAATGATGACGCGCAAGTTGAATCGACCGTGGCTCAAGTTGCTGGGACCACCGTCGTCGACGACCCCATCGAACAGGACATGGGTGCCCTTCTTGAGCAGGAGGCTTCGACCCTCGCGGCCATCAGCCGCGCCAGTTTCAGAGCCGACGTCACGGTCGACCTCAACGAGAACCCGTGCAGGGGTGCCTCGGATGAACTTGAAGTTCGCTGGGATCGCTTTGCGCCCAGCAATGTCCCGTGTGTTCGTGCCGACGGCCAGCTCACAGATCGCTCTGCCCTCGTGCTTGGACTGCGTCACGGCAACCTGGACTGCAGCATACTCGACGCTGCCGATCTCGACCCAGGCGCGGAACGCGAACGACACCGATGGGAGATCACCCTGGCGGGTCGACGACAACAGGCTGGCAAGACGGTCTCCGCTGGGAGACGATGCAGGCTTGGTGTACGACGTCGCGTTGGCGCCCTCAGTCGTGGAACCGTCGGCGCGGGTTGCGAAGTTACCAACCCCGAATCCTCCTCCTTGCGCCGTAGCCATTAGACTGCCCCACCAAGGCCAGCCACCACAGCGGCGAGACGATCAAGCTGCAGCGGGCATGTCCGGAATGCCGCAGCGAGTCGCGGGGACAGGAACGCAGCTGGCGACAGCGTGTCAACACGTCGCGCCGCGGTCTGAACCCAGGGCTCCGCTTTCTGGCGGTACGTGATCTCCCAGTATTGGCCGACCACAGGGGTCCCGTAGAGCGTCACGGCGCCGTCCAGGGACGGGAACGTGATCAGACCAGAGACACCGCCGGCGTAGGTGAACGAAGCCACCCCGGTGCCACCGCGGTCGTCCTGCACGGACATGGTGCCATTGCCGGCTGAGGCCGTGAGGACTCGCAGGAACCAGCGGCCCACCGTGGGCGTCTTCGGCAGCGCCGTGAACACGGCCTCCACGGCGAACGGGGACTGCACCGCGAAGCCCTGCAGCATGAACAGGCTGCGCAGCGCGGCACGGGTGTACGTGACCCGGGGATCTCTGTACGTGATGGCGTCCTGGAACGGGGACTCCGCGACGAGATCCGCGAGCTGGGCACAGCGCAGGAAGGTCTCAAGGCGCGATAGCCCGGTGCCGATCAGGGCGCCGCGGAGCACGGCTTCTTCACCTGCGATGACTCGCGGCGTGAACACGGGCCACATCACTACTGGAATCGACGAGGAGTCCGGCGACACGGGATCGTTGTCGAGGTAGGCCAGGAAGTCGTTGATCATTGGACGTTCCAGGCCACAAGGCTGAGCTGGCTCCGCACCATACCGCCCTCGGCGGCCTGAGCGTCGAGATCGGAACCGAGCACGTAGCCCTTGAACACGCTGGCTCCGATGGCCAACGTGACTGGCTGTGTCTTGGCCCGTTGCAGCTTATTGGCCTTGTACCACTGAAGGAGTCGCTGGACGCCGTCGCTAGTTCCGGATCCCGAGGTACACAACATGCCGTGCACCAAGGTGACCGTCATCTGGCCGGCCTCGTCGCCGAACGGCACCACGAAGAGGCTTTCGTCAAGCGTGACCTGAAGCTGCGCCGCGACACGCTGGCCGACGCGGACGCCGGTAACGATTCCAGTGCTGTCGAGATCTCCGTTTTGATCTTTGACGATGAGACGGAAGGTCTGGGCGTCGTCCGCAGCGAGCACCTTGACGATACGGCCTGGCACTGACGAAAAGATGAGATCAGACATGGCCTAGCGACCTCTTGGTGCCGACGTCGGTGTCGTGGTTTTCACGCCCTTTTGATCACCCTGGGCTTGCTCTACAGCGACACCCGCATTCGGGACCTGGTTGAAGATCTTCACTACGACCTCACTGGCGCGGTCAGCGAACGCCTTACCCTTCGAGGTGTCCTTGTCTGCTGGAGGCGTGTCTGCTGTCGGGAGCGCGCCGCCACCAACCATCTTGACCAGTGTTTCAAGCACCCCGGTCAGCTTGGTCAGCGCGTTCGTGTTGAGCCCCCGTGCCTCGGCATCCTTGCGATCCGCGTCACTCATCGTGATGTTGGGATCGATGTTGAAGCCGTACTGACGCATCGAGCCGGCCGCTTCAGTGAGTTCCTTGCGGGCCTCGGTGCGCGCCGCTGAACCTTCGTCCTGCCCTTCGGTCCCGGCGAACGCAGCGCGGGCCCTGGCGTACCGACGCATGTCGGTCGCGAAAGACTCCCGATCTCTGGGATCCTTGAGCGCCTCATTCAGCGCAGCCACCGCGGTGGCTTGGTCTTCAGGGGCGAAGAGCCCAGCGTCGACACCCAGCTTACCCCAGTCCTCGCCATAGCTCATGACATCGAACTTGGAGTCCAGGAGTCGGGCACCGAGCATGGCGCTGCCGCCGCGAACCACGTTCAGCTTGCCCAGCTTGCTCAGGGACTGCTGGACCTCGGCGAATCGCTTCAGATCCGCTGCCTGGTTTGCCGCGTTGTCCTCGGCGCTGTAGCCTTGCGCGATGCCGCGAAGGTTGCCGCCCTGCATCGTCTTAGCGAGTGAGAGCGCCTTGAGTTCTCGCAGCGACATATTCATGGTCTGCTGGACGCGGTCGTTGAGGGTGGCTTCTTCAATCGCGGTCATGCCCTCACCGGCACGATTCGTGAGCATCGCGCTGACGAGGCGACGACTCTCCTTGTCTGACATCAGCTTCTCAAACCCGGCGTCCAGTTCTGCACCGGTTACGGTTCTCCCAGAGGTCAGCTGAACCGTACCGATGCGCAACTCCTTGCGCTGGTTATCGAGCATTGCCCGGTTCATCAGCGCGTAGACGGCGCCAGGGCTGGAGCCGTCCTGTAGAGCACGCATCCCCGCGGCCATCATGGCCGGGTCCTGCTGAAGCAGACGAGCGTTACTGGCGTCCACGGCGCCCATGTTTTCGATCTCGCGCTGCACCCCGGCAGGGTCCGAGGCCAGCCGGGCAGCGAAAGCGGGGCCGTCCAGAAGGGTGCGGTAGGCGAGGCGGGCTGCGAACTGGGACCCCGCAGCCTCGGCGTGGCGCTGCGTCAGCTCTCCAGTGAACATCCCGGAGAACTCTTTGTTACCACCGGCCAGGCGGAACGTGCGGTCCATGCTCTGCCCAGCCGCCAGGGCCGTGGCATGGTACATCGTGGTGCCGCCGTAGTTCTGCTGCAGCGCCGAGGCGTTCTTGATCAGAGCTTCCGTCGACATCGCTGCGGCCCGGGCCAGCGCTTGGAGCTGGATTACGGTCTCGTCCAGCTTGGAGACATCCTTATCGCTTCGGAGCTGGATGTGCTCGCTGTCCATGAACGCCAGGAGCTGCGGCAGCTGGGCGTTTTGCAGGAGTCCCTGCTGGATCCGACGCGCCCCTCTGGCTGCAAAGCTGCCGCCGCTGACAGCGGCTTCGTTGCGGATATAGGCGTCAGTGGCGGCGTCAGCCTCGGCGTCGTCGATGTCGCTGATCTTCTTACGGCGTACGTCCGCGAGCTGCGCCTTGACCTTCATTCGCGTCGACGCCGCGTTCCGGGGGTCCCGGAGCTCGCGCATCAGCTCAGTGTCCACACTGCCCTGCTGCTGAGCGAAGAGCGTCGCCATGGACATTTCGTCGTTAGTGAACCCGGCAGTGAACGCCTGGTTCCGGAGCCTGAACGCCTTCTCGTTGCCGAAGTCAGCCACGGCGTCGAAGGACCGCCCCGCAGCGTTGGCCCTGGAGTGCCCCATGAGGCTGGCCTGCATCATCATGGCGTGCTCTGGGCTCAGGATCCCCAGGGTGCGCTGGAACTGCGAGGCGTTCATGAGCGAAGCTGACCCATTCGCAGTGATCAGATTCTCATCGAGCATGTTGGCGAACTTGCCAATGAGCCCGCCGCTCATCTGGTCGAACATCGGCAGGGCCTGGATGATGCCGTAGCCGGCGTCGCCGGGCTTCATGCCCAGGGCGCTGCCATAGACATCCGAGATCCCGCCCATCCCCATGCGGGCCGCTGTCATCTGGAACGTACGGAACCGGGCCGCGGCTCCGAGATCGGTCCCTGGCGGCATCATGAGCCGCTGCATCAGGGGACCCATGGTCGGATGAGACGCGAACATGGTCTGGGCCATCATGGCCACCATGGATCCGGTTTCGCCGAACTGAGACCCCAGTGCCATCATGGGGTTGTTCGCGGCGACGCCGGACGCGTCGAAGCCAGCGAACTGCGACTGGAACATCTGGGCCCGGTGGGCCTGACCGTAGGCGGCCGTGCCCTGCATAGCCAGAGCGGCGGCATCCAGGGAGCCCATGGAGAACTCACCCATGACGGAGGGCACCGTCGAGGAGATCAGGGCGGAACGTGGCGTACCAGTCCAAGAGGTCGTCCATGGGGTCCCCGCCATTCTGCCGAGTGTTCTGGCGCATCCAAGGCATCAACGCGGCCCGGAACCGGTTGATCCCGTCGAACGCGAACTGCTGACGGATCTCCAGGGATTGTCCGCTGTCGGCGAGCCCCATGGCTGCGATGCAGCGCTCCGCGTCGAGCCGCACGAGCTGGATGGTCTCGCGCTCCTCGAAGATGCTGATCTGCAGGTTGAGGCGAAGCCAGTCCTGCTCGGTACCAGCCCAGCCCTTAGGATTGAAGAAGCCGGCCCCGACAGCGCGTGCGATCAGGCGACAGAGTCGGCTTCCCAAAAATCCGGGTTATTGGCCTCCATGACCATCTTAGCCACGGTGTTCTCGAACTTGCTGTGCGTGGAACGCAGCGCGACGCGCAGGGGCTGCGCGAGCTCACGGTCCAGCTCGAGCCGGGCGGCGCGGAGCTTGGAGGCCCCAACACCGTGCTTCGAGTCTACCACCGCCGTGGTGTTCACGTCGAACACCCGCGGCGGGGACCCCGAGGATTCGATGGAGTGCAGGGAGGCCACGAACTGGTAGTCGAAGTACCGGTTCATCCGGAGGGACTGGCGGACCTGAACCTCGACGTTGACCAGGGACTCGAACTCGTCGTCCCGGTAGGCCTGCGCGGCACACATCGCGTCAACCTCGGCGGACCGGGCCATGAACGTGACCAGGAGCTTGCCGCCGAACAGCCTGTAGGACTTCCGGAAGGGACTTCCGCCGAGCATCGACACCAGGAACGCAGCCTTGTCGACGTCGTCGACGGTGATGTCGGCCCTGGACGCCGGGGCGTCGGTCAGCTTGACCTCACCTTGTTTCAGGAGGGTCTCGCCCGTCTTGGACTTCTCCTCGAAGCTGGATTCGCCAGCCAGGCTCTGGGCTGCGGCGAGGCGCTCCCGGGCCCTGGCGATGACCCCCGGCGGCGGCGCCGGGGCATCCACGGGCTTCGCGGTCGGCAGCACGGCGTCGCCGACTACGGCGCGAGGCGCCGCCTTGGCCTGGGGCACCGGAACGGATCCGCGGCTCAGGTCGGCGCCGCTGGCCTCCAGGGCGCTGAGCTCGTCTGGGGTCAGGTCAGAGACTTTGATTTCAGGCATGCGGGCTCCGGACGAAGTCGGAAAGGGGTCCCGGCGCAGCTGCCGGGATCTGGTTTCCGGGATCATCACTGGGTTGACTCAGAGTAAAGGCCGAGGTCACCGGGTCGAAGAACACCTGGTCCGGCGCCTTGAAGTAGTGACCGTCGTTGACCCATGCAGAACGTCCCGGGAACGGCATGGTATCCTCGGTGCTGTTCGGGGCCCGGACATACTTCTCGATCCATTTCGGTCCGGTGCCCCGGGCGGCGCGCTGCCACCTCGTTTCGGGGAGCCCGTAGGCGACGACCCCGTAGTCCGGGGTGTCCATGAAGCTGAAGCCGTAGGTCGCGACACGCTGCCACAGCAGCGGCACATTGGCATTCAGGGTGGATTCGAGCTGGGCCTGGGGCGCCTTCGCGGCGGTCGCGAACGGCTTGAGCTGCTTGTTGATCTCGGCGACCATGGCAGTGATCTGTTCCGCCAGGGTCTGCTTCGTCACGGGATCCGTGCCGGCCTGACCTACGGTGGTCCCCAGGATCCCGTTCTTGGCGTAGACGCTGTCTCCAGAAACGATGGTCCCGTTGACCTGCGCGGTCCCCGTGGCCACCAGGGGCCCATCGACGACGACGTTGCCGCTGAACCACAGGGACTGTGTCAGCCCGGACATGCTGACCTGAATCACAGGGGTCGTCGATGCCGCGGAGAACACCGTGACGCCCTGGACAACACGCGCCGCGATGGCGTCGGTATCGATCTGGACGCCTTGAGCCTTCACGGTCAGGGTCCCCTTGGAACTCAGGCCCAGGGCCTGCTCCGCGGCGATGTAGGCCCCGGTCGCCGACTTCAGCACGATGCCGCCGACGCGGCCCGAGGCCCCGACCCCGGCTGCGGAGTCCAGCGCCTTGGACCGGGACTCCACGAGGACACCCTCGGAGCCACCGTCGTTGCCGCCGAGGAGGGAGAGCTGGCGCTCCGCCTTGATGTCGACCCGGCCGGTGTTCGCGGCGAGCTGCAGGGTGTCCTGCGCCCGCATCACGACGTTCCGGCCTGCGAGGACCTGGGAGGTCCCACCGGACACCAGGATGATGTCCCCAGGGGCGCTCAGGACGATGTTGGGGCCGCTGAGCATGATCTGGGCCTGGCCGCTGTTCTCGACGAGCACGGAGCCGTCGGGTAGCAAGGCGAAAGTGCTGCGCCCCACGAAGAACTTCTTGGTCCTGCCCTCGTCGTCGAGCCGGATCTCCACGGTCCGGGGCAGCTGGCCCCACATCTCCGCGGACACCGGCGGCGCCGCGGGCTGCACTGCGACACGGTCCGTGGACCACTGCTGCGGGACCCCGTCGACACCGCTGCGTGCCCAGTACCGCGTGATGCCGTCGATGATATCCCAGGCGGCCTGGGCATGGGTGCACGCCACGAGATCGCCGGTGACCTCGATCGGTGCCCGCGGGGACCCCAGGGCGGCACTGACCTGCGTCCTGTAGGCACCTTGGTCCACGGGGACCACTTCCTGGGGCAGATCGATGTCGACGACGCGCTGCAGGACCAGGGAGCCAGCAGTGGTCACAGCCAGGGTGCCATCGCTGCCGAGGATCTCCTGGAACAGCGCGGGCCGCGGGGTCCCCTTGAGCCCGGGGCCCCCGACGTAGCGCTGCGACGCGTTGTGGATTGGGCCCGCGATGCCGAGCCGGCGCGGTGCCGCGTTCTCGGCGTCGACGGCCTCCGCGGCGGTCCACCAATCCCTGGTGGTGTGCTCCAGGGAGCTCCAGACCCGGTGCCGGTGATCCTCGGTCGCCAAGGTCTCCTGGTCGAGCTCGAGGCCACGGAGCCTGGTGAGCTGGGTGTCCGTGAAGAACTCGACCCCGGACATCGGCCCGGCACCCATGGCCGCCCTGAACATCTCGACGTTGGTGTAGGCCCCGAAGGGGGACAGCTTGCTCCATTCCCCGGCGACGAGATCCATGAAGCCGTCGATGCGGTGCTCCGTGGCGTTGATCCACGTGTTCCCGTTCAGCGCCTTGCGGAGCAGCCCCTTGTCGTAGTAGCCCGAGACCGGTGGATCCACGATGAATCGCGGCGTGAAGTTGTCGATCTCCGGCGAGGTCTGCGGCCGCACCGTGGCGAGCACGACGCCGGGGTAGACACCTTCGCCGAGCCTGACAACGACTTGGGTGCCGGCGGCGAGGCCACCGCTCTCCCGGACCCCGAGGCCCACAGAGCTCTGCCCGTTGTAGACGAACCAGGCGTCGAAGCCGGACCCCTGGACCCGGCAGATCCCGGCGCCAGGGATTGAGGTCACGACACGACCCTGCATGAGATCAGCCATTGTGGGAAAACCATAACCTGGACCCAACATCAAACAACGACGCCGCCCCGGTTAGGGACGGCGTCGTGACCACGGGGCCCAGACCGGGACTACTGGGCCGAGGTCGGGGAACCCTTGCTCATCGCAGCGAACATCATGCTGATCGAGGAGTTGATGATGAACTGGTTCGCGTCGGCACCGAAGGTGATGCCGTTGGCGATGACGCCCTGCAGGGTCAGGGAGAGGCCGCTCAGGGCCCCGGCGGTCTGGCCGTTGTTGACGATCTTGTTGCAGGCGTCGTTGGTGCTGCTCAGGGACACCGTGCGGGTCGCCACGGTGCAGAAGTCGGCGAGCTTGGTGGCGAGCTCGTCGATGAGCCCCTGGGGGCCCACGATGCGGGACATCTGGCCCTGACCCTCGGTCCTGCCCTCGATGTAGTACTGGGCCCGGGTGCCCAGCGCCCAGAACCGGGTGACCTGGCGCTGATAGCTCAGCTGGAGCTGCTGCACCAGGGCGCCCTCGAAGGCCAGGGTCCCGGCGTTCGCCACCGTCATCGAGAACTTGTTGCCGCGGAACGTGCCGCCCACCGATGCGTCGGTGCCGAAGATGTCAGCCATGGATGGAGTCCTTGATGCGAGAGGTTGAGGTGCGAAACGATCAGACCACGAGGTCGAGCTCGCCGTTGTTCAGCGGGATCGGCAGGGAGCCGGTCACGCGGACCACGACGCGGTCCAGGAGCACGGCGTGGGGCCGGATGTACTCCAGGGTGCCATCGACGAGCTGGGGACCGATCTGGACGACACCGCTGGGAGTGCCCAGGACGGTGAGGCCGTTGTTGATCGTGGCTTCGATCAGCTTCATGGCGCCCGCGACGACGTTGGCCCGGCCGATGTACGGCGCCAGGATGTCGAGGAGGTAGTAGCTGATGCTGTCCAGGTTCACCGTGGCGCTGTCCTCGGCCTTGCGGGTGTCGCTGAGATCCGTGGTGAGCTGCTTCCGGATGTAGACCACCCCGGTCGGGCTCTGGGTCACGATGTAGGCGCCGCTGTTCGCGAGGACGTCGAGCTGGTCCGCGAAGTCCACGGTGGCCTGGGACATATCATCCCAGTCCTGGACCTCGGCGTTGGTGAGGCCCTGCTGGGGCGCCGCGGCGCAGCGTTCCGCCGCCAGGCTGCAGGCCAGGAAGTAGCCCGGCACCTTGACGCCGCCGCGGCCCGGATCGGCCGGGAACGCGACGGTGACGCGGCGGTTCGCCAGGGCGCCCACGGCGGCTCCCCAGGTCGTGGCCTGCTCCGCAGTTGTGAGCGGGTGCCAGATCTCGTAGAGCGAGGCAGTGACGACCGGCAGCGGAACCGAGTTCAGCAGGATGACCTTCTGCTCCGAGACCACGGTGTCGACGATGCCTTCCGAGTAGGTCAGGTTGCCGAAGCCGTCGTTGGTGTAGCCGTAGCGCAGGATGTCGCCGACCCGGGTGCCCCAGGTGATGAACTTGGCGGTGGCGTCGAACACGGTCTTGTAGTCCGAGCCAGCCAGGGGATCCGTGATCGTGGCGAGGTGCTGGACGCCCTGGACGCTCGCGGCGACCACAGCGGTCTCCGTGACGATGGGCTTCGCCAGCATCGTGGTGGCCCAGCGACCCTGCAGCGCGGTGCTGCGACGGTTCACTTCCGAGATCACTGCAGCCTGGACGCCGGCGTCGTAGGTCAGCGGGACGATGCGGTAGAAGTCGGAGCGCTCCTTGAGCGTCGCGATGGCGCGCTGGTATCCGGCGAGGTCATCGCTGGCGACCGGGAGCACCTTGACGACGAGCCCGCCAGCGTTGCTGATGGCGCGACGGACGCCGTAGGCCAGGCCGGCGTCGACATCGTCGGCACCGAGCAGGGCCTGGGCCCCGGCTTCGTCGCTGACATCCGCGACGACGTTGGCGATGGCGGTGTTCAGGGCGCGGGTCACCACTGTGGCTGCTGCGGTCTGCACCGCGAGGGCCAGGGCACCGGTCCTGGTGTTCGTCGAGGTGATCCCCGACTTCAGGGTGATCTGCGTCGCCGAGGTCTCCCAGTTCACCAGCGGGGCAGCGCCGACGCGGTTCCGGGGGACATCGATGTCGGAGACCAGGGCCAGTTCGACCTGGAAGCTGGTTGCCGCCGGGAAGTTCGTGGCATCGAGGCTGTCGGCGAGCACGAGATCGGTGTAGTCGTTGATCTTGGCGGCCGTGGCAGCCACGGTCCACTGATCCCCGTAGACCACGAGCTTGTTGCCGCCAGCGGAGGTCACGGTGCCCGTGATGCCCTTGGTGCCGAGCGGGAACGCCACGCTGATCGCGACGCGCCGCGGGATCCCGGCGTCGGAGGCATCGATGGCGACCGCGGTGAACTCGGGCTTGTCGGCGTCGGCCACGGCGGCGAGGTCGCCGCCCTTGGTCGCGGTGATGACGTAGGTCGTGTCGGCGACCCCGGCGTAGGTGCCGCCCGAGGTCAGCACCGCGGCGGTGTAGCCCTGGACCACGGTGACGGTGTAGACGTCGCCGGCGCGGAACCGGTTGTTGAGAGTGCCGCCGCTGAAGGTGATCGTGGCGCCGCGGCTGCCCAGGGGGAGCGTCGCGATGCTGAGGTCGATGTCGACCTGGGGGTCCGTGCCGGACGCCGAGGTGACGCGGCCCGTGGCCTGGGCGCCGCCGGCATCGCCGGTGAGCACGGTGAGGGTGTAGACCTCGGACATGACGCGCACGGCTTCACCGTGGTATGCGGTGCCTGAGGCGGCGGCCGAGGCGTCGCCGACATGGGTGCCGTTGACGACGGTCGCCGAGGCGACCTGGGTGCCGATGTTGCCGGCGGCCGCCGCGGCGGCGCCAGTGCTGGCCGCGGCCGGGGTGCCCGTGATGTCGACGACTTCCGAGAGCTGGACCTGACCGCCGTTGGTGACGCGGACCCAGTCACCGATGACGACATCCACCGGGAGCAGACCGCTGCGGGGGTACCCGGGGTTGCTCTTCCAGTTCAGGGTCCCGTTCGACTTCCGGAGGTAGTTCGACTTCCCGGAGACGATCTGGATGCTGTTCGAGGTGGCCAGGTCAGCGTAGCGCTGTGCGGCGTCCTTGAAGGTGACCTCGGTGAACGCCTGATCCACGACGTCACCGGCGCCGCGATTCGGCCAGTTCACGGCGAGCTCAGCCGCAGCGTAGTTCGCCAGGGCGACATCGCGCTGGACCTTGTAGGCCGGCCCCACGATCAGGGCGCGGAGCGTCCGGGTCACGGCAGTGGCGGTGGCCTGGAAGATCTGATTGATCTCCCACTGGGGCAGGACTTGCTCGACCATCTGTGTCTTCCTCGATCAGGTTGGGTGGATGCTAAGGGTCTTCAGGCGGGGTGCTAGTGGCTGCAGCGTCCAGGCGTATTCGTAGACCGCTGTGAGCTGGATCGGAACTGCGAGCTGGGTACCGGTCTCGGAGAGAGCGCCGACGGGGCCCATGCCTACGACCTGGAAGTCATGGAACGGGAGTCGCTCCGTCATCATCGGCGACAGGTAGGACAGCGTGTCGAAGACCTCCGTTGCGAGGTCGTCTGCCTCACCAAGAACTTCGGTGATCGCGGTGATCGTGAACTGGACCTCGTGGAACCGGACGTAGCGCTGGAACCCGGTCAGCGCGGCGTCGGAGCCGCTGACCATGTTCTGGGTCTTGTCGTCCATTGAGACACGCTTGGATTGCAGGGCGCCACGGCTCACGACGAGTGCTGGGAGCTGCCCCGCGTTCTTCGCGTCGAAGTAGGCGTTTTGCACGATGCGGATCTTGGACTTCTGCGAGTTCTCGTTCCAGACGTACTGCTGCAGCTTGGGATCCATGATGAGTGCAGGATCAGCGAAATGGTTCTTCAGGATCCGGATCAGGAGCCCCGTGACGACACGGGGCGTCATGCCGACGCTGCACAGCGTGGAGGCCTCGTCGAGCCCGTGGCGCACCACGAAGACGCTGTCGCCGACCTCGAGCGTTGGCCGGCCATGCGGATTCTGGGGACCCGCGGCCGCGGCCTCCGGGAAGTTAACCTGCGGCTTGTCCTGCGTCGGCGGCAAGCAGGTCTCGTTGCCTTGAGTCGCGGAGCTCATCGGAACTGGAACCTGGGTAGCACGGTGTGGATCGGCAGGGTGGAGGTCGAGATCTTCTCGGGTCCCGCGGCCTCCACAACACGGTCTCCGGCGCGGAGACCATCATGCGTCACGGGGACCAGGACCGGTGGCTCCGGCGAGACCGCTGGCCTCGGGGTCCCGGCGCGACGCAGTAGAATCGGGGCGTCAGCCACGAAGCGGAACCTGGTAAGCCGCGGAGGTCGCCGGGAGCTCGAGGAGCCGGAGCCCCAGAACGATGTCGACGCCGCGGTGCCTCGCGATCTTGTCGATGTCGCCCTGGATCTCGAACCTGGTCTCGGAGCCGGCCTGAACCCAGATGTCCTTGCCCTCGGGGGCTGGCCCGGCCAGGGCGCGCACCATCTCGATGACAGCGGTCCTGGTGTCGCCCTGCTCCGAGAGCTTCGTGACGCGGCGTGTCGGCTGCTGGACGACCCAGTATTCCAGCGCGGCGTAGTAGCCACCGACAACCCCGGTGCCGTAGCACACGGGGCAATGGGCGTCCGTGGGGACCCCCGTGTTCTGGTCCAGGCAGCGCGTGCAGCCCTCGCCGAACTGGCGCCGCTTCAGGAGCCAGCCCTTGGTGCCGCCGCCTCTGGCCTGGGCGTGGCCGTTGCGGACACCCTGGAGGAGCTGCTCCTTCCGGATGATCTCGCGGCACAGACGCCAGTCGTAGTGGTTCCAGGAGACGTCCCAGCTCACGGGGTGCGACCAGTACTCGGTGCCGTCGCCGTCGACGAGCTTGACTCGGTAGAACGTGCTGCGCTCCATGGGGCGCCGCGATGGCCTGGTGTCGTAGAGCCAGGGCTGATCCACGACCTCTGAGATCTTTTCCCAGTTGGAGTCGTTGACGGCGCGGCCCCGGTACAGCGTGAACGTCAGCGGCATCGTGCCAGCGAAGCTGGGCAGCAGGGCCCAGCTGACCTTCACGGAGTCAGACTCCGCGATGTGGTAGGCGCCCTCGACGGTGAGCCGCTTGAAGGGGTCCAGCGGCGACGGCGGCGTCGGGGCCGGCAGTGGCCCGACGTGGACCCCGGTGACGGGCTGCGTCGTGATGATGAGGGCGTCAGCCACGCCTCAGTACCCCCCGTGACGCGATCCACCGATTGGCATCGAGCTCCAGGCCCTGGCCATGTTCTGGCCGACCTTGGCCTTGGTGAACCAGTCGTCGTATTCCTTCTTCATGCCGTCGGCGATGGAGAGGTAGTCCGCTGCCTTGTTCTGATCGTCGATGTTGACGCCGCCGGCGCTGTACTGGAGCCGGTTCCTGGCATAGCGCTTCGCGGCGAGGCGGAGCAGCTCGATCATGGTGCCCTGGATCCACCAGTACCGGAACGGGAAGTTGTCGTAGCTGTAGACGCTCACCGGTGGTGGCGTCTGGTTCCAGTGGTCCACGACTCTGCGGATCGCGAAGGCGATCTCGGTGTCCGTGAACTCAAAGGTGTCGAGCAGGCTGACCTCGTTGACCTCGGTGTCGCCGAGGGCGAGCCGGATCTCCGGGATCGAGACGACGCCAGTGGCGCAGGCCTGGTACCGGAGGTTGGGCTCCAGGTACAGGTAGGCCGGGTACGCGTCGACCATGTAGCCGCCACTGACGTAGCGCTCGATCTGGCAGCGATAGATCCCGGGGACCCCGATGACATCCGTGGACTCGAAGTCGAACTCGACGAGCCCGTCGCAGTCCTGGCACTCACCAGGGGCGGAACCGTCCAGGATCTTGCCCTTCTTCACGAAGATGGGCCCGCCGGAGCTGTAGCCCTCGGAGTTCCCAGCGGCGATGCCGAGATCCGTGGTGCCCGCGTTGCCGTTGGTGCCACAGCCGCCGACCACGATGATCTGGACCCCAACGGTCCCGGCCCCAACGGGGGTCTCGTAGCCGAACTTGGGCTGCGGCGCCGGGGCGTTCACGGGCTCCTGGTTCAGCTTGATGCCCCTGCCCTCTTCGTCGACGAGGCGCAGCACGACCTGCTTGCGACACCGGTCCATGACCCGGATCGTCTTGAAGTTCGCCGCCTTCGCGGTGGGCCTGATCTCGATGGGGTCGATCACGACTTAGACCTGGCTGACGTGGAGCTCGCCGAGGACCACGGAGGCATCCTGGGTCCTCAGGACCCCCAGGGCGACGCCGATGCGCTCCGTGACGACGTTGAGCCAGTCCCGGCCGGCCGCGGAGGCATAGCTCGGGACCCCGGGGTACCGGAACGCCTTGCGGACCGTGAGGCCGGTGTCGATGGTGACGAGGTCCTGGGGAACGAAGATGCCGGCCGGGTTCTCGGGGGTGATCCCGAAGGTGCCGCCGAAGTCGACCTGCACGGGGCCATAGCGGCGGTTCAGCTCGCGGTCCACGTAGTTCAGGTCGATGCCGACGGTGGCGATGACTTCGCCGGCGCGGACGCACAGGGGTTCCTGGATCACGGAGCTCAGGGGGTACTCGGAGCCGACGTGGGACGCGTTCGTGACCGGGAACGCCGTGATCGAGGGGATCACGTAAGAGTTCGACATCCAGTCCCCGAGGGAGGCGTCGTAGCTCATCGTGATGACGTCGACGACGTCGAAGGTGTTCGGGAACGTGACGATGAGATCGCGGGGATCTGGACCCGGGGCCACGGAGGTCGGCACCACGGGGACCCCGTTGGCGCTGAAGCTGAGACCGACGAGATAGTCCGAGGACACCACGGGGAGCGAGAACAGCGCCGTGAGCACGTTGGCGGCGCTGGGGGCCAGGGCGACGACGACGGCGTGGAGCCTGGCGGCGTCGGAGGCCGTGGTCACGACGTGATTCGTGAAGGACGCCACCGGGAACGTGCCCGGGGTGTTCGAGAGGTCGCCGTGGCTGGCGTCGTAGCTGACCAGGACGGTGTCGCGGTCGTCGATGGTCTCAGCCATGACGAAGCGGACCACGGCGGGGTTCGCCGTGATCGCAGCGGAGGTCACCGCAGCCGCGGCGCCATTGACCGAGAAGGAGAAGCCGGCGCCGGGGGCGCCCAGGGCGCTATGCACGGGCTGCGTGAACGTGACCTCGATCGAGGTCTCGTCGGCGACGATGCCCTGCACCGTGGGAGCCGACGCGGCCTGGTAGACCAGGCTGGCAGTGGTGACCGCGGAGGCGCCGTCTTCGTTCCAGGCCACAACGGCGAAGTACAGCGTCACCGGGGCCCCCGGGGCTCCCGCGGCGTACGGGAACGTCACGGTGCCGGCGAGGTTCTTTCGGCTGACGCCGACGGCGATCGGGGCCTGGCTGTAGGTCGGGCCGCCGAAGTTGACGGAGCCCGAGGCGAGGTCGGTGAGGACATCCGCGTTCGGCACGAGGCCGCCGAAGCCGGTCGGGACCGAGGCCTGCGGCGGCGGGAACCCGGCCCGTGCCGCGGTGTCCGCCGCGATGTCCGCGGCTGCCATGGCCTGGACGCCGGACAGCGAGGTGTCCACGAAATACTTGTAGCCCAGCAAGGTGGGCGTCGCGGGGACCACGGGGTGACTCAGGGTGACGACCCCGACGTAGTCCGAGGTCAGCGTCAGAGCGAACAGCGTGGGGAGCAGGGGAGCAGCCATGGGGTACGAGTTCCTAGAGATGGAGTTTCACGCGTTTCACCCCGGGCTCAAGCTGTGAAGCCCGGGCTCACGCGGGGTGGACAGCCTTCATCGAGATATGCGAAGTCGGCCGCAGCGCGTTGTCATCCTGGTTGCTGCGCACCTCTGAGATCCGGGTGTTCAGGAACGAGTTCATGACGTTCTCGGCCTTGAGCTGGGCGCGCTGGACCCGGCGCTGCAGCGCGGCTTCGTCGGTGCCCTCAATGGGGGTCTCGTGGACGCTGCGCAGCGAGGTCCAGAGCTGATCCGTGAGCTCGTAGTGCTTGGAGTGGTTCGACGGCAGGAAGAAGTCGACGCGAACACTGAGGGTGTAGAAGCTCAGGGCCTCCTGCGCCATGAACAGGATCTTGTTGACCCGGGCCACGAAGCGCTCCTGGATGAACGCGGCTTCCTGGCTGTAGTGGTTGTTCCGGATGCTGGCTTCGACGGTGGCCAGGATCGACGGTTTGATCTCGAGCCTGAAGTTGATCTCGATGATGCGGAAGCTGTCCTCGAGGTTGATGACCCCCTTCTGGCGGTCCAGGAGTTCGCGCATCAGCACGGTGAGATCGGCCTGGCGTTGAGCATGACCACTTTCCAAGGCATGGATGGACTTCGACAGCGCCGTGGTCTGCGAGGCCACGGCATCCTGAATGGCTTGGGACCCCTTGTTGTTGTTGGTCCTGAGCTCCGTGATCGCGGTCTTCAAGCTGTCCAGCGCGGAGGCATAGCGATCAGCACGCTTCTCCTTGGCCTCGTTCTCGATCTCTTTGGCGCGGGCCTCGGCGCGCTGGGCCTGGGCGTCGAGCAGGGCCTGGGACCGCTTGCTCCGGAGCCACAGCATCCACGCCAGCAAGGCGCAGATCACGATGAGTCCAACGAGGACGAGCCCGCCGGTCCTGAGCTGCCCGATCGCCTCCAGAATCTTGGGGGCGTCGATATTCGAGGCGTCAGCCATTCCGAGGTCTCCGAGTCAGGGGTCCCCGGAGTCTAGTGGGGTCTGTACCCCTTGCCAGCAGACCTACTTCTTGGTGATGCTGGCGGTGCCGATTTCCTTGAGGTCGATCGTGGCGGCGCCGCCGTCGGCGTCGGACACCACGATTTCCTCATCGTCTCCGCTGGGAGAGAGTTCGGCGGCCTTGACCTCGGCGGCCTTCACGGCTGCAGCTGCGGCGTCGGCCTGGGCCTTCGCAGCTGCGACGACGACGGCGTCAGCCTGGAGCTTCGCGGCGTCAGCCTGGAGCTTCGCGGCGACCTCGTCGGCCTGGGCCTTGGCGGCTGCAGCTGCGGCTTCCGCGGCGGCCTGGATCGCGGCAGCATCGCTGTCACCGGGGTTCCCGGCTTCCAGGGGTTCCCCTTCGGGGTTCTCGCCGGTCTCCAGGTTGCCGACCGGGGCCACGGCGACGTTGCCGTCGAGGATGACACCGGCGCGGCCCGCGAGCCCATAGACGAACTCGAGCCTGGCCTGGTTCCCGTTGGCCTCCTTGAGGAGCTCCTTGAGGACCGCCACGGTGTCGCCGCTCATGAAGCGGACCTCGACGAAGCCGCGGGCCACGGCCTTGGTCTGGCTCAGGGTGCGGAGCCGGGGCCGGAGGTCGCCCTCGAAGTGGTACACCCCGGGGCCCATGACGCGGGCCGGCTTCAACCAGTCCACGCGGATCCGGTTGGCTGAGATGACGAGGACGGTGTGCGGGACCAGGAGGTTCATGGATTCCTACTTCTTTCGCTTGGAGTGCAACTTGGCGAGCTTGTCCAGGGACTCATCACCGTCGAGCCGGCCTGGGCGCCTCGCGGCGACCTTGGCGATGCCGGCGGTCTTCAGGAGCCATTCCATGACTCCCGCGGTCTTCTTCGCCTTGTCGCCACGGCTGCCCTCGGCGACGCGCACCTTGGGGTGGAACTCGCCGGCTGCGAAGGTCTCGGGCTGGCCCGGTTCCTTGGGGGCCCCGGGAGCGTTGGTCTCGGGGCAGGCAGCGCAGCCCGCGGCGGACTTCTTCTGGAGAGCGATCTGGAGCAGGGTGCAGGCGGACATCTGGTGGTCTCCAATGTAGGGGGAGTTGACTAGGGGTCAACCCGATAGGACAAGGGATATCGTAGCGGGGGATCCAGGGAGGGGAAGGCGAGCTAATGTTTGAGTATTGACAACTATATTATTTGAGTATTGTATGATCATGAACATCACGGATCCCCTGAACCCCACCAAGCTCCCGATCGAAGATGTCGTCAAGATTTTGGAGCTCTACAAGACCTGCTCGCTTCGCAAGGTCTCCGCCGCGGTAGGCCGCGACATCAAGACGATCCAGAAGATTCTCGAGGCCAATGGCGTCGAGGCTCGGACAACCTGGACCCGCAAGGGGGCCAGCAATGACCGCATGTACGCCTTCGACGATCGCCTGGTCGAGTTGAAGGACCGGTACGACGCAGGTGAGAGTATCGAGGCTATCTCAACTCTGCTCGGGGTTTCACCGTCAACGGCGTCCAAGGTCCTGGTGCGGGCCGGCGCCGACCTCCGGAATCGGGGCCCCAAGCCGTCGGCCGACTTCCGGCCCGGAGAGGTCTGCTGCGGGACCTGCCGGGAGTGGAAGCCGACGTCCGAATATCATTACACCTCGTCTGGCTCAGTGATGTCCGAGTGCAAGGTCTGCCAGCGGCGCCGCTGGTTGAAGAACGCCTACGGCATCACCCCGGAGATCTATGACGCCATGATGGCCGCGCAGAACGGCGGCTGTGCGGTGTGCGGGTGTTCAGCTGACCACGCCCGCAACTCCGGTGGCGCCAACTCGAATAAGAAAGCGTTCCTGTGTGTCGACCACGACCATGGGACCCTGGCGGTGCGCGGCTTGCTCTGCAGCCAGTGCAACCAAGCACTGGGCCACATGGAAGACAACCCTGGTTGGATCTCCAAGCTCGTCGACTACGTCATCAAACACCAGTGAAAGCGAAGAACCCCAGGAGGAATCCTCCTGGGGTTCTTGCAAGTCTAGCTCGTGCTACGACTTAGGCAGTCGCGATGGTGACCTTCGCGATGCTCGCCGGATTGGCAAGCGTGGCCCCACGTTCACAGTAAGCGAAAAACTCCAAGTTGAACGCTTTCTTATCCACGTACATCGTGGTGTCGTCGAGAACGTAGGACTTGCCCAGGAACTCGGGCGAGGCGAAGATCCAGAACTCGCTCTCGGCGACGAGGTCGGTCTTGTTGGTCACGACCCAGTTGCAGCCCAGCAGCTTCTTCTGCTGGAAGCCGTCGACGAACATCTCCTGCGAGAGATCGCCACCGACTTCGTCACGGCTGAACTTCGCGACGTCGTGGATCGTGATGTTGTTCACCAGGATGGTGACGCCGTCGAGGTGCGCGAAGGTCCGGGGCAGGATCTTCTTGATCTCGAACAGCGAGTTGCGGGTGACGCCCGCGGCATCGATGATCTTGACGTTCTGGATCACGCCGGTCTCGGGGACCAGGAGGCCCTGGGCGCCGACGATGGCCTGGCAAGCCGACAGCATCTTGCGGTCGAACTCGAAGTCCATGTCGAGGATGGCGTTGTCGCTGATGACCTGGCGGATATCCATACCGTAGGTACGGAGCTCCGAGGTGTCCTTGGTGAACTTCGGGGTGACGATACGGTCGAAGTAGACCGGGTACCGATCGCCGCGGAAGTAGTACTGGATGGGCTGCTGGCCGAGCGGGATCGTGATGGCGGCGGGCGAGTTCGGCTCGCGCTCGACCAGCTTCACGTTCTTGTCGGTGGTGATCTGCGGGGTCAGCTCGTCGTCGCCGATCTTCACGGCGGGGAGCAGCTTCTCGAAGAAGCTCGACTCGCGGATGCGGATGCGGGTGAAGTCCGTCACCATGTCCTGCGCCTGCTTGACATGGCCCTGTTCGAGCATGCCGAAGAACGCGGTGTTGGACTGGGCGGCACTGATCTTCTTCTGACTCATGGCTGTTTTGCCTTCGTTGATTGATTGGTGGTTGTTGTGGTCGGAGAGGGTGGCCTGAGCCGGCGCGGTACCGGCTCAGGCCTGGTTCATCACAGCGCGGCCGGGACCGTGGTGGTCGCCGAGTCGGTCGGGGTCATCCGGGTCGGGTAGAACGCCAGGGTGGCGTAGCCGTCGGGGCTGGTGTACAGACCGGCCGGGGCGACGACGCCGACGACGAGGTCGGTGGTCGCGGCGACCGGCATGATCTTGCCGGCGTTGGCGACACCGGCGCGGACACAGGTCAGGAGCTGACCCGGCTTGTAGGCCACGGCGGAGTTGAAGCCGGTGGTGGCGAGCTCGACGGCCGCGAAGCACGAGATCGTGCCGAAGCGGGCCGCGCCGGCGTACGGCATCGCGATGCCGCCGACGCCCAGGGCCGCGACGCTGTCACGGACCTGCGGGGGGCCGCCGCCGTCCAGGGCGCCGACACGGGTGACGTCCGGAGCGTTGTTGACGTCGGTGCCGCTCCAGGCGAAGAAGGGCAGGAACTCGGTGCCACCGGAGGTGACGCCCGGGATCAGGAGGCCGGAGCCGTTGAGGGAGCAGACGAAGCCGGCGGGGATCGAAGCGCCAGCGGCGAGGATGCCCGTGTAGTCGATGACCGAGTTGCGGTCACCCTTGCGGATCTCGAGCTTGTTGGCGCCCATGCTGGTGGGAATCATGACGGTGATACTTTCTTCGTTGAATGATGGTTGGTGTTGGAGACGACTGGGTTGATCTTACTGCTTCGCCGCGGGCACGAAGTTGCCGACGTGGCGATCCCAGACCTGGTCTGCGGATTCCTCGGTGGCCGTCTTGGTGTCGCCCTCGACCACGACAGCGGTCTTGCGGACCGTGTTGCCGTGCGCTGCGAACTTCTCGAGCGCGATCAGGGCCTTCGCGGGGTCCATGATCTCGGTGGCGAAGGTCTCGGCCCGTTCCGGGCTCGAGATCATGCCGCTCTGGAGGAGCGTGGCAGCGGCCTTCTTCGCCAGGCCGGTGAGACGCTTGGCGTCCACCGCTGCGGCGGTCTTGGCGGTGCCCAGGGCGGCCTTCTCGGCTTCGAGAGCGGCGACCTTCTCGTTGGCGGTCTTCAGCGCGGCGCGCTGACTTTCGACGACGGCGCTGAGACCATCGATGGTCTCCGCGGCCTGCTTGAGATGCTTGGCGGTGACCATGATCACTTGCCCTTATTGGTGTTGGTGGTGGCGGCGATGCGGAGAGCGGCGACCTTGCCGAGGATGGCATGGCGCGCCTTGAACGAGAACTCGTGCTCCGCCGCGACCTTGACGTCGGCCTGCTGGAGCTTGGCGAGATCCTCGGGCTGGATCCCGAGCTCGGCGAGGAGCTGCTGCAGAGCGGCAGCTTCCTCGGGGGTCTTCGGGACCGGGATGCTGCCGGCCGCACCGGGGTCCATCGCACCGCCAGGGGCGGCCGGGGGAGCGCCGGGCATCGGGGGCAGGGCACCGGGGCCCGCGGGGGCGCCCGGGGCAGCCGGGGGAGCGCCGGCGCCGGTCATGGCGTCGACGACCGCGGCCTGGTCGGGCTGACCGCCGGGCGCGGCCGGGGGAGCCGGAGGGGCGCCAGCACCGGCGTTGTCGGCATCGGGCTCCTTGTGACCCTCGCCGCCTTCGTCGTGCTTCTCGCCCTTCTTGTCGCCCTCGCCCTCGCCCTTCTCACCCTTCTCCTGCTCCAGGGCCTCCTCGAGAGCGAGGACTTCCTGGGCCGTCTTGATGGCGAGATCGTAGCCGAACTGGAGCGCTTCCTTGTGGAAGTGGGCCAGCTTCTTGCCGTAGTCCGGGTGGTCCGGGCCGATGTGCAGGGCAGCGACCTTGGCTTCGAGGCCAGGATCCTGGATCATGCCGTCGGGGCCGGCCGGGGGAGCGCCGCCCATGGCGGCGGGGTCCATCGGAGCCGGGGGCGCACCGCCGGCGGCCGCCGCGGCGGGATCGCCGCCGGCAGCTGCCGCGGCCGCGGGGTCGCCGCCACCGGCGCCACCCTGGGCTTCGACGAGCTGCTGGAGCTCGGCGAGATCCTGTTCGCTGAGGGCGCCGCTCTGGGCAGCCTCGGTCAGGATCTTGGCGGCCTCCTCCTCGGAGACCTGGCCGCTCTGCAGACGCTGCATCAGGTCGCCAGCGCCCGCCTGGGCCTGGCCCACCTCTTCGCCTCCGCCGAGGCCCTGCTCCGCCGCCTTCTTGGCGAGGAAGCGGTCGAACGAGGTCAGGTCACCGGCGGTGATGGCCTGACCCTCAGATTTTCCCAGGATGCCCGCCAGCTTGGCAGTGGCCTTGGCCGCGTCCTCGTCGACGGGCAGCTCGGCAGCGACCTTGGCGAGGCCGGCGCTGACCAGCTTGCCGTGGGCGATCCACTCCGAGGCGACCTTGTCGAGCGCGGCGGAGGTCTTCGAGAGTTCCGAGGCCGGGACGGCGCCGTTGGCCGCATCCTTCTTGACCTCGAGGTCGGCACCCTTGGCGCCGCTCTTGCCGTCGGTGGCGACCGCGGTGGCACCGTCGGTGCTCATCTCGACCGAGGCACCGGGCTTGTTGGCCTCGGCGCCGCCGTCGACCTTGGCCGCGGTGTGCTTGCCGGCCTCTTCGACGTTCTTGTCGAAATGAGTGCCGGTGCTCGGGGCCTGGGTGCCGTTGTCGGTGCTCAGGTCGCCGCCGGGAGCGGCGCTCTTCTTGAGCGCGTCGGCCTTGATGTCGGCAGCCTTCTTGATCATGCTGTCGAGATCCTTCATGATGTCTTCCTGGCTCATCTGTTGTCCTCGTAGGTGGGAATGGTAGTGGGTGTTCTTGTCACGACAAGACGTTGCTCTGAACGAGTGTCCGAAGCAGGGGGTCCGCGGCCCGGTTGGCAGGGTGAGAGGCGCACGCTAGTTTGTAGCGAAGATAGAGCTCCGCAAGACCAGTCGTTGCAGTTGGATCCTGGAGTGCAGCGCTGACCTTGACGACGCCGAATCCGACGTTCCGACCCAGGCTTGACACCAGGCTTCGGCGTGCGGCTTGGTCGGCGTGCATGGAGCAGTTCTCGCGCAGGGAACCATGGAGTTCCTCGGCGATTTTGATCGGCACCGCAGCCGGGGTTCCGTCCATGGAGACCCCGAGGTCACCGTGACCAAGGATGCGGTTGAAGCCGTCGGCGAGCAGCGCGGGGACCCCGGGGGCTGCTGCGGCGGCGAGCTTCGGGGCACCCAGGATGACCTCGGCGAAGTCGCGGGGCGACAGCACGAAGCCATTGCTGTGGAGGTAGTCCAGCACGGAGTCGACACCATGGGCGTCGACGGCCTGCTTGAGCTGCTTCCGGTTCTCCGTGTCAAGATCGGTCGGCGCCGTCGAGACGACACGGGCCACAGCCGGGCTCAGCTTCTCGATGCTGGCGAGCCGGCGCAGCGTGGCGACCTTGGGGTGCGACATCGCCGACATCCCGAAGCGATCTGCGAGGACGTGGCCCCCGATGGGCCCGAGTTCCAGGGCGACTTTACGGATCGTGTACCCGATGCGATCGGCCGGCTTCCACACCGTGCTGAGATCGAAGTACCCCGGATCCGGGTTCTCCATGAAGATCTTCTGGCCGTCCGCGGTGACTTCGCCGAGGTGGTCTCGGATATGCTCGCAGTGATCCGCGGCAGTCTTGGCCTGGTGCTTGCAGAGCGAGCAGACGTCGTACTGCTGCAGGGATCCCATGCTGACCGGGATGTCCTTGCCCTTCTCGAGACCAGCGAGCTCCTCGGCGTACTTCTTGTTGTCGAGAGCGGCCAGGGCCTCGATGCGATCCATGACATCGTTGTGCGCCGTGGCGATGACATCACCGGTCTTCAGCGCTGGATCCGAGTTGGCGTGGTCCTTGAAGACGTGGCCCTGGGTCCGGAAGCGGTGATGGCACCGCTTGTTGTCTTCGCGGCTGAAGCCGTCGCAGTTCCGGTTATCGCCGTAGCGCTCGGAGTCCCCGACGGCGAGGGTGTGGATCACGGTGTGGCCCGGGATCGGCTTCAGCTCCGCGATCTCCTTCTCGAGCGCGAAGCCGCCGGCCTCCTTGGCCGCCTTCGTGAGGTAGTGCTTGTCGATGCCACGGCTGTGGACCGGGAGAATGCTGACCTGGGCGCAGCTGAAGTCCTGCGAGTTCGGGGCAATGATCTTGGGGATCACTCGAAGGCCTTCCCGGCGAGGTCCACTCCGGTGCCTGCAACGGCGCCAGCTGCCATGCCCAGTCCGGTGCTACGGAGAGCGTGAGGAAGGGAGAAGCCCCGACGTAGCGAGGCCCGGTTCGTGCTGAGTCCCTTGCCGATGTCCCCGAGGCGGAACTTCGCGGGGTCCGCGGCACCGGCTTCAGTTGCGGCGTGCCGATGGGCGTCCCAGGCCAGGCGGTGTTCCGGCGCCAAGTGGGCGCGGTCCGCGGCGGTGACGTCGCGCAGGAGCCCGGACTTCGGCGTCAGAATCGGGGCCCCGGAGGCGTCGAGCACGGGCTTCCCGGAGGCGTCGAGCTGCGGCACCTTGTAGTCCACGGAGCTTCCGAGGCGACGGTCGAGCTCGACGGAGTTCGCCGCGATGCGATCGAGGTCCGCGGCGGCGGCACTTCGGCCGAGCCCGGTGTCGCTGGACAGCACCTGGCCCTGGTGTGTGGCCCAGTCCGCGGGGAGCTTGCTGAAGTCCAGGGAGCGCAGCTTGCCGAGAGCGGAGTCCGGGGTCTTCACTCCGGCGCTGTACAGCTTGCTGAGGAGATCCACGTTGGTGGGCCCCGGGGTATGAGGCCCACCCGACGGAGTCGTGGCGGCGCCGAGACCGGTACTGACCTGTTCGGCGAGAGCAGCGTTGACGTGGTCACCCCCCATGCCGCCGCTCATGCGCTTTCCGGCGGTTGACGCCAACCCGAGCTGCCCTGGAATCGTCCGCAGCGGGGCATCCTTGCCGCCGAGCAAGACGCTTTCGCGCAACGCACCGGTGAACGGGACCTGACCTGACAGCCCCGCGATGCCACCCCACACTGCGGGTGACGCCGACATATCACCAGCCACGGGGATCTTTTCAATGAGGCGGTTCGAGAGAGCCTTATCGCTGTAGAGCTTGGTGGAGCCCAGCGCCTTCTGGATCTCGGGGCTGTACTTCCAGGCTGCGAAACCAGCGGCGCCCAGGGCGGAAGCCGCCAGGGCCCACTTCATCCAGTCCGACGCGCTGCTCTTCTCGGAGTCGGCCTCGTCGATGGCGTCGTCCGAAACGATCTCGTCGGCTGCGAGCTTCGCCCAGAGACTCATTCCTTGCTCCGGTAGTCCTTCTTGAGGCGGATCAGGGTGTCGGAATCCATGCCGCCACCCCTGGCGAGCTGCTCCTTGACCAGAGCGGCTGCGGTGCTGGCGTCGATGTCGGGCTTCGCCGCGATGACCTTGTTGTAGGCTGCGACGACATCCGGGATGGGCTGCGCCGCGATGAACTCGTCATCGAACAGCGTGTTGAAGTTGGCGGCGCCGGTGACGTTGCCGAGGCGCTGACGGGCCCCGAGATCCAGGGGGTGCTCGACCTTCTCACCCTCGGTGTAGTCCCCGGTGACCTTGCCGATGAACTGGGAGTGGCTGTCGGCGTCGGCGCTGTCGCGACCCGTGGCCCAGGCCGGGAAGGAGCTCAGGGCTTCCGAGGTCCCCTTGACGTGGTCGCCGGCGAGGCCGAGACCGGTGTCGGGTCCCTTGTCGTCGCCGCCCTGCTTCATCAGGGCGTGCACCGTGGCGCTGGCCTGCTCGAATCGGAGCTCGGCGTCGTGCTGGGCGGCGAGGCAGTCCGCGGCGCGCTTCCACATCGTCTCCACGCGGAGACAGTCCTGAACCAGGGCATGTTCTCGGGGCGAGCACGGAACCTGGAGATGGGACGCGATCTTCATGGCGCCGGCGCGCTTCTGGCCGGCCGGGGCCAGGGCCCCCATGGTGAAGATGACCTCCAGGGTGTCGGAATCGCAGCCGGCGTGCTTCGCCAGGAGCTCGATGCGGGCGAAGCTCGGGGCGTCGGTCCTGCGGAACGCCTCGGCGAGCTTCGCCAGGGTCACGAAGGCAGCGTCTCGAGCCGCGGTGTATTCGCCGCGGGCATGCTCGATGGCGACCTTGATGTTGCGGAGCTGGAGGTAGGGATTCGAGGCGAGCCGGCTGCAGTCCACCGTGGTGGAGTTGTCCAGCGCGACCTTGATCTGGTTCGCGGTCTCGACGAACTCACGGGCCACGGCGACCTTGCCGAGGCCGACGGTGACCACGGTGCGGCCGGCCAGCGCGGTACCTGGAAGCGCGAAGGCCTCCCGGGCAACCTTGACGTGATCCCGGGTGTCCTCGATGTAGAACTGGGTGTCGTCGTAGCTGTCCACGGCGGCCGCGGTCTTCTTCGCTACGGCGGCCGGGTCCAGGTCGAGCGGGGACTCCTGATCCTTGTCGGTGGGCCGCTTCCCAGGCTCGACCTGGTTGTGCGCCTTCTCTTCGTCCTGCTGCGGGAAGAGCTGCTGAGAGACCTCGTCGGCGTTGGTCAAGGTGAAGGGGCCAGCCCTGTCCTTGCCTTCGCTGTTGGCGAGGTGACTCACCGTGGCGGAGTTGTTCACGGCGTGGCTGACCAGCGCGACCTCCTTCGCGTTGAGGTCGAGCTCCTTGGCGGCCTTGAGGAGCGCCGCGTTAGGGTGGAGACCATCGTTCATGGCCTCCACGGTGACCTCGGCGGCCTTGATCAGGTCGGCGTGCCGGCGACGGCTCATCAGTTCGAGGGTCATGAGATCTCCGCCGCGACGGGCTGTGCTGAACGGACTCCGAGGACTTCCCTGACGATGTCAGATGTCCTGGGATCCCGTGCTGGTTGCGCAATGGTAGCTGGAAGAGAGGGGTCAGCAACGGACAGCGTTGCCGCGGACAGCATGGAGACCACGGCGCTGGTGTGCTTCGTGTCGAAGCCGGCGCTGTTGGACTTGCCGTCGTCCTTCGACGCCTCGCGGGTCGCCGTGATGATCTCCTGGACCAGGGCGACATCGAGCTCCTCGTCCATGTGCCCCCGGACCATGGAACGCAGCAGGGCGCTCTTCCGGGTGATCTCGTGGACGTGCTGCTCGGCGCGGACCATGAGTTCCGGGCAAGCCTTGCCGCCGCCGTACATGCCGTGGAACACCCCGGGGCCCATGAGCCAGGCGACACGCCTGCTGATCAGGTAGGTGTCCCGGACATGGAGCCTGCCGATGAGATCGCCGGCGAAGACGAGCTCGCAGACCCAGCTCTCGAAGTGGCGGTAGGCCCGGACGTCGAAGAACATGGCCTCGTAGGCCGTGATCACGGACGGGGCGATGCCGCACTGCATCGAGATCTCGTTGGCGGGGACCCCGCAGAGCACCATGCCCTCGATGTAGATCTGCGCCTTGGGGCGGTCCGTCTTGATCTCGTAGGCCTTGGCCATGGCCGGGAAATCTAGGTCGACCTGGGCGTTGCTCTGGAGGTCGTCGTAGAAGTCCCAGAGTGCGGCGAGTACGGGGTCCCGTTGACGCTGCGCCATGACCTGGACGTAGTGCCGACCGACGTCGCGTTCTGCGGGGCTCAGGGACCAGTTCGTCTTGACGGTGTTCCAGCGCCAGTCCACGGTGGACGGTGCCGAGGGTGCCTCATCGAAGTTGGCGAACGGGTCCCGCACGGATCACTTCGCGGCGGTGAGCTTGGCCTTGGCAGCCTCGACGCGGGCCACCGCGATCTTGGCGAGCTTCTGGGTCTGGGTCTCGTTGAGACCGATGGCGCGGCAGCCCGAGGCGAAGCCAGCGTCGATGGCGTGCTCCTGCTCGGTGCGGTCCGCAGCGGCGACCTTGGCAGCGGCGGCTTCGTGGGCTTGCTTCGTGAAGGGCATCTCGTGTTCCTTGAGGTGTAAGGTCTGGTGTAAGGCTGACTGAAGGTCAGCCGTCCATGGAGGCGTTGAGACCGAGACCGTAGAACTCGGGGTCCCCGCTCAGGGTGCGGCGGCGCATGAAGATGACGAGATCGCCGAGGGCCTCGAAGGTGCTCTTCAGGTTGTCGGTGAACTCGGAGAGGTCGTCCTTGCCGTAGCGCTCCTGGAACTCGTCGTAGTGCCAGTACAGCAGGAACAGGAGACGGCCCAGCCGGTCCATGCCGGCCACGATGGTGGGCAGGAATCGCTCCACGTATTCCGTGGGCGCGTTGCTCTTGACCAGGCTGCCGAGCATGGCGGCATCGAAGACTTCCTTCTGGCCCGTCTTCGACGCCTTGTCGACGACCTCGAAGGGGTCCTGCTGCTCGGAGTCGTTGTCGGTGCTGCCGGCATTGAAGGGCGAGTTGTACTCGTAGAAGGAGCGGTTGTTCTCCGACGGCTTCTTGCTCTGGTTCTCCCAGGGCACCTGGGTCTCGTGGTAGCTCGACATCACACCGCCTTCGGTGCTGTCGTTGATCTGCGGCATGTCGACGAAGTCATCGTCGGCGCGCTTGATGAGCCAGGACGTCGGGGCGCGCATCGCGAGCTTCACGATGGTGCGGGCGTCGTCGACGGCACAGCCGTGCTTCCGGATCAGGTGACCCAGAGCCGGGGCGACACCGCTGAAGCTGTGGGTCCCGAACTGATCCGCGAGGACGAGCTCGGAGTCGGTGCGCCAGGCCTTCAGCGGCGATGCGATCTTCTCGAGGACCTTGACGATGGTGTTGTGGTCGCCGAAGTCGGAGACGCAGAGCCGCTCGTTGTCACCGCTGAAGAGCGGCTTGAGTTCGTTCGACGGCTTCTGGTGGTCGATGATGATGGCGCGGTAATGCTTCGAGTTCACGAAGAGCCGCGACTTCACACGGGTCAGATGCTTGTTGCCGGCATCGGTGACCACGATCTCTTCGTAGTCGCCGCCGCTGGGGTAGCAGTCGCCGTAGCTCGAGTTCGAGGGGTACCCGATCGTGGGGCGACCCTGGGCGCGGTAGTCGGCCTGGGTGTAGCTCCGGATGCAGGTCGACCAGCCCTTCTTCAGGGTCGTGACGCCGTCGGTCCCAGTGTTGCGCTGCCGGACCATGAACGGTTCCGACGCCATGCCGCCGTCGGCGCAGGCCAGGACCGCGATGTCCCACTGCTTGATGCCGTCGCTGGCGATCGAGATCTTCTCGAGCTTCTCGCTGAAGTCCTTGGCGGTGTACTCCCGCATGGACCACACGTTCTTCGACTTCGTGATGCAGCTCTTGTCGGAGTCGAGGTCGTAGACGAAGACGTCGCCGTCGGCCATGTAAACCGGGAGCAGGATGCACTGCTTCACGGAGCCGTCGGACCACACGACGTCGTAGAGACCGCCCTTCGAGGGGTTCGTGAGCTGCTGCTTGGTCTGAGTCGAGTAGGTCCGGGACTTCGCCATCTCGGGGCGCTTGTCGACCACAGCGACGTCACCGCTGAGGACCTGTTCCTTCTGGGCATCGGTCAGGGAGTCAGCGCCTTCCTGGTCCATCGTCGAGATGATGGTGACGTCGGTGTCCTTCTCGGCCGCGAACTTGGCCCGGGCCTCCGGGATCTCGAAGTCGATGCGGTCATAGAACGTGCTGACAGCGTTGGCGAGCTTGGGGTACTTGGCCCAGTCCGCGAGGAAGCCCTCGACGGCCGGCTTGCCGATGGCCGCCAGCGCTGCGGGAACATCGACGGCGTCGGCGACCTTGCGCATCTCCAGGATCTTGTGGAGCGGGATCGCGGGCATCTTCTCGCTGGAGATCTTGCCCATGGAGCCGGCGCCCTCGGTGAGACCACCGGGCAGGGTGCGGAGACGGTTGTAGTCCGGGGTCTTGACGCCGCGACTCCGACGGTTCCGGCTGTCGGACTCACCCAGGGTGATCGGCCGGCGGTTCACGACAGCGTTGACCCAGTCCTCGTTCAGAGGAACGAAGAGATCGGAGCCCACGGAGTACAGGCTCTCGAGGCCCTTGATCTCGCCGTTCAGGAAGAACGCCGGGGCGTAGTGCCAGTCCTCGCCGATCTGGAAGCCGAACATACCGACGGCCCGGGAGCCGTCGTCATCGGCCTTGATGAGCTGGAACCCGATGAGGTAGTCCAGGAGCGCAGGGCTCTTATCGCGAAGCCTCGCGTTGGCGAGGTCCGAGAAGGTCTGCTCCAACGCTGACTGGGCTGCATCTTGCGGCATCTGGAACTCCGGGGTCGTAGGCTCAGAGATTAGCGTGGAGGGAGCGCAGGGGAAGGTGCTGGGCCGTGGCCATAGCTTCCGGTCTGCTTGAGGTCGTCGCCGAACCCCTTTCCCTGCACCAAAGCAGGGATGAAGGAGGTCGAGTTCGGGTTGGATTCACGGCCGCGGTGCACGGCTTCGGTGAACGCGGAGGTCGTATAGAACCCGCTCAGCCTGGTCTGCCAGTCCGGGTCGTTGTAGACCCCGAGCATGCCACGCTGCATGTAGGGCTGGAAGCTGGGCGGCTTCGCGTGAACCCGGACATCCTTGATCTTCCACTTCTCGAGATCCTTGGCGACCCGCTTCGTGACCCGGGTCCCCGGGGTGTAGTGCAGGGCGTGCTCCTCGAGGTACTTGCCGCGGGCCTGGCCCGGGGCCACGGTCTCGTGGCCCTCGCGGGGCTGGTAGCTGTGCCCCACTGCATGATACGGCACTATCTCGTCAACAATGGCGTCACCGTGACCGTCGGGGTCCGTGATCTTGACCCAGTTCAGGAGCCCGGCCACGACGGTCTCCGCGTTGCGGCGGTTCACCGTGATCCCGGAGTTCTTCATGCCCTCCTGGAAGATATCAGCGAAGACGCGGCGGGCCTCGCCGAGGCCGCGGAGCCGAACGAGCTGTTCCGGGTGCGGGATGCCGTCGCTGAGGTCGTCGCCGGACTCCAGGACGTCGCCCTTGGCGACCACCGGGGTCAGCCCGGCATGGAGGTAGTATTGGTGGTCCCCGACGTGGACGTAGTTGCCGCCCTGGGGTGCCGGGGTCACTGCGGTCACGGAGCCGTCGTCTTCGGCGAGCGGACCGGCCTCAGGGAAGTTCTCCGGGGCCTGGATCAGACGGTTCAGGTAGGCGAAGCCGTTGCGGTTATCCCGGGCCCCTGCTGTGGCGCCGGCCTTGTGCTTTGAGTTCGAGACAATGAGCCCGTTGGCGAGAACGAAGAGGTGATCAGGGTGGTCGACCTCGATATCCCGACACCGCTTCATTCCCAGCTTCACGGACCCCCGGCGTTTCCGGAGGTGGAACGGGGTTCGATACTTGGGCTGGTGCAGCCGGATCTGCTCGACAATCCGTCGAGCCTTGACCCCGATCAACGGGATTGACTTGGCGAACGCCTGGACGTCAGCCCAGGCCGTGATGTGGAGCTGATACAGTTTACGCCTGTGTCCAACGTGCGACCCGGTGATTGCGGCAGAGTGGATCCCGAAGCGCCACTCCAGCAGCTCTTTGACCTGCTCGACGAGTCGACGGGACACTGACGCGTAATGTGCCCCCATTTTCGACTTGGTGCGGTCGCCAAGACAGATGGACCCGTCGGTAACGAAGAGCCCTGCGATAAGCGCCGCCACTGAAGCGTTATCCCACTTATAGACGACGTCTGGGATTGTCTTGTCGTGGGCATATTTCCCGAAGCAGCCCAGCTCAACGAGCATCTCCTTGGCAGGGTTCCCTCGCTGATACTTATCGTTCAGCTTGGAGAGCCGGAACATGATGTCTCGAGTCGGGTTCTGACGCGCTACCAGGTTCATCGGCGCCAGGTAGGTGTTGAGGTCTGCGATCTGAGACGGGTCCGCACAGGTTAGGTGGACACCCTGTGCGGCTTCCGTGTAACCACCGTCCCCCAGAAGGACACCCAGGAGCAGGGCACGCGGATCGCTCAAGAGTCCGCCGGCGCTGAACTCCTTGACGCCCACGGCGTAGAAGTTCGCAGCCCTGGTCCCGACCGGGACAACCTGCAGGACATGGTTCTGAGCTTCCCCGGCGCAGGAATACTTCTTCACGTTGGCGAGCAGCTTATGCTCAGTAGTTGCCCCCAGGAAGCAGCGCTCCCTGGTGTAGCCAATGTTGAACTCCCAGAGATACGCAGGCTGAACCCCCTGATCAAACGTCCTGACAACCGCAACTGGGAAGGTTCGTCCCTGGGCGTCAGCTCCGAGCACGAGGTCCCCGACCTTGAGTTCCTCGATCCGACGGATCGACCAATCCGCCATGCGGACCAGGGTGCCTTCGACAAGACAGTTCAGCATGCCCTGGCTGAGCTTCTCGCCGATACCTTGAGCCGCAGGGATCCCGAGATTGTCTCCGATGGGAGAGAGTCCGGCGCGGTCCCGGCGTCCCGCGGCCCAGCGCGAGACGCCGCCATCCTCCGTGATCTCTGTCATGGGGCTGTGAATCAGGATATCCTCGACGCCACGCTCCTCGAGATCGGCGTGGATATCCGAGGTGATCAGGGTCCCGGCCTTGTAGGGCCCAGCATCCATGGCGAGCACGGCGCCGATGTTGTCGCGGTCGGAGACCTTGGTCGGGAGCCCCACGGGGACCCGGGTCTCCGCGGGACGCTCCTTGTTGACCACGATGCGATGCGCCGCGTTGACGAGCTGCTTGTTGTAGAACCCGGCGTCACCGGTGGCGAACTTGACGTCGATGGAGCCCTTGCGCTGGCCATAGGTGCCGGCCCAGTATTCCGCGGGATCCAAGCCCTCGGCGTAGCTGTGCAGGATCGGCACCGCGACGGGGCGGTTCCGGTGATCCTCGACGAGCCCCATGGCCCCGCGAATCGCGTTGAACTCGCTGATCTTGCCGCGGGCCCCGGACTTGACCTGGAACCAGTACGGGTTGTTCTCCTTGGTGCCCTCTTCCTTGAGCGCAGCCTGGAGCTCGTCGACCATGGGCATCACAGCCTTCACGATGGCGGCACTCCTGGCCTCGTGATCTAGCTTGGGATCCAGATGGAGCGCGTCGACCTGCTTCCGGACCCGGTCGATGATGGCACGTTCCCGTGGCGACTTCCGCAGCGCGGCCAGGCTGACGCTGACACCCTCGGTGTACGCAGCGGATCTCCCGACGTCGTTCAGGGTCTTCAGGACGGCCTTGTACTTGTCGGGATGCTTCTCGGCGACGCCGCGGAGCAACACCATCAAGGTGTCCTTGTCGAGGGACTGCCCCTTGAGGTGGAGTTCCTCAGGCAGGGCGTCGTTGATCATCATGACGCCAACGCTGGTCGGTTTCATCCCGGGTTCCCGACGACCTCGACCTCAGGTGGCTGGAGCCGGAGCCTGGCGCAGGCCCGGCCGAAGTCGGGCTTCGAGGCGTCGTTGTGCACGATGAGGCCGGCCTCCTCGTAGGTCACGGCGAGGGGGCGCCCGTCGTTGCTGAGCACGACGACCTGGGAGGCCGGGAAGACGTACTCCTTCCCGTTGTCGTGGATCAGCCGGACCAGCATCTCAGGCGCCCAGGAGCCGCTTCTCGATCTCGGCCGCAGTCTTGGCACCGCCGCCGAAGGCAGCGGGGTCCATGGCACCGCCGAGGGCACCCATGGGGCCGCCCCCAGCGGGGGCACCGTCGGGACCGGCCGGGGCGCCGCCGGGGCCCATGGGCCCGCCCATCGCAGCGGCCTGGCCCATCTCCTGCTTCTGCTCTTCCTGGTCCAGCTTGAACTGCTCGGCCTGCTGGCTCTTCGTCTTGCCCTTGCCGGTGCTGGCCAGGGTGCGCTCCACGATATCCATGACGACATCGCTCTGGCCCCGGGTCACGGAGTCATCGGGGTTGCCCGTGGGCTCCGGCGATCCCTGACCCATGGCATCGAGGAGGTCGCCCGGAGGGGCCTCGCCAGGGGGCGCAGCACCGGCGCCGCCGGTGGGATCCATCGGCGGGCCCGCAGCGGGGTCGCCCTCGGGCGGAGCACCGCCACCCATGTCGGGCGGGGGCGGCATCGGCGGAGGTCCACCGGCGCCACCCATGGGGTCGCCGGTGGGCGGCGGGCCCCCGGCACCCGGCGGGCCAGCCGGAGGCGCGCCGCCAGCGGCAGCGGGGTCCTGGCCCGGGGGCGGCGCCGGCACGAAGGCGAGCTTCTCCTCGAGGGCACGCTTGAAGAGACTGCGGGAGATGTCCATTTTAGCGGTCCTTGTTCTTTTCTTTCTCGAGGAGTTCGTCGACTTCGTCGTCCTTGGAGACATGGTAACCGACGGTACCGCCGGTGAGGGCACCGAGGCCGGCGCCGGCGAGCGGCAGGCCAAGGGCCAGTGCGGCGTTCAGCGAGCTGGGCTGGCCGCCGTGGTTCACATTCCAGGCTTCCCTCCCGACCGCACCGGCGCCCAGGAGACCACCGGCGAGCCCGCCGGCGATCCCGCCGATACCGGCGCCGAGACCGGTGCCGGCACCGGTCAGCGCGGCGCGAGCCGCTCCGTGCCCCTTCTTCTTGACCGAATCCGGGCGGCTCGCGCCCACGAGGGCACCGATTCCGCCGCCACCGACAGTCTCCAGTAGGAACGCGGACTTCCGTTCCAGCGCCGTCTTCAGCAGGAGTATCGCGGTGGTCATGCCTTCTGGTCCTCGAGTTCGGTGATGATGACGGGGTCCGCGACGCCGAGTTCGCCTCGCATGTAGGCCTTGTAGGCATCGGCCCTGGTGGCGAAGCGGCGCGGTTCCATGTGCGCCTTGAGTGTCGTGGCTAGATACAATCCGGCAAGGTAGTCCTTGTCGGGTTTCAGGTGAACGTCGTAACTCGCCGGATGCCAGAGATTCTTGGAGGGCATCATCTTGTCGATGACATCCTTCACGGCGTCGGTCCCGACGGGGAGGTGGACGTTGACGTTGTCGCCGTCGTGGTCCGCGGTGGCACCAGGTTCCACGGCCTGGGGGAGCCCGATGTTGTTTCCCTTCGAGATCCGGGCCCAGGCCCCGACGTAGTTGTAGCGATGCAGCGAGGGTGCCCGGTTCCAGTACACGGGCCGTTCCTTCATCTCGGCCTGGAGCTCCCGGAACGCTGCCGGCTTCCGCTCCTTCACCGCGGTGACGGCGTCCCTCGCCGAGAACCCGTTCCGGACGAGCCGGCGGATCACGAACGGCTTGAACTGGGTCCAGGCCATGTCCTCCGGGATCGAGATCTGGTCGATGTCGAGCTCGGGGTCCGGGGTGATCGTGGCGCGGCCGACGTTGTCGACGGACTGACCGATGACCTTGCGCTGGAACCGGCCGTGCTTCGGGGATGCCCCGACCCCGATGGCGTGAGCCAGGATGCCCTTGATGCCCTGCTCGTGGTGCTTCGGGTTCACGGGGTCCCCGAGCCCGGTCACCGCCTTGGCGGCACGGTACATCGTGAGGTAGTCCTCACCGGCGTCGCCGAAGGTCTCCTTGGACTCCCCGAAGTTCTTCCGGGCCTCGAGGAGATCGTGGTACAGGTAGTTCGCGTCGTTGATGATATCCATCTTCCCCATGCGCATCACGGGGCGCATCCGGGGCGGCAGCACGGGCAGCTTGGAGATCATGAGATCTTCCGGCTTCAGCTCCATGGTCTTCAAGCCGGTGAGGTAGTTCAGGGCGCGCACGGCTTCATCGCGGTTCGACTTGTTGCCGGTCTTGACGTCCTGGACCCGGTTCTGGATCTCGCGATCCAGGTTCAGCTTCTTGAGGCCGTCCTCGATGGCTTCAGGGCCAGTCTTCCCGTTCCACTGTTCCTTGCCGCTGAGGATGCCCTCGAACTGCTTCGTCGTGAGCCCCAGGATCCGGGTGATGGGCTCCTCCATGATCGGGTTCGGGATCTTGGCCGGCAGCACGATCTTGGTGAAGTGGCGACCGTCGGCGCCACCAGTCCTGGCGGTGTCGAAGAGGCCACCCTCGATCGGCTTCATGGTGTCGAAGTTGAAGGTGCCGCTGTTCTGGATCTCGTGGATCGCGAGCTTGTCGGTGTCGGCGTCGGTCAGGGGGAGGACCTGGGCGCGGCCCCTGCGATCCCTGACGTTGATGCCGGAGCCCCGGAGCATGTCCAGGAACTGACGGTGAGCCCCGGACTCCATGGGGGCCTGCGGGGTGACACCGAGCTTGAGGTTGCGCCAGTAGTCGTCGTTGCGCTGACCCCGGACCAGCTTGGCGTCCTTGAGCACTGCGGTGGCCCCGTAGCTCAGGAGGGAGTGGGTGTCCAGGAGCGCGATGCGCTTGGAGCCGCCGGCGTCGCCACCCTTCGTCGGGGCGTCATCGTAGCCGTAGCCGCCGGTGTCCCGGGTGTCCAACTTGGACTCCGCGGTGTGATGCAGCCGCATCATGAACTGGTCCCCGGTGAACACGCCAGGGATCTTCCGCCCCGTCTTGGGGTCCGTCAGCGTTTCGCTCTCCTCGACGCCGTGCTTCTTGGCTTCGCTCATCGCGAACTCCAAGAGATCCGGATGGTCGAAGGACTTCAGGGTGTAGGGCTTCCCGGTCTTCCGGGCCACCTTGCCGAGCAGGGTCTCCACGAGCACTGCAGGATTCGCTCGGGTAATGACACCCAGGGCGTTCACGAGAACGTCCATGGGCTTCCCCTCGGCGTCGTGCGGCATTTCGCCGTCGGGCCGGATCTCGGAGATGACCCCCTTGTTGCCGTAGCGGGCGCTGAGCTTCGACGCCGGAGTCATGGGCTCGAACGACTTCACGGAGACCTTGACACCGTTCTTGGTCTTGACGACGTCGGTGACGACCCCGGGGGTCGTGTTGTCCCAGACCTGGGAGCCGTCGCTGAACGATGACCGCGGCGTCTTGGTCAGGACACCACCTGGCTTCTGCGGCCGCTTCCGGATCGACAGGATCAAGGGATCATCGGGATGAACCGTGGTGCCTTCCTTGATGCAGCCGTCCTCGTCGAAGTTCGCGAGCTGTGCCGGGGTGTACCTCTGCGGGTACAGGGTCTTGAAGTCGGCGAGCTTCGTCGAGTGGACCATGTCGTCCTTCTCGAGCTCGAACTTGTAGTGGTGCTGCGACGTCAGCTTCTTCGCGGCACTCTCCGAGATCACGAAGCCGTCTTCGTAGGTGCCACCTTCGCCGACCATGTAGGCGACCCTGAGGTTGCGCCCCGGGGCCAGAACCCCTTTCCCGTCGGTGAAGTTCGAGGTCGCCAGGGCCTGGCCGGGCTTGAACGACTCCCCGGGACGCACCACTGCGGTGCTGTGCAGCGAGGTCTTCCGGGCCAGGGGGTAGTTGTTGTAGAGCTGGTGGGTCTCTTTGCGGCCGCCGCTGTAGATGACCTCGATGGCATCCGGGGTCACGGAGACGACGCGGCCGGGCTCCTTGGCGATCACAGCGCCGGCGTGTGCCGCGTTCTCGGCGTATTGCGAGATCCCGTCAGCGTTGGCGCTCTGCACCAGGGGCGCCTCGGCGCTCTGCAGCGGCAGTGCCTGGGAGATCATGCGGGCGCCCATCAGGGAGCGCTGCGACTTCGATCCCTGCAGCATCGGCACCAGGTTGCTGAGACGGGAGAACATCGCCGCATTCGAGGGCAGCTCGTGCTGGACCTCGGCGATGGGCAGCGTGACGAGATCGTCGCCCTTCATGGCGCGGATCATGGTGGTCCCGGATGCCTTGGCCCGGGCGAACTCACCAGGGAACGCGATGGGGACCTCAGCGGCGTCACGGGCTGCGATCGGCTTGACCTCACCGGTCCTGACGTCGCGGAGCGGGAGGTACAGCTTGTTGTCGGACCCCTTGAGGACGTGGTCCGTGACCCGCATATCGACGCCGATGTTCTGACCCTCGGGGGCCCGGATCGGATCGATGAAGCCGAAGTAGCTGGGCTGGACGCCACGGGCACTGCGCGCCACGGACTGGTTCGAGCTGATGCCACCTTCGCCGAGGCGGGTGATCATCTGGCGCTGGTCCAGGGTCTCCATGGGGTTCACATCTTCGACCGCAGTGGTCAGCCCGGAGCCGTTGAAGATGGAACCGATGGAGCGGTCCAGGACACCACCTGGGATCTTGCCGAGCTTCCCGCTCTTCGTCGCGTTCCAGAGCAGCTTCTGCAGCGCCTTGGAACGATCCATGCGAAGGCGCTCCTCGAAGAAGTCCTCGGCACTGTGGATGCTCTGGAACTGCTGGGCGTCGCGGTTGTCGTCGTCGACTTCGTCGCGGCTCCGGGCCAGGATCTTCTTCGTGGTCTGCATCAACGTGGACAGGTTGATGCGCGACGTGGCGTGCTCTTTGCCCAGGGTCGCCGCCGTGGTCTCCTCATCGAGCTCGGAGCGCTCCAGGATCTGCTTCAGGACTTCACCGCTGGGCTTCTCGCGCTCCGCGGTCCGGCCGAGGCGCTGGATGACCTTGTCGAGCTCGCGGGCATCGTTGCCGCTACGGGCCCGGAAGTTCTTGTTGAAGAGATCGACGCCCCAGGCCTGCTTGATGCTGGCGTCGTCGATGCCCATCTCGCGGAGCAGCGGGTACAGCCGGACCCCGCTCTGCCCCACGGCGAGCTTGAAGACACCGCTCTCGGGATCCATCTCGACGTTGAACTGGCGACCGCTGCCAGGCTTCACGTTGAACTGAGCCTTCACGTTCCCGTTCTGCTGACGCAGCACGAAGACGCCGGGCCGGAGCCGCTGCTGATTCCGGACGTTCCAGATCGTCCCGTTGTTGATGAAGAGCCCGCGGCTGTTCAGGTGCGGGACATGAGCCAGCGTGGTTTCCTGCTCATCGACGGCGGCGTTGGTGGCCTTGTCGATGAGGCGCACCTTGGCCTTGATGCCGCGACGCAGCGAGGTTCCACCGAGGATCGCCTTCTTCTCGTCGGCGATCGTGGGGGCGTAGTCCCCGTCGTACCGGGGATCCGCGATCTCGAGGCGGAACCGGGAGTTCTCGATCGGCTTGATGCCACGGACGCCACGGAGCGCGTTGTCGTAGATCTGGGT
>DAONEV010000001.1:31373-53387 GCA_035403265.1 Thermoanaerobaculaceae bacterium | reverse complement strand
TCTCGATCGGCTTGATGCCACGGACGCCACGGAGCGCGTTGTCGTAGATCTGGGTGCGCTGAGCCCCGGTGTCATGGAAGCTGCGAAACGTGACCGGCGGCGGTGCCGGCGGCTTGATCTCGGGGCCGTCATCGAAGAGGCCCTGCGGCACCGTCACGGGACCGGCCACGGATCAGGCCTTCGGCGACGGCGGCACCACGGGGGCCGGCGGCTTCACGGTCGCCACGGGCTCCGTTGGGAGGACTCCAGGAGCTGTGGCCGCAGGCGTCGGCGCCGGTGCGGGCGGTGGCTTCGACGGGACCAGAGGGACCTGCAGCGAAGGCGCATTGCCGGCGTTGGCCAGAGCGGCGCCCTGGTCTTCAGGGGTCAGGGTCTGCCCGGGGGCCACGGCACCAGGTCGTGTCGCCGCGGCGCCGCGAGCAGCCGCAGCAGCGGCCAGGTCCCGGTTCCGGTTCGTCGCAGCGAGCTGCGCCGGGTTCATCTTGGCGGCGTCAGTGGCGCGGATCGGCGGTGGTGACGGCGGCAGTGCGTTTTCAGGGTTCACGGGCCGCTTGTACATCGCGTTCTCGGCCGCGGTGGGCTTGTAGGTCTCACCGGCCTGCTGAACGACCTGGTTCGCCGCAGCCTTGTGCTCCGGCTTGGGCTCGTTGCCGCCTGCGACCCAGTCGATAGCCCCGTGGAGGAACTCCGGGGCGTACTGCTTCGCGACATCCGGGTTGCTGCGGACCCACATGAGCCCGGCGGCACCGGCGAGGCCGGCGATGGCCAGGGCGATCCACTTCCCGTAGTCGCTGTCCTCATCGTCGTCGCCACGGTGCGCCGCGACCTTGACGTCGATCTCGGAGCTCGCGATGGGTTCCGCACCGGGGTTGTGGATGACTCCGGTGTCGCTGGGGGCTGCCTTGCGGCGCCGCACCGGGTGCAGCACGGCCACGGGGGCCATGGGATCCTCGTGCTCCAGGGAGTCACTGATCTGCTTGACGCGCTGCCGGTACTTGTTGGCTGACTTCGATTCGTTGTAGGCCTTGGCACCGAGCAGAGCGGCACCGATGCCCAGCGGGATCCCGATCGGAGCCATGATATCCGTGGCACCGCCGATGATGCTGCTGCCGATGCTGGTGCCGATGCTGGACTGCTTCAGGAAGAGTTCCTCGGCGGTCTTCAGCGCCGTGGCGATGCCGGCTTCACTGGGGTCGGGCTCGCCGGCGATGAGGCGCTTGACGCGGTCGCGGGAGCGCTGCAGGGACCCCTTGGCCTTCTCGAGACGCTGCTTGTCCAGGATGTTGTCCAGCACGGACCAGCCGCCGTAGGCGGCGCCGGCGCCCAGGGCGCCCTGCAGCACAGTCGAGGTGAGCCCCTCGGCTCCGACCTTGGTGGCACCCGGCACCACGGGCTTCGCAGCGGGCGACATCGTGACGCCGCGCTTCGACGGCATCACGGTGCTGTCCGTGGCCACGGCAGCCGGCAGCACGGAGCGATCAGCACCGACCTTGATGCCCTGGGCCTGGAGCGCAGCGGCCTCCTCATCGGAGACATCCACGGGGACCTCGATCTGGGCGGACTCCAGTGGCGACGTCGTCTTCGGGGCTCGGACCCCCTTCTTCGACTTCAGGTCGACGCCGTGGCGGAGCAGACGGGCGCCGAGGCCGATGCCGAGACCTGCCGCGGTGGGCCAGGCGACATCCCAGGCGTTGATGTCAGTGAGGGCGACCTTCTGCATGGAGCACCACCTTACCGCGGGGAACGACGCACTCAACCAGCGCTGGCGCGGGCCGCCGCGACGGCTTCCTCGACCTGACCCGGCAGGGCGTGCACGACCTCGGACCACCGGATGTACTGGAAGAACTTGCCGCGGGTCTCGTCGAAGTGCGTCTTGTGCTCCGAGTAGAACGCCCGCTTCTCCGCGATGGCCTGCCAGACCTGCTCAGCCGCGGCGGCCTGGGTCGTGTCAGAGAGATCGAACACCTTGGACCGTGCCACCAGGGCTTCCTGGATCTGCTTGTGATCCGGGTCCTTGGGGTGGATCAAGGGGATCTCGCCGGCGGTCATCGTGACCTGGCGGGCCGGCCTGGCCCGGACAGTCCTCATCCCGCTGGGGATCGGGACCCTGGTCCCGACAGCGATCGGCGACACAGCCATGATGGGCCCGTTGGCGGCTGACGGCGACGAGGTCCCGGGGCGAGCAGAAGATGGCAGCATGGCCTAGTTCTGTCTCCTACGGGAGAGAGTTCAATACCTCGTCGTGCTTGGCGCAGCCTGGAGTCGCTTGCTCAGCATGGCGGCAACGAGTCGATTCTTGCGCTGCTGCCGGAGCCGGTCGGCCTGACGCTCCGTGAGCCGCTTCTCCAGCATGATCTTGGAGATCTTCTCGTCGGTCTCGTCGTCGCCGAGGATGCCCGCGGCAGCGGCGCCGGTGCCGGAACCGATCGAGGATGTCACGTTGGAGACCATCTTCACCGGAGCCGTCAGGGTCTCCGGGGTGATCGCGATGGCGCCGTGCTTCAGGAACTCGGCGTGGTCCAGGAGCCCGGTCTCGTAGGCCCCCTTGAGGAACCCGTAGCGGACCGCGGCACGGATGTCGCGCTCCAGCTCTTCTGCAGCGGTCTTGTTCATGCCGAGGACTCCAGTGTTCATCAGGGTGCCGAGGCCGGCACCGAGCGCCTTGAGGGTGGACTTGGAGCCCGGGCTCAGGCTCAGGAAGGAACCCACCGCGGACCCGACGCCGTAGCCGAGGCCGGCACCGATGGCCCCCTTGACGACATCCTGGAACGTGATCATGGGCCCCGGCTCGGGCTGCGCGGCCGCAGCGGCGTCGATGCTCTGGATCGCCTTCATGCGACCCCAGAGCGACAGGGACTCGTCGGCGACGATGTCCTGCTTGGCGCGGTCGATGGCGATGAGGTCAGCGGCGTCTCGAAGCGACATATCTCAGTCCCACCGCTTCCCGGCGCCGCGGTCGTTCCAGCCGATCATGATCTTGTCCAGGGTACCGGGGCCCCCGTTCTTCATGGCTTCCACGGCCTTGGGATCCTGCAGGAGCCAGGCCAGGGCGCGGTCAGCCTCGTTCTCCTGTTCGGTCATCGGGGTCTGGGTGTAGTCCGCCGGCTTGTCTCCGTGCCCGAGACGGTACATGAGATCCTGGACGGTGCGCTCCGTGGCCCCCTTGAGCGCCGGGTTCGCGCCGCGGATCTGGCTCAGCATGACCCCGGGGGCCATGGCATTCACAGCCTTGAAGCTGCTCCCGAGCTGCGGGTTCGCCTTCTGCCACTCCTCCCAGGGCTTCATGGCGTGCTGGTACTGCCACTTCGCGGCGTCCGCGGCCTCACGGGCCTGCAGCACCGGGGCGATGGCCTGCTGCGTCGCCTGGTCACCCTGCACCGCGGCGAGAGCTGCCTCGGCCTGGTCCGCGGCCGCCTTCGCAGCGGCGAGACCCTCGGCGTCCCTGGGGTTGTTCTTGAGTGCTTCGTTGTAGGCCGTCTTGGCCTCCCACATCGCGTTCTTCGCCTCGATGACGGGCTGCACCTTGGCAGCCAGCGCGGGGTCAGCAGCGAGAAGATCCTGGAACTGCTTCTCCGCTGCTTCCATGGGGGCCTTGAACTTGGCCTCGGCCTGCTCACGCGCCTGCGCGGCGCGCCGACCACCCTGCAGGTTCTTCGCGAACTGCTCGGCCTGCCGAGCCTTGAACTGCTCCGGGGTCTCCCCGGCGATTGGCTTCGCAGCCTCGCCGTAGTTCTGCATGTTCTGGTAGCGGTTGTAGAGCCCGTAGCCACCAGCGGCCATGCCCAGGGCGCCCAGCATCTTGCCGGTCCGACCACCGAACATCATGGCGAGCAGGGACAGCGGGATCGCGGCGACGTCCCAGTTGTTCTTCACGGCGTCCCAACCCTGGCTCATGACACCCTGTGGAGCCGCAGGACGGCTCCCGGGCACCTTGTAGGGCTGCGGCGCAGGGGCGGGGGTCGTTGGCTTCCCGGCGGCCATGGGCACCGCGGCCGGGGCAGCAGCGGGAGCCGGCGGTGCCGCGGCAGGGGTGGTCGGTGCCGGGGCCGGCGGTGCCCCGGCGGTGGCAGCCGGGGTCGCCGGCGGTTTGATCTCAGGGGTGGCCGGTGACGGTGGCGTCACCGGGGCGGCCTCGCCGGCGAGCTTGATGCCGGCCCGGATCTCGGCGAGGAGATCCATGGACTTCGGGGCCGATGCGGTCTTCAGCGCAGCGCTGATCTCGGCTTCCAGCGAAAGGATCGGGCTCATAGCTTTGCGGGCTGTCCTATGGGGGCCGGAGTCGCCGTGGCTACGGCGGGGGTCGGTGCTGGTTTCGCTGCGGGGAGGACCGCGGGCTTCGCTGGAACATACCCTGGTGTGGCTCCGGGACCAGCGGGAGCCTTCAGGCCGGCCTGCTGCTTCTCCCAGGTCGCGTAGCGCTGCTGGTACTCCAGGGCCTCCGGGGTCAGGACCCCCTTGAACTGGGAGGGGTCCGCCCGGAACTTCTGTGCGAACTGTTCCGGGGTCATCGAGGGCGTGTAGGCCGGGGAGGGAGCCACGACCTGACGGAATGTCTGGACCAGGGGGTTCCGCTGCAGCGGTGTCTTGGTCTGCGCCTCGGCCTGGGCCCTGGCCTGTTCCTGCGCCATGCGCTCCTGATGGGTCCAGCGCCCATAGGCGTCCTTGATGTCGAGCTGCTTGTCGATCTCCGGGGTCGAGACCGGGGCGACGCGCTGCGCATCGTACTGCTTGACCTCCGTGAGGTACTTCTGGACCTCGGGGCGCCACGCCTTGGCGTAGTTCGCGGCGTTGGCCGGGTTCGCCATGTCGGCCCGGAGCTCCTCCCAGGTCGCCACGGTGCCCACGGGGTTCCCGTCGGGGCCCAGCCTGGTGAAGCCCTTCCCGCTGGGGTCTGCCATGGCCTTCTCGAGCCAAGGCCGTTCCTGCGCCAGAAGAACTGCGGTGCTGCTAGCACCTGGTGCGAGCTGACGGATCTTCTCGGGATCCTGCGCCGCCAGGGTCTCCAGGGCGTACAGCTTGGAGGCGCGGTCTGCGGTGACGTTGTTGATGTCGAACCGACGACTATTGGGACCGTCGCCGACGAATCGCTGGAAGCCGGCGTCGTCGAGCGGGAGCTTGATCCCGGAGCTCCTGAGATCCTGGGCCCACTGTTCCCGGCGCGCCGCGATGGCCTGGCCGGTCGGACTCGACTTCGTGTACAGCCCAGCTTCGGTGTTGTTGCGCTGGTCGAAGGTCTGCCCAGTGACCCGGTCAGCCTCCTGAGAGATCGCCACGGGATCCAGGAGTCCCTGCTGCTCCTGGGGAAGGAGACGACGAAGTTCGGCGAAGCCCTGATCCCGTGCAGCCTCAGCGCTGCCCGTGATGCCCAGGGCGGTGCGCGGGGCCTCCTCGTAGCCGTTCTGTTGCTGCCAGGTCTGGATCCGGGACCCCGTGGTCTTCCCGTCAGGCCCGGTCCCGGGCTTCATGAGATCCGCGATGTCATGGGTCCCCGGCGCCTTCAGGAACTCCTCGATCATGGGCTTCGCCTTGGTCTCGGCGTTCTTCATGACGGCGTCGTAGATCTCCTGCCGGCGCTTCGGGTCGGCGTGTCGGAGCTCCGGGGCATCCAGGGCACGCAGCGCGGCGCGGCGCGCCGGTCCATAGACGGCGTCGTGCGCCTTGAAGGCGTCGCCGATACCGCCGGGAAGCGCAGCCATCTTGCTGCGGTTCTTCCAGGCGTAGTCGTTTGACGCCGCGTAGACCTCGGTGTCGCGGCCCTGCTTCGTCAGGGCATCGGGGTCCTGGATCCCGTTATTCCGGGCTGCGTTGTAGTGACCCAGCGCGTTGATGTCCTCGTGGAGCGCCTTGTTCTCGGCGACGTCGTCTGGCAGGATGTGGTTCAGGAACCTGGCACCTTCGCCGTAGAGCTGACCGCCGGAGCTGTCGAGTAGCGCCACGGGATTCGGCTTGAAGGTCTTCACCTTGAGGTCGAGGGCCCCGATGGCCTCATCGATGTTGTGCTCCAGGATCGTGGTGTCCTTGAGTCGGCTGACGTACTGCGCCGAGATCCGAGCCGCCGTGGTCATGATGGCTTCGTCGCGAGTTGCCACGGGCGCATTGGCGAACCTGGGATCACCCTCGATGATCTGGGTCGCGATCTCGGTGCCGCGCTGCAGGGCTCGCCGTTCCGCGGTGAAGTACAGGGCATCCTGGACGCCGCGGTATTCCGCGGACTGCTCATAGAACCCGGTCTCGGGGTCGTTGACCCCGCTCACCGCGGCGCCGGCGCCGCGAATGATGTCGTGGCTGCCACCCTCGAACTTGGCCCGGCTATAGCCCGTGACGGCGGCCTGGCGCTCCATGATGTACTGGAAATCCATCATGACGGCGTTGCGACCGGTGGCTGCCATGTCTCTGGCGTTCCCCGTCATGCTGCCGGTGCCCCAGTTCGACTCGAGTCGACCGTCGGCACGCAGGGTGCCGTTGTAGGCGCGGCGGTACTGCTCCTCGTAGGAGCGCGAGCGCGCCTCTCCCTTGATCGCGTTGAGGGCGTGCCCCGAGATGTCGGCGACGGCGAGGGCCCCGGTGCCGATGATCCCATACTGCACCGACGCCGCGGACAGCGCCCCGGCACCGCGCAGCGCGTTGACACGCATCAGCGCCACCAGCGCCGGCGACTTCACCGCGGTCTGCGAGATCCGACCCAGCGCAGCTGACGCCTCGGCCGCAGTGCTCAGGGAGCCGACCCACTTGGCCTGCTGGAACCCGGACTTCAGGGCGTGTGCGGCCCGGGCCCCGAACCCGGCGCCAGCTGGTGCCGCAGCAGCGGCGCGAACGGCATGGAGCCCCTCGGGTACCGCACCAACACCAGGTGCCGTCTTCGCAGCCTGCAGCGCCGTGTTCAGCTTGCCGGTCTGCTGCTCGATCTGCTTGAGCAGGTTGTTGTAGGCCTCCGAGGGGCCCCGGTTCATCAAGGTGTCCCGGAGACTCCAGGCACCCTGGGCCGCGGCAGGCAGCCGCCCCTTCAGGGATTCAATCGCCTTCTCGGCGACCTGCGCCGCGAACTGCGGTCGACTCCGCATCGCTGCGGTCTGTGCCGCGAAGCCACCGACACGGCCCGCGGTCTCCGTGAGCCCGGCTCGGGCCTCCGGGGTGTCCGCCACGGGTTCCCCCTTGAGTGCTTTCGCTGCGGTCTGGCCAAGCGCTAGGCCGCCACCGACGCCAAGGACCCCCAGGGGGCCCATGACGGGCGCGCTGACGCGGAGTGCTGTGCTGAGAGCGGCGGCCGATGAGGCCCGCCCCGCGGCGTCGTGGAGCCGCGCTGAGTCGTTCGCAGCCTCGATGTCAGCGAGGGTCTCCGTGGACCCCGGCAGTGGCTCCGCCAGCAGCATCCTGGCGCCTTCGTGGTCACCGGCACGGATGGCATCCTGAACCGCGTTCTGGCGGTCCAGCACGGCACGGGCTCGGTTGGCCTGCCAGTGATCCTCAGGGTTCCGAATCACGGCGGAGTCCGGGTCGCCGTGCGGGTTCAGGACCCCTCGGGCATCGGCTCCGTAGCCCATGGGCCCCAGAACCATGTTGGCCTGGCTCAGGACCCCTGGACTCAGCGCGGTGAGGACCTGGTCGAGGTGGTCACCGGTGCTCGCGAACGGGGATGTTGCGGGGCGCGAGGAACCCACGTCGGCCTGCTGGGCCTCACGGTTCCTGGTGGCAACGCCGACGCCCTCGGGGTTCGTCAGCGCTGTGCGGGCCTCCTCGGCTTGGGCGTCGAAGATCTCTTTGGATCCGAAACCCTGGGCAGTCGGGGCGCTCATGAGCTTCGCCGAGTTCGTCAGGGTCGCCGGGTTCTGGACCCAGCCCTGGTACATCTCTTGGGCCCGCGGCGCCGCCTGGGCCGCGAGCTGTTTGATCTCGGCTTCGGAGGCTCCGTGCTGCGCCGCGGTGACGCGGACATCGTGCTCGGCCTGGGCTCGGAACTGGTCGTACTGGGCCCGGGCCGCCATGAAGGTCCCGGCATCCCGCACGGGGTCCCCGGTCAGCTTCCTGGGCAGCTGAAGAACGCCGACATCAGGCAGCTGCTTCCAGGTCTCCGCGAGCTGCTTCGCCGCCTCGGCGTGGCCGCCGTTCTGGAGCCCCGCCACGATCCCGGCCTCTTGCTGGTTCAGCTCGCGCTGCGGCGGCCGCGCCACGGGGTTCTGGTCCGTGATCTCTGGCGCCGCGTGACCATGCTCCGCCGCGGCTGCGCCCGCCAGCTCGGCTTCCTTCGCGGCGCGGTCCTCGGGCTTCTTGGGATCCAGGGCATTCAGGGCTCCCTTGACGAAGTCGTTGTCGTCGATCCCGAGCGCCTTGGCGGCGCCGCGGATCACCTTGGGGTTCTGGAAGGCCCAGTAGACCCCGGCGGCGCCCATAGCGCCTACGGCGGCGAGGATGGCCCACTGGTGTGACGTGGAGCCTTTCCGGCGACGCTGCGGGCGCTCATCGTCGTCCTCTTCGTCAGCTGCGGTCTTCGCCTTGCCCTTCTTCTTGGGCCGGTTGCCGTGCCCGAAGAAGTTCATGGTGTTCCGCTTGCCGCCCACGGGGAAGTGGGCCCGGCGGTTCCCGGTGGCCTTCATGGCTCAACCGCCTCCGGCCGGCGGGCCCCCGGGCTGCGGAGCCAAGAGCTGCTGCTGGCCCTGCGAGGCCGCGCTGCGACGGAGCTCCGTCATCTTGGAGGTCACCAGGGCGTGGAGATCCTTGTTGCCCTCACGCAGCGCCTTGAGCTGACCCTTGCGGTCGAACTCCGGCATCTGGACGAGCTGGGCTGCGATCTGTTCGGCCTGGTCGGCCATCTGCTGCAGCGTGCCGCCCTGGGCACCGCCGCCGGCCCCGGGGATGCCGCCGGCTGGGGCACCGCCCATGGGGGCCCCCGGAGGCGGGGCGCCGCCACCGGCGCCTTGCTGTTGCTGCTGTAGCAGGGCACTTGGCGTGGCCTGGCCCGCGAGCGCGCTCAGGGCACCCATCTCCTGGTCCTTCATCTGCTTGTCCTGCTGCTCCTGGGTCAGCTTCGCGATGAAGTCCTGGTACTTGAAGACCTTGCGGGCTTCCTTGGACGCCTCGATACCGAGCGGAGCCAGCGCGGTCTGTGGCGAGATCTGGTTCGCCGACATCAGCTGCATCAGGATGTTCTTGCGCTCCTGGTCATCGGCGATCGTGGACTTCTGGACCTGGACCGCGGTCTCCTGGAGCCCGAAGTTCCGGGCGACCACCTTGGTGATCCACTGCAATGCTGACGAATACATGGATGGCAACGACGACCACGCCGACTCGAAGAGTCGGAGTGCCATCGGGGCTGCCTGTGTCGACAGCGTCATCTGGTGGTATTCCAGCGGGATTGAACACTGGCTCAGGAACTCTTGCTGCCGGAACTTCAGCTTGTCGGCCGGGAGGAGGTCCTTGCCTTCCCCGCCCATGAACTGGTAGTTCACGGGGTACGGCGCGGTGTGGTAGCTCATGGGCTCGGCCCGATGCGCCTCCACGATGCGGCCGATGCCGGTGACGAAGCTATCCATGCCCTCGGCGATCATGGGATCCACGACAGCCTGCTGGCTCGGCGAGATCAGGCGCATGCCCAGGGTGTAGTCGGATGCGATGGCCTGGTCGGCGCGGTTCGTGATCTGCTGGAGCCAGGCGGCGCGGAAGTTCGAGACGGAGCGCGGGAGGCCCCAGCCCCGGGTCCGCATGCCGGAGACAATGGTCTCGTCCAGGTGGAAGATCATGTCGTCGTCGAACAGGAGGCGGCCGTTGCGGGCCACGGCCTCGAGGACCTCGATCGGGGTGTCCTCGATGTGGATCCGAGCCTTGGACTGGATGTCGGCGCGGACGTCGTTCGGGATCTTCCAGAAGATGTCTTTCCTCTGGCTGAAATGGTTCATCGCGATTTCGATCTCGAACGGCGAATACTTCACGAGGCGGACCCGGGAGATGTCGGGGTCCTTGCGATCCTTCAGGGAGAACTCGCGGAGATCGCCGCAGACCGGGCACGCCTTCTTCCGCTTCCAGGTCACACCCTTGGTGCTGTCGAGGTCGCACTCGTAGAGGACGTGCTTGATGGGCTGCTCGAAGGCGCACTTCTGGCAGGCCAGGTGACGCTTGAACGGCAAGTATATGGAAACAAAGACGTTACCATAACAGTTACCCGTCAGGACCCCGTTCTCCAGAACGAAGCTGTGGGTCTCGTGCTCAACACAGCAGAAGACCTCATCGACGATCCCGGTCGGCTTGACCGACTTCACACCGATGAACTTCCCATAGTTGGTGTCTGTCCGCTTCTGCTCAAAGCGGGCACGGTGATGAGACATGAGCAAGTCGGCAGGCTGCATGAAGCGCTTCAGCAGCGTAACGTACGAGATCGTGCAGTTGAAGATGGCGGCAGGGTTGTCGTTTACTTCGCGGAAATCGCTGACCTGGTCATAGGTCTGAACCGGACCAGCCACCATGCCGATGCGCGGCAACTGCTCAGCTATGGCTTCCAGCGTCGCCCTGGACTGCTGCGCCAGAACAACGCACCCCGTGGTGTCGACTGTCCCGTCGGCCGCGGTGAACCCGGCCACGAACCCGTACCAGTATTCAGCGCTGGCCGTCGGGCTGGGGAGCTGCTTATAGTGAGCGGGCAACCCCTGGATTTTGCGTAGCGAACCGCCTGTTTTCGTGGTGTAAGTCAACGGGGCGTTGCCGTGCCCCTCGAAGAACGGCATCATCTCGGCGTCTTTGGCACCGTAGAAGTTGGCAACGCCCTTCAGTGTCTTCTTGCCCTTGTTGTAGGTGGACCCGTCGCCGAAGACGAAGCCGTGTCTGACGCCTTCACGGAACTCGTCACCCTGTTCCGGCCGGGGAGCCACGGTGCGCTCAATGCGCCGGCCGGCGAGCTTGGTCGTCGGAACCTTGATGGTCCCGCCGTTCGACTTCGCCACGATCCACTGGTGCTCCGGAGTCGCCAGGACGGTGCGACCGTCGCTGAAGGTAACCTCGAGGAGCTCCTGACGCCCGAAGGACTTGAAGTGCGCCTTGCGGTACTTGCCACCCTGAGACAGGACGTCCACGGTCTGGCCGGCGAGGTCGCGCAGCTTGAAGACACCCTTCCGGGTCACGGCCCGGGTATCACCGTGGAAACACAGGAAATCATCGCCGATCCCCTTCAGTTCGCGGCGATAGTTCAGGTGCTTGAAGAAGAGATCCTTGAACTCGGACTCCTCGTCTTCCTCGAGCTCCGGGAACTCCACGGTGGTGATGAAGTGCTCCGCGACGCGTTGGAACGCGGCGCGAAAGTTGCCGTCGGTGAGCCAGAGGTACTGGGCCCACCACAGAATGAGCTCATGGTTCGTCGGGACGACGGTGCTGGCATAGTCCAGCCACGGGATCTGGAGGTTCTGAACGGCCCGACCGTTAGACCCTGGAACTGTCAGCGTCGGCATCGCGGCAGCCTACCTTGGTAGCGGTGGAATGGTAGCCGTGCCGCTTGGCGGCATCGGCGAGGCCGGCCCGGATGACATCCGGGGCCGCGACGTCTTCAACGGATTTCACGACGAAGACCCGGTTCGCCATTCTGAACGCGATCTCAGCTCCGAGGTCGGCGGCGATCCTGGCCAGCCCGGCTTCCTCGGTTGGGCAAGCAACGTGGACTCCCATTAGGTCACCGCCGGGAGCGTGAGCTTCTCGAAGTCAGACTCCGTGAGCCGCCGCTTCAGATCGGGTTCGTCGACGTAGCTGAACAGCACCAAGGGGATCCCGGTGAAGGGAGCCTCTACGCGCTCCCGAACCGTAACGGCCCTAAGGGTGCCGCGCTCCAGATAGCGCTTCCCGACCTCGATCATGCCTCGCCTTTCGGGATCCGGATGAACACGAGGTACATCTTGCCCGACTTCTCTGCGGACCAGCCCCCGTACATGACCTCGTAGACCTCGGTGCCGATGCCGAGTTTGATCGGGGCGCTGGCACCAGTGGGTGCCGGTTCGTAGCTGGTGTCCGCGTTGGCATCCGAGATCACCAGGATCATCTTGTCCGAGACGATGACATCATCGGCGGAGGCCCGGATCTTGCCACCGCTGGGTGGCTCATAGACGAGACGCTGCTTCGGGGTCTGGGCCACGGCGGGGGCTCCTGGGCTGACGGGGCCGGCCTGAACGGCGGCCGGGGTGTATGGGATCGCAGCGGCAGCCTGCATCGGCGAGGCGGTCTTCTGCTGAGTCTCGCCGGCGATCACGGATCCGGATTCGTCGATCCGGCGCGCCCCGGCCACGGTGCCGTCGGAGATGAAGAGCTGCGGCTTGGCTGCCTCGGGGTCCAGGGCCTGACCCATGTCGTCGACGTCAGCCTGACGCTGAATCAGGATGGGCTGCATGGCGAGGCCGACGTCGTTGGGGTTCACGAGCACGCCGACGCCTCGGCGAGCCTTGCCATCGCCGCGCATCTGCTCCACGGTTCGTGGCCGCATCACCATGGTGCCCTGCTGGGTGTTGTCCTGACTCGCGGCGAGGAGGGCCTCTCGGGCAGCGCCGCTCTGTGGGCTCGGAGCGTCCAGGATGACGAGGCCGCCATCCTGCGCCGCACTCTTCGCGAAGGCTGGTCGCTTCTCCAGCGGAACATCGAGGTGGTACCCGGTCGTGGCTCCGGGGCTCTCCCGAGTGGCTGTCACGGCCCCACTGAGCGAGGGTTGGTGAGGTGCCGACGCCAGTGAGTCGACGACGTGATCCAGCTCGCCCGCCATAAGGTGTTCCCCTGATTGCGGAATCCTCGCGATGGTTTACCCGGCGTCAAGCCAAGGCAAGATTGACGCCACTGAGTTCGTCGGTGCTCATCTGGCTGTCAAGCAGCACTGCCCAGGCCTGCTTCATGGTGTCGATCATCACCCTGGCTTCCTGGTTGTCGTAGTTGTCCAGCGCAGTGTAGGGCACGAAGACGTCCATGGCTTCGGCATCCGGGATCTGTGACGTCAGGATCCAGTTCCGCGGCTTCGTGAGATCCGGGTACGGCTTGAATCCTGGGACGAACACGGTCTCCGGAGACCAGCCCGCGGCGTGGAGCGAGTCGAACTCCCGCATCATGCGGATCCCATTGACGACCCCGATCCAGTTCAGCCAGATCTCGCCACAGCACTTCCGGGCCTGGTCGTAGAACTTGGAGCCACCGACAGCGAGAGCGTTCCCGCCGGTGTAGCCGTCGCTGAGCAGGAGGTCCCACTTCGTCTCCTGCGCGGAGACGAAGTCCTGGGCGTCCGCGATGTGGATCCGGAGCCGACCCGTGTCGACGTAGTGCGCCGCCAAGGGGAACCACTCCAGGGCGTGCTCCATGATCACGGGGTCCACTTCGACGACATCGATGGTGACATCCGGGAAGTTGAAGAGCACAGAGACGGCGCCGGCGCCGCTGCCGAGCCCGATCATCAACATGGAGGCCTCAGGGTTCGCCGCAGCTGCGGCAAGCCAGCCCGTGCTGTAGGCGCACGTCGAGACCGGGCCGGGGCCCCGGAGCCCGGACCTGATGACCTCCGAGCTGGGCTGCAGCGCGGCGCCGCCCTGGACCTGGCCATTCAGGATGAGCTGGCGGACCCCGTCGTAGTCCTGGACCACGAGAGGGCCGAACCGGGCCTGGGCGCGTGCCCTGGTCTCAGTCATCGCGCCGCTTCTTGCCGCTGAACGCCTTGGAGAGCAGGTACGCCAGGCCGAGGCCGGCGGCGCCGAGCCCGACGTACTTCGCGGCATCGGACTTCAGGAAGTCCGACACCGAGGTCGCGCCCTTGTTGACCGTCCGGGCCGCGTTGGAGACGCCCTGAATGGTCTCCTGCGTCTTGGGATCGTTGACCCGGGCCGTGACGGCGTCGACGCCACTGCCGACCTTATCGGAGAGCGACTTCAGGGCACCGCTGGCGTCGCCAACGCCGGTGCCAGCGGTGGTCAGCGCCGCGGTCGCCTTGGGCAGCTCAGTCTTCATGGTGCCGGCGAGATCGGAGACCCCGGTCAGGGCCTGCTTCGTCGGTTCCACGAGCCCCTGGACATCCCGGGCCAGACCTGCACCGGTCTCGGCGCCTTCGCGCAGCGCCTTGGCGCCGCCCTGGATCTGCTCCGCGGCCCCGGCGACGTTGCTACCGGCCCGGGTCAGGTTGGAGCCGAGCCCCTGGGCCCAGAACACGCTCTGCTTCGGGTTCAGCTTGGAGCCCACGGCGAGATCAGGGGCCAGCTTCATGCCGGGAGCCCCGGTATGGTACCGGACCTCGCCGTTGGGGGCCGTGTACTGCACGACCTGCTGACCCGTCTTGGGATCCTGGTAGACGTTGGTGACGGTGCCGCCGACATCGGTCCGGATGTTGTTCTCGTTCTCTTCACCGGGCTTCATGCCAGCTGTGGCAGCTGCCACGTTGCTCACGGTGTCCTTGACGTCCCCAGCGAGTCGGGGCGCCATGGCGGCGGCGCCGAGACCAGCCTTGCCCAGGATCGCCAAGCTGCCGCCGCCCCAGCGCGTCTTCGACGCGGCGTCGGCGAGGTCAGCACGCGCACCTTCAACGGAACCAGCCCGGGTGGGATCCATGGTGACCTTGGTGCCCCGGGCCTCGAGCTCACCGGGACGCTTCGTCGAGGGGTGCCAGCGCTGCGCAGCGCCAGGGTTCTTCACGGCAGCGTCGAGCTCACGGAGCGCGGAACCGCTGTGACCGCCACGGATGATGTGGCGGAACGGCTTGCTGGCGAGACCGGCACCTGCAATACCGGCAGCGATATCCTCGAACCCGGTGCCGCCGGCGCGGTCCGCGGCAAGCGCGGAGCCACCGCCAACCGCTGCTGGGAGCGCCACGTTGAGTCCGAGACTCTTGAGGTTCCCCGCGGTCTTCTTCAGCAGGGCGTGACGCAGCAAGGTGACGGCGGGGATCATGGCTGTTCCGGGATCTGAGGTGCAGGAAGGGTAGTCCGCTTGAGATGCTTCGCCAGGAGGCGCTGCAGGACCCGCGCCCGGGCCCGATCGACACCGTGGTACTGCCGGTTCTTCGCGAGACCCATGGAGCCGTAGGTCTGGTTCAGGACCTCCTTGCCAGGGATCCACTCGCCCTGGAAGTCCGCGGGGGCATCCCCTTCGCCGATGTTGAAGCCGTACTCGTAGCCCTGGGCCCCGGGCTCCGGGATGCCCTCGTCGGGCAGGAAGCGGATCGGGTTCGAGTACGGGGCCCGCTTCCCCTTGCCCATGTTCGGGAACGCGAAGCGGCGATCCGGGAGCCGTTGCGCCAGGACTTCACCACGTTCGTTGGTGTAGATGTACTCGGGCCGCGGAACGTACCGGGCCACGTCAGCCTGCTTCCGGAGCTCCTCAACGGGATCCTGGTCCTCGGCGAGCCCGTGGGCCCGGAGCAGCGCCGCAGCGTTGCCGTCCTCGCCGAAGAAGGTGCTCTCGTCGAAGTAGGGGACCTCGGCTGCCTCCGCGGCTTGGCGGTCATCCGGGGAGTTCCCAACCATGCCGATCACGGTCTCGAGACGGAACCGATCCATGGCGAAGTCCAGCATCGAGGGGCTCGGCTTCCGGCCAGCGTCGTCGAGATCCGGACAGTACACGATATCCGTGAGCTGCGGCAGGAGCTCCAGGGTCTTCTCGTTAAAGGACTGGACGTCGGAGAAGTCGGCGCCTTCGCCATCGGGATCCGCGTAGCGGTTCGTGACCCCGATGATGCGGACCCCGGCGTCGCGGTACGCCGTGAGAACCTCGGCGACCCCTGGCCTCACGGCCTGAGTTCGCATCGTGGCGTCGTCGTTCCATTCCGACTCAACCAGGGTGCCATCGAGATCGACGAGGAGCCCCGGGGCCTCCGTGGCAACATCAGGGTCCACGGTGGCTGTCATGGAGCCGCTGACCTCAACCCCAGCGGTCTTCGCCAAGGCGTTGATCTCACGGCCGAGTCGGTGGTCTCGCTGCGTCACGGCGTCGACCTCCGTGGTCTTCAGCATGAGCAGGACGCGGTCGTCGCCGAAGCGCACGGCGTCCCAGAGATCGTGACCGATTCGGACCTCCAAGGCGTTGATCGCCTTGATGAAGGCGTCGGGGTCCCGGGGAGCGAAGACGCGCTTCAGGGCGCCACGGTGCTCCGTCCAGCCCCGCGCCCTGGGCATGCGCTCCGCGGCGTACTTCCGGCGCAGGAAGGTGCCGCCGAGTCCGGCACGCCGCTTGGCCTCCTTCACGATCTCGAGGCGGGTCTCGTTGTTCTTCTTGGCCCAGGCCTGGCCGGGGTCGTTGATCAGGACCACGAGCCTGTCCTGGAGATCCTCGAAGGGGATCACGGCGAAGTCTTCGCGGTCCGGGTGCATGGTGCCGAGGCGGTCCCCGTCGATCCCGGTGAAGAAGTAGGTCCGTTCCCCATCGAAGGGGGAACCCCGCTGGAAGTCCATGGCGTCGTCACCGCGGGGCCACATGGTCTCCACGACGCCCCGGGCCTCCACGTTCAGCGGATGGAGATCCGCTTCCTCAATGGCCTCCCGATGCGCCGCGAAGTCTGCTGGTTCACCGTCGTCGATGCCGCCGCCGGGGAACAGGATGTAGGTCTCCTTGTCGATGCCGTAGCAGCCGTCCTCGTTGAACACGATGATCTCGGCACGGGGCCGGAGCTGCTCCTTGGGAGCACTGCCGTGGGTGGCCGGCTTGGGCTCGGCATCCTGGGCGGCCTTGAACCAGGCCAGGTCGCTCTGCTCCTTGAACCAGGCCAGATCGGCGAGCTCGCCGGAGATCTTGAGCCGTCCTGACGCGAAAGTTGACGGGTTCCCGGGGTGCACCGGGGCCCCGTCGGCGACCCCCATGGAGCCGAAGCTGTAGCGCCGGGGATCCGGGATCCCGGCGACCAGGACGGCGTTGCTGGCCTTCAGGGGGCGACCGCCGGTGGTCACGGTGACCTTGGGGTCGTTCCGGACGACATCCGGGCTATGGGCCCCAGGGGACTCCACGCGAGTCAGGGTGCGCGGCATCGCTCAGACCTCCGCCATGATGGCACGGACCCGCACCGCGGCGAGTCTGGCGCGGATCTCCGCGGCAGCCTTGGGCATCGGAGGCGGAACCTGGGCCGGGGCGCCCGGAACCGCAGGAGGCGCCTGCGGCGGGGCACCCACGGGCTGCGTCGCCGCGACCTGCGGGGTCGTCGGCTTCCCGGCGGCCGGTGCGGCCGCGGCCATGCCCGGGGGCTGCCCGGTCTGCTGGTCCACGAGCTTCAGGGGGCCCTCGACGCCACCGACACCAGGGACGCGCTGCGGCACCAAGGCGCTGACCTTCATGATCCGGGAGCCGAGCTGCTCCATCTTCTCGAGGTGGTCGTAATACTTGGGATCCTCGGTGAGGTGGTCCTTGGCGATGTCCCGGGCGATCCCTGGGGTGCCGCCGTGCTCTTCAGCCTCGGTCTCCTGCCCCTCCTGGAGCTGGTCCTGGGGGAACTGCTGGTCCGGCTTGCCGTCGGCGAGGCCGCCGGGGACCTCGTTCTGCTTCAGGGCGCCGCCATCGGGGATCTGGTCCAGGAGCGCCGCGAGCTTCCGTCGCTTCTTCTGCCGCTTCGGCGGGGTGCCCGCGGTCATGCGCCCCACTGCAGCGCTGATCTCGTTGTCGCTGCGCCCCTCAGCTGCCATCTGACGGAGCAACTCGAGATCAGGGACCCCGTCGAGGATCACGGCCAGCTTCTCGGCGGCGCTCTTCTTCTTCCAGTTCTCCGCCTTGCGGCCCTGCTTGTTCGCAGTCGCATAAAAAATACGTTCTGCCTTTTCTTTACCGCCCTTGCCCTTATATGTCTCCATCATCGCGTCATGAACTTTCTTGGCGTCACCGACGATAGGCATGGAGGTTCCCCGTGAACATGAAGACGTGCGAAGTGTGCGGCACCCACTTTACAGACCGTCCTGGAAAACGGAAGCAGACGTGCTCGCGGCGCTGCGGCGCGTTCCTATGGCGAGGTATCAAGCCGGTCACGAAATGCTGCCCAACCTGTAAAACTGAGTTCACCGTTGGCCGCAAGGCAGAGAAGCAAGTCTACTGCTGCAAGAAATGCGCCCGACACGCCTACGGCAGCGCGAAGCGCGGTAAGTTCGAGCGGTTCCCTGTAACCTGCAGGGTTTGTGCGAAGATATTTCACGTCGTGAAATCTGAACTTCCGTTCAGAAAAACATGCTCCAGAAAGTGCGCCGGAACAGCCCGCCTGGTTCCTCTTGCACCGCGGTCGTGTCTGTGGTGCGCTACGTTGTTCTCACCTCGTCGTGAGAACAACCACTGCTGCAGCATGAAATGCGCCCGGCGACACTGGGGGTCCAAAGTTCGGGCAGCCAACGCAGCCGCTGGGCGTGAAAACCCCCGGACTAGCAAGCAGCGTCTGCTGGAACGCGCCAAGAAGAAATGCCAGATCTGTGGCTGGGGGAAAGTGCCTGAAGTGCTAGAGCGTCATCACTGCGACCGTAATCATCGCAATAACTCAGATAATAATCTGCTGTTGCTGTGTCCGACTTGCCACTCCGTCGACCACTACAACGCCCGCGACGGTCAGTACGCCGTCACCAAGCGCAACCGCGAGCGCTAGACTCCCGAGGCGGCGTCGCCGCTGATGATGGGCCCGGCGATGTCCACCAGGGCGTACAGGGCATCCCCTGCGTTCATGAAGATGTTCAGGATCTCATCCGAGGTCCCTGGCGCGATGGCCCTGGCGAAGATCAGGGCCACGGAGGTCGCCGGAACCGGGACCGCTGGCGAGCTGCCGTTGGGCTGGCGCCAGATCCGGAGCGCCGCAGTACCGCCGCCCACGGGATTCGCGATGCGCAGCGAGGTCACGATGGCACCGCCCGCCGGGGCCGTGTAGAACAGCTGAGGCGTCCCGGCGTTGGGAGCCACGCTGAGCCCGGGGATCGGGGTGAAGGTGCGCAGGGTCACAGCTATCTCCTCCCGAAGATCATGGCGTAAAGCGTGGCGTCGGGAAGCTCCAGAGTCAGGGTGCCACCGCCGGCGTCCAGCACCTTGGCTTCACCGACCAGGTTCACCGTGGGCCCCGTGACAACGGCACCACCGTTGTTCTGGAGACTGAGCCCGTTCCAGCTCAGCGTGAGATCCCCACTGAGGGCGCCGCCGCCGCTGAGTCCGGTGCCCGTGGCGACGGTCCTGGTTGTCGGCACGGCACCAACCGCGGAGGCATCCAGCACGGCCCACGCCGCGACGCCGCCGACCCCGGAGACCACGACGCGCCCGGCGCCAGCGGCCACGGGGAGGTCGGAGAGCAGCAAGGCACGCATCGCGGGGGCACCCGGCGCCGCGTTCGGCGTGGCCCAGAACAGCGCCGCGGCCTGGGAGGTCGTCAGGCCGGCATGCTGTGCCGCTGTGAGGTGGTAGTGCTGCGCGGCTTGGCCGCCCAGGAGGTCGCTGAGGACTTCATGCAGGAAGGCGCGGCCCCAGGCAGCGCCGACGTAGGAGAGATGGAAGCCGGTGTTCTGGTCGAACACCGTGGTCCCCTCGGTCGGGGTCGCGTAGACCCAGGCGGCGCCGCGCCACGTCGCGAGCTGGCCGGCGTGTCCAGCCCAGGCCCCTGCACCAGGTGATGCCACGAGCCAGCGCTGATCCGTGGTCGGTGTCAGTGCTGAGGGGTTCGACACCGCGGCGCTGATGACTTGGCCCCACCAGGGCCCGAGCTCAGCAATGAAGCGGCGCACGGCACGCTGTGTCGTGAGATCAGGATCCGAGACGGGGTCCACGCCGCCTTGGGGCGCCACGAAGGGCGTCGCCCCTGAGGTCCGGACCGCGGTGCTCGGCAACGCGGCATCGTCAATCGGGTTCGTCGCCGACGCCCGCTTGAGCTCGTTGGTCGTTCCGTCGAAGAAGACAGGCTGGACCACTAGGTCTCATCCTCGTCGTTGTCCCGGGCCGCGAAGTAGCCAGCGGCGGCGCCGCCGAGACCACCGATCACCGGGGTCAGGCCGACCGTGGCGGGACCGCCGCCGGCCACGGCGTGCCGCCTCGCGAGCTCGCCGCCGAGGCGGAGCCCGAGCTCGCCGCCGACGCCTGCGGCGGCACCGGTGAGGCTCTTGCGCAGGGTGCGACGCCAGTTCTTTGGGCGACCACTGAGGAGGTCGGCACCGCCGGCGATCAGGGCGCCGGCACCGGCACCCATCCAGGGTACCTTGAGACCCATGCCGGAGAGGCTGTGGTCAGCTGCAGGAGCAGGGACAGGGTCGCTCATAGGATCACCGCGGGTCCGATCTGGACCAGGAAGTTCGTCGTGGTCATCGCGACGCCCAGGGGCACCACGACTTCGGCGCCGGCCTCGAGCAGCGGGGTCACGGACCAGCGGCCGCTGACGGAAACGAAGTAGCGCCGTGTCGGAACCAGGACCCCCGTGGAGCCCCCGGTCAGGAAGTCGATCTGGGGGCCCGTGAGATCGATGCGCATCCCGGACATCAGGATCTCGACCGGGGTCGCCCCGGAGACATCCGCGTTGATGACCCCCACGGCGCGGTACAGGCCACCGGCAACGGAGCCGACACCGACGCCGGCGACGTCGCACTTCATGCCGCCGCTGTCCAGGGTGCGGACCGCGACGCCCTTCTTGAGCCCGTTGGTCAGGCAGGGCAGGCTGAGCCCGGAGGTCGTGGGCCCGGAGCCCCCGGAGCCGCCGAGGACATAGGTGACCCCGGACATCCGGTACCGGAGTTCCGGGAGCCCCAGGTTGAGACCGATCCAGAAGTCGCCGTCATGCAGGACCGCGGGGTCCGTGACTTGCACCGGGACCACGAGGCGGCCGTCGGCCCTGAGCCCGAAGGCGACCTGGAGATCGTTCTCCCATTGCTCCAGCAAGGCATCCGGGGCGATGGCGGCTTCGGTGCTGGACGACGCCGCGGCGATGACAGCGGATGCCGCGGCTCCGGACAGGATGCGGCGTTCGCCGCCTTGCGTCGAGTTGACCGATGAGACCGCGTTGGTCGACATGGCTCCCAGCCTACTGGTTCGGCCCGCTCAGGAAAGCTGGGTCTCCCAGCGGAGACCGTTCACGGAGGCAGGAGCTCTTCGAGGGTGTACCGGGACACCGCAGCCATGCGCTTCGCCAAGCTGACCGGTGGGTTCGGTCGCTTCCCGTTCTCGATCAGGGAGAGGTAGCTTTCCGAGATCCCGAGCTGTGCGGCGCACTCCTCCTGGGACAGCGCGGCACCCTGCTTGGGATGCTGACGTGCATAGCGCCAGGCCTCGCCGATGGTCTGGGCTTCCTTGATGTTGTTGATCACAGGATCCCTTTCCGGACGCCGTCGGCCATGGATGCCACCGCGGCACGCATCTTCTTGAGGTCCTGGTTCCCGTTGAACCCGAGGTCCAGGGCCAGGATCAGGCTGCGGAGGATCTCACGCACCGGCATCTGCTCCGGGTCAGCCTTGAGGAGCTCAGCGAGGGGGTCCACGCGAGTGCTCAGCGGCGCCGGAGCCGGAACGGTCTCCACGGGGCCCGCGGCCGCCTTGGCAGCCGCCTCGATCTCAGCTGCCGTGGGGAACTTCCCGATGGGGCCCGGAGTCAGCATGGGGGTCCTGGGCTCCATCTTGAAGCCGACGAGACCCTCGACCGGCGTGGGGCGGTTGATCGCGGAGCCTTCCTCGGGCGCCTGGGTCTCGGGCTGCGGCGGGAGCCCCAGGGCAGCCGCGGCGTCCACGGGGTGTGCCCCGGGCCGGCCGTTCTGAGCTTTGGCGAGCACCATGGCTTCGGCGAGCCTGGCCTCAGCCTGGATCATGGCCGTGGTCCGGATCGTGCCCGGCGGGAGCTGCAGGGCGGGCCCCTGGTAGTGCGGGTTCATGATGAGCGCGTTGCCAGCCTCGAAGCCCGGGGTACCGCCGAGCTCGCTGAGTCCCAGGGACTCCGCGGTCCCGCCGGGGCTGCTGGCCCAGCGCTGCGCCGTGCCCGCGTAGACCGGCATGGCGCCGCGGTGCGCCTTCACCATGCCCATGGGGTCGATGGTGGCACAGATAACATTGGGGTCCAAGAAGGCGGCGCCCAGCATGGCGTTGGTCTGGCTCATGGCCAAAAGGCTATGCCGAG
>DAONEV010000001.1:20819-31273 GCA_035403265.1 Thermoanaerobaculaceae bacterium | reverse complement strand
AAGGCGGCGCCCAGCATGGCGTTGGTCTGGCTCATGGCCAAAAGGCTATGCCGAGTTGACTGGCAGTAAAGCGGGGACCAGCAGAAACGAAAGAACCCCGCCCCTGAGACCAGAGGCGGGGTTCCGACGCGGGGCCCCGGAGCTCAGGCGAGCTGGAGCGTGCAGGATCCCCCGGCGCAGGCCGCATCCAGGACGACGTTCACGGTGCCGTCCTCGTTCTCGACCATCTTGGTGAAGTCGACGGGCTGGTGCTCCCTGGTGAGGTCGTTCCAGCGCTTCAGGTTGCTGACCTCCTTGAGGCAGTACGTCATGCGGCGCAACGGGGCCACGGCCTTCTCGTAGTCGTTGATGAGCGCCCCGCTGTTCATGGCGACGTCGGTGCTCTTCCTCGGGGCCTTCAGGGCCTGTGCCGCCTTCTTGAGATCCCCGGGCTCGAAGCCGAAGTAGTTCTGGGCGAACTTCACGGCTCTGCGAACCCAGTCCTTCTTCTGGGCGTGGACGTCGTCGTAGGCCTTCTTGATGGCATCCGGGAGGAGATCCTGGCGCATCGGGTACGACGGGGCCTCGGCGAGCTTGCTGGCTTCGCCGGTGCCCATGGCGGTGTCGCAGGCCAGCCAGAGGTTGTTGCCGAAGGCGTGGAGCCCGTCGACGATGAGCCCCGAGGCGAAGAACACGGCATCGCCGTAGTCCTTGACGAGCTCCTCGGGGTACCGGACCTCGCAGAACGGAGCCTGGACGTAGTCGAGATCACCGGAGGCATCCAGGATGCTGACCCCGGCGAAGCTGTCCCGGTTCTCGTAGATGTACCGAGCTGCGGCGACCTGTTGGTCCCGGTGGATCGAGATCGTGTTGCTGACGTTGTGCCGGAGCCAGGGCTGGGCACAGCGCGACTTCACGCAGCCCGCGGCGACCCAGTTCTCCTGGGTCAGCTTGACGTACTCGAGCTGCTGGAGCCCGTCGACCTCCCGCTTCGTCAGGGCATCCTCGGCGACCTCGATGCAGAACGTGACGACACGGTCCGTGCCGCTCTTGGACCACACGGAACGCTCCACGGCGCCCGGGTTGTGGAGCTCATAGAACTGCAGCGGGGCTTCCATCTCGTTGGCCTGGGCCCGGCGGAAGTACCTCGCGGCGTGGTGAGGGTGGATTCCCGAGGAGGTCCCCAGGATGCAGGATGTCGAGCCGGCCGGCTTCACGCAGGTCGCCCGGGCCGTGGGTCGGACCCCGATGCGCGGCGCCAAGTCCTCGTTGACGATGAGGATGCGCTGCGCCATGTCGCGCTGGAACTCGGGGTCGAAGGTGAACTTCGGGTTGTCCATCATCCCGGTCATGGAGACCCCGAGCAGAGCCTCTCGCTTCGCGATGGCGGTGCTGACGTCGCCGAGGTACTCGAAGTGGGTGTAGCCGGCCTGCAGGGTGCCCAGGATGGCAGCAGCTCTGGTGGCGCGCTCCCAGTCCTCGACCGTCTTGCACGCCTTGGAGTTGATCTCGCAGAGGTTGCAGAACGCCCAGCCCGAGAGGAGCTCGTCGCCCTCGGCGACGCCGTGGCCATTGGCCTGCCAGGTCTTCCCGTACATGACCTCGTGGAAGTCACGCTTCGTGATCGCGGGGTACAACCCGATCTCGACGCACGGATTGTAGGTGATCTCGGTGCTGTCGGCCCAGACGAAGCCGGGCTCCCCGTACTGCTGCCGGGCCTGCATGAAGAGGTCGCTGAACTGCTCCCACGACGTGTCGTGGCGGAGTAACACCGCGCTGTTATTGCTGCGGCCGCGCTGTGGGTTCTCCTGCTGCCAGTTCCCGGTCTTCGCGTTCCGCATCTCGTCGTCGAAGGCGGAGAACAGGCAGATCGTGGCGCTCCTGCGAACCCCGCCGGCGAGGACGGCGTCGCTGACGTGCATGATGACGTCGTAGGCGTCGATGGGGCGCAGCATGTAGTCGGAGCCGATGCCGAAGGAGGCGATGCGGCGCTGCAGGACCCCTCGGACCTGCTCCAGGGCGATCTTCAGAGGTTCCGGGCCCGGGGCCTTGCCGGACCCCGTGGAGATCGTGGATCCCTTGGGGCGGACCTGGCTGAAGTCGAAGTCGACCGTGGTGCCGATCCAGCTCTCGTGCTCCGGGGATGCGATGCCGTAGGACGCCATCAGGACACCGAGGGCGTCAGCCCAGCCCTCACAGGTGTCCGGAACCACGAAGGTCGCGTGGACCTTCTCCTGCGGAGCCAGCATCGTGGGTAGCTTGGCGACGTGGTGCTTCTGGACCGAGAACCCGGTGCCGCAGCCGCAGAGCAGGAGCCAGAAGCACTCCGCGAAGAAGCGGGGCCGGTCGACGTAACTCGTGGTGCAGTTGTAGATCCGGGCCTCCTTGCGGAGGATCGGGACGCCGCCGAACTGCAGGGCGCGTTGGGACCCCAACACGAGTCCATCCTTCATGGCTGACAGGGCATACGCCAGATCCGCTTCGATTTCCTTTCCCTCATACTTCTTGCGGTGCATCGCGATGACGCGCTCGAAGGCTTCGACTGGGACCTCACGCCGTTTCAGGTCAGGGAGATAGCGTCCGTAGGATGATGCGAACTTGAAAGCCGAGAGGGACTCGGTGGACATGGGTTGTTCCTTTCCGGGAAGCAGCACTTCACGGGTTATGGCGACACTTGACTGACAGTCAAGTCGGTGACGGACTTCTGCGAGGGCTGCAGCGCACAGCTCCGTGGTCCGCCGACAAGGATCCCGAACCGGCACATCTGTCCAGTGTGTCGTTGCTGACCCCAAGGATCATTCTTGAAACGGCGAGGCCCAGCACGTAGCTGGGCCTCGCCGTCTTGCTTACCGGATACAAGGCCTAGCGCCTACTAACTTCTGCGGAGTGAACCCCTCTGCGTTCGGACAGGCGGTGCCGGGTATCTAATCCGGCTAGGTCTTCCGGGTGGCGTGCTCGGCCCGCAGCATGTAGGCGATGATTTCAGCCACTGGTGTGCCCGGGAACCATCCCGTCGAGGTCCTGATCTTGGTGTTGTCACCACAGAGCATTCCGTTCTCCACGGGGCGGTAGAACTTCGGATTAACACGAACCACGACGCGGCCGGTCTGGTCGACGCCGACTTCGTCGACGCCTTCACCGGACCACGTCAGGTCGGCGAACCGCTGCGCCGCGGCCGCCGTGATGAACTCCCGGACCGACGTCGTTTTGCCGGTGGCTACGATGTAGTCGTCACCACGGGGCTGCTGCAGCATGGTCCACATAGCGTCGACGTAATCCGGGGCGTAACCCCAGTCCCGCCTGGCGTCCAGATTGCCGATCTCGAGGACCCCCTGGTTGAACGTTCCGAAGTGCTTCGTGACCTTGCGAGCCAGGAACTCGGAACCCTGCAGCGGGCTCGTGTGGTTGTACAGGATCCCGGAGCTGGCGTGGATGCCGTGAAGCTCGCGATAGTTCCTGACACTCCAGTGCGCGAAGAGCTTCGCGGTGCCGTAGGGGGACCGTGGGTTGAACGCGGTGCCCTCGTGCTGCCAGTTCGTGCCGCGGACGTCGCCGAACATCTCCGACGAGCTCGCCTGGAAGAACTTGATCGCCGGGTTCACTTCCCGGATCGCTTCCAGGATGCGGAGTACGCCGAGACCGTTGGTGTTCGCGGTGTACTGGGGGCACTCCAGGCCGTAGGCGATCGAGCTCTGCGCCGCGAGATTGTAGACCTCGTCGGGGCAGGTGTGGTCGATGACGCGGCGCACCGAGGCGTCCTCGAGAACATCGAACCCGACGATCTCGACGCGATCCTCGATGCCGAGCTGCTGGAGCCGCCAGGACTCCCCGGTGCTGCCGTGTCGCCGGGCCCCGACTACCTTGTAACCCTTGTGAAGGAGGTGCAGGGCGAGATAGGCGCCGTCCTGGCCGGCGATCCCGGTGATGAGTGCGGTCTTCATAGCTGCACGATCTCCAGCTGAGGAAGTGGGAACACGAGACGGCGCCCCTTGAACTTGGGGTTCTCGACGAAGTTGTTCCGGAAGTGCCAGGGCAGCACGATGAGATAGTCGGGATCGTCAGCGAGGACGTCATCTTCCGAGACGATCGGGATATGGGTCCCCGGGGTGACGCAGCCCCACTTGTCCGGGTTCACGTCGCCGATAGTCGCGATGAGATCCCGGATCCCGTGGATGGACTGCAGCACCACGTTGCCCTTGGTGCTAGCTCCGAGGCCGCAGCACGTCTTGCCAGCCTTCTTGGCCTCGCGCAGGAACTCCTCGAGCACCATCACTGCGGCGGTGCTTCGCAGCGTGAAGGCCCGGTAAGCCATGGGATCCCGCAGCGCTGACCTGGTCTCCTGATCCCGGAGTCGCTGGACCCCGGGGCTGAAGAACGTGGTCCAGAACGCGCCGACGTGACTCGCGGAGTCACGCCGGGACAGCGTGACCACGAAGCTGCCACCGTTGGTGCTGGTCTCGTCAACCGCGATGACGGCGAGACCTGCACGCTCAGCCATCCACTCGATCTGCGCCAGGGCGTAGTATTCGATGTGCTCGTGGCAGATCGTGTCGAAGGCGTTGGCCCGGAGCATGGCCGGGAGATAGCTCTGCTCCATGACCCAGATCCCGTCGTCACAGAGGATCTCGGCGACCTCCTTCATGAAGGCCAGGGGATCCTCGAGATCGTAGAACATCGCGAAGGATGTCACGGCCTTGGCTTTCTTGTCACCCAGCACAGCCTTCAGCTTGGCAGCCGAGAAGAAGTCCGGGATCAGTTCTACACCTGACTTGTAGAACTCCTTGAACTTGGCACCACTGGGGTCGACACCGATGCGGCGGACTCGATCCGGGTAGAAGCCCAGCGTGGTGCCGTCGTTGGCACCGATGTCGACGACGACGTCGCCGGCCGCGAGGTCGACGCGATCCATGATATCAGCAACGAGGCTGCTGAGATGAGCCACCATGGAGCGGTTCAGGCCACTGCGATAGCCGTAGGTGGCACCGTACATCTTGCTGAGATCGTAGGTCTCCGCGATCTGCACGAGGCCGCAGCCCGTGGCGCAGCGCAGGAGCTGCAGCGGGGCCTCGTCGACGTGGACCCCGGGCCGCGGGAAGATCCCAGTCAGCGCCATGGAGCCCAGGTTGACGACCTCGGCGAGATCGGTGCTGCCGCAGATCCGGCACTTCGTGATAGCGGTCATGCCTTGGTTCCTTTGTCGATGAGCCCGTCGACGATGTCGAAGGGGACCGTGATGGTGTAGATCTCGGCGTCCTCTCGGGCGCAGGACAACACGAGGCCGTCGGGCCCGGCGTTGATGGAGAAGCAGGACTCCATGCAGGGCTGGCCGTGCAGGAGGAAGGGCCGACTCACGGTGAGGTTGTTCCAGCCCGTGAGGCCCCAGACGAGGCGGTGCACATAGGTGCGCCGCGGCATCATGCCGACTTCGTGGACCATGTAGAGGTAGCCGCCACGGTACGGGATCGGTGCTGCGGAGCCCCTGAAGTCGTTGAGGTTCAGATCGAGCGGGACCTGGACCGGGTTCAGGCCGTCGCCGTCGAGCAGGGTGAGCGCGGGGCTGTGACCGTAGACGTAGCCGCCCTGGAACGGCAGCCAGTTCTTCTCGATGTTGTTGCCCTGGCTCAGCTTCCTCGCCTTGATCTGCTGCCCGGTCCGGATGTCCCAGGTGGACTCCCAGAGCTCGGGCTGGCCCACGGGGCTGTCGTCGCAGTGGACCCCGGCGGTCACGATGACATCCGCGTCGAAGCGCACGATGCGCTGGTCCTCGTAGCCCACGATGCAGGCCTTGGGATTGCAGCCCCGGGGCGCCACGAGCTCCAGGGGTTCCCCGATCGAGTTCCAGCTCGAGTCGTAGCGAACCAGGAAGTTCCTGGTCATGATGGGGCGGTCCGTGTCGGCCCAGCCCCCAGCGATCAGGGGGAAGTAGCCCTCGGGGCTGATGCGGTAGTTCACGGCGCGGATCAGCCCGATCCAGCCCTCGGGGGTCCTGAGGAGGCACGGGCTCGCCGGGGCATAGCCGGCCGGCGGCACGAAGGGCAGCGGCTTCCGCTCACCCGGGATCGGCCTGGCGTAGAAGATCCCGTTGTTGATGGCGAGCTGGCTGTGCGGGGTCCCCGGGGTCAAGTGGAGGTACTCGCAGGCCGCGGCGCCGCGCTCCATGTCGCCGATGTAGAACGACGAGATCATCTCGACGTAGCGGAAGGCCCACTGGTAGACGTCCCGGGAGCAGTACAGGGACTCCGTGGCCGGGAACGGGATCTTCTTGCCGATCTCGGCGACCCCAATGGCGACGTGGTGCTTCCCGGCGTCGCTGGCGCGCCTCGCGATGTCGGCCAGGGGCTCAGCACGCCAGGGCCGCGTCACATAGGCTTCCCAGGCCCGGGCATCCTGCTCTGGCCCAGTGGCGCACCGGGAGGCCTCGAGGCGAGCCATCCAGGACTCCTCGGGGAAGTCCATCAAGGGGGCCCTGCGGTCATAGAGCTCCTTGGCCTCGTTCTTCCGACCCAGGTTCTGCAGGGACTGCCCCAGGTAGAACATGGACCGGCTGTCGTTCTTCTCGGCGAGGTCGAGCCTGAGGAGGCGCTCGTCGCGCTCGAACTTGTCGGCTCGGCAGCCACCGTCGCAGTGGTCGTCGATCTGGAACCAGTCCAGGGAGGTCATCGCGGAGGCATGGCTGATGTACTCGTGGGTACGGCCCACGTAGCTCGCCGGGACGTCGGCGCGCAGGACCCGGATGTTCCACCACACAGCGCGCCCATCGCACTGCGCCATCATGCCCAGCGCCGGGAGTTCATCACGGGGAGACGTGCCCGGCGGGACCTCCATGTCGGCGTCCATGAGGAGGAGGTAGCAGTTCTTGGGGTCCCCGATCGAGGCGGCGACGCGGCGACCGTGCTCCAGGTTCCGGGTACGGCTCCGGCCGAAGTCCTCCCAGGGCTGCCGGTCCACGAAGAGCTGCAGACCGAGCTCGCGACACACCGTCTCCGCAACGGAGACGGTGTCATCGGTGCTCCCGGTGTCCGTCAGGGCGACATGGGTGCAGACCTGCGCGGCGCTCCGAAGCAGCCGCGGCAGCGCGACGTGCTCGTTCTTCACCATGGTGGTCAGGATGACGATGGGCTTCATGTCTGGGCTCATTTCAGGAGGAGGGCTTCACCGGTACCGCTCGGCGACGTCACCAAGAGGGCCCCGGAGGTCGAGACGAAACGATCCACGGCGTCGCGGACCGGCGGGGACCCGAAGTAGTCGTCGACGAGCATGGCGCCCGAGGTGAGCTCCCAGGCCTTCGTGATGTCGTCGAGGGCCCCGGCGAAGGTGTGATCGGCGTCGATGTGGGTCAGGTCGAAGGTGCGATTCGGAAGCAGACTCCGGATATCCGTGGTCCGGGTGTTCACCTTGATGAGCCCACGGAGCACCCTGGCGGGGGTCGTGCGGCTCAGCATCTCCATGGCCCAGGCGCACGTCGGCTCTCCCATGGCGTTGATCACGGGATCGTCGACGTCGACACCGACGTAGGTGATCACGCTGCAGGCCGTCAGAAAGGCGTGGGCGGCGTAACCGTAGCGGACCCCGATCTCGAGCACGGAGAGCGGTCGCAGCGCTTCGGCGATGCGGTGCTTGTTCCGGTAGACCTGGTACCAGGCCTCGGTCTCGAAGCAGTACGGGCCGCGCCCCGTGGCGAGATCGCGGGGGTGCAGGACGTCTTGCACCCAGGTCTTGAAGTCAGGGAAGGTCATGGACCCCATCCGTACCCCAACTTTACTGGCAGTCAACTGGCCTCACCATTTCACGCCGCAAGGCGGCGCCCATGGGACGCCGCCTTGACGGTTTCACGCAGGAACAACGCTGCCCGCGGCTCGGTGCCGCGGGACAGCGCCGGATCAGGCTCCGGTCGGGCCGGTGCCGCCGGTCGGGCCGGTCGGACCGCCGCTGGGGCCCGTGGGACCCGTGCGGCCGGTGTAACCGGTGTAGCCGGTGTAGCCCGTGGGGCCGGTGCCGCCGGCAACGCCGGTCGGGCCGGTCGGACCGCCGCTGGGGCCCGTGGCGCCCTGGGCACCCTGGGGACCCGTGATGCCGGTGCTCCCGGCGAGGAAGGCTTGCTGAGTGCGCATCAGGCCGGCGCGGCGGCCGGCATAGCGGTACTGGGCTTCACTGGCGACGGGCATCGTGGGCATGGGAGCTTTCCTGAGGATTGTTCAGCGTTGAGGCCACAGCTTACCCGACTAGGCAGCGGTGTCCATGGTGGTGGTCAGTTACGGCTTCGGGGCCGGCGGGATCGACATGGGATCCCGCTTGGACTGCTCGATCATGACCTGGGCATCGCAGCGGATCTGCTCCCGCTTCACCCACGCCGTGGAGAAGTCCGTGACGATGTCCTGCAGTGCCTGGGTGACCAGGTAGACCGCGGTGAGCCAGATCAGCCCGTCGAGGATGGAGACCAGGTTGCCGCGACCGATCCAGACCAGGGTCAGGGCGACGCCGGCGAAGATCCAGAGCTTGCGCGAGGCCCAGCCCGACTTCGGGACCGCGGCCGCGGCCTTCTCCTTGGCCTTGTCGGCGAGATCGGAGGCGATGGATGAGAGGATGCCCATGGGGTTATTCCTTAGAACCGAGTGGAGAGGGAGAGATACGGCGCCCATCCAGCATGGTCGCCACCGTAATCAACGAGATAGCCAACACCAAGGCCGAAGCGATCCCAGCTGCGAGGAATCCATCCCGGCGGTACATAGACCGAGGCGCCGACGCCGGCGCTGCGGGAGCCGATGAGGACATCCGGGCTGAGGAACCCGTAAAGGGTACGAACAGGCGAGACACGGATCCCGATGTCGGCTGCGGGGTCCGCTCCGGGCCTGGCGGCAACCCAGGCTCCGACGTCCCAGCTGGGGTCCCAGAGGTAGGTGTACCGGGCGGACTCGTAGCTCCAGAGCTCGGTGTCCTGGTTCCGGATCCGCAGCTCACGGCCACCATCAAACAGAGCAATGCCGAGACGCTCACCAGACACCTTGGAAGTGAACTCAGTATAGACATCGGCGCGGTCCTTTCCGTCGGAGTTCTGGGAGTCCCATTGAAGCCGTGAGGTCTGCTTCACAACCGTCATGTCGGATTCGACGGGCGCGGGCTGCATGGTGCCCCAGAGCGTGAAGCCCAGGAGCCCCAGCAGGATCAGGGGAAGCAGGAATGGCATCTTAGAAGAGACCACCGATGAGCCCGGTGTCACCCTTGATCTTCTTGAGCTTGCCGTCGATCGACGTCGCCGCGGGAACCCCCGGGGATGCTCCGAGCATCATGGCATCGCGGACCTGCTGCTGCGTCAGACCGCCGCCGCCGACGTCGTAGCCCACGGCGATGACGGGGTTCTCGTAGCGGATCCTGGGCTCCGCCCCGGAGGTCACCGGCGAGAACGGGTCACCGCCGCCGTCCTTGTAGAGGAAGCCCTGATTCAGCGTCAGGATGTAGGCACCCCCGATGGGTCGCACGAGCCAGCCGTTGATGAGCGTGGCGTACAGCGGAACCGTGGGCGGATCCGCGACGGTGCTGAACGCCACGGCGAACCGGGCATTGTCGGCGGTGGCGACCCAGCGGACCCAGTCCGAATACATCGTGCGGATCGAGACCGTGATGGCTCCGTCGAGCAAGATGATGCGATTGATGCCGTCGAAGGTAATGGCCATGGCTTAGGGCTCGTAGCCGGGGTCAGCGGACGAGATCGCGGAGATCACAACGACAGTGGAGTTCGTGATGGTGCCGGTAACCACGGTCACCTTGGCGCTGCCGGAGTTCCCGCACACCAGGACCACGGATGCGTTGGTGCCCGGGGTCCTGCCGCCCTGGTTGTTGCCGTCGTAGTCGAACGCAAACGACACAGAGCTCCCGGAAATGGTTCCGCGAACCGCGTTGCCAAGGGCGTCGTTCACGGTGACGGCATCCGCTGTTCCGTAGTCGCCCGCGGGGGTCGACGCGAAGTACAGGCGGTAGTACCCGGTGCCACCGGCCTGCAGGGCCGCATCGAAGTTCAGGGTGATCTGAGGCTGGAAGGCGACATCCACGGAGAACGTGATCGCGATCTCGAACGGGATCCAGCCCGAGACGCCCACGGGGGTCGCCGCAGTGGCGGTTTCAGCCGACGACACCAGTGCGACGCCGTCACCTTCACGGAGCACGATCTTGGTGCATTGGTCACACTTCCAACGATTCGCGTTCTGTGGCAACGACATCGGAGTGCCGTCCATGTTGGAGCCGCACGCCGCCAGAAACTCCGGGAACAGCACGGCGTACTGGGGCCCGTCGAAATCTTTGGTGTGGAGGTAGTTGTACCCCTTGGGGCTGCCTGCAGAGGCTTCTGAGATGTAACTCTGGGGCACGCCCAGCGGCAGCATCGGGACATCCTGCCAGACCCGGCACTGCGCCGAGTTCAGCGCAGCAGACGCGGTGTCGAGCTGCTTGCACTCCGAGTTGATCAGGTTGAACGTGAGGTC
>DAONEV010000001.1:16752-20719 GCA_035403265.1 Thermoanaerobaculaceae bacterium | reverse complement strand
CCGGCAGCCACCGTGATGCAGAAGCCCTCACCGGCACGAAGCCGCTTCGGAGTCGCGGATACGTCCGCGACTGCGCTCATCAAGTTGCCGCCGGCCTGGCCGGCCCCGGGCGCGCCGCCCGCGGCACACCGCGACGTCAGCATGGCGAGGTCGGTGGCGCCGGCGCCGGTGAACGACTTCATCAGGGCGACACGGCGCCAAGGCGCCACTGAGCTCACCGTGGCCCCGGTGCTGACGACCACCGAGGCCGGCCAGGCCGCGGCCGTGGAATCGGTCTTCACCGGCGTGACACGGGGGTACCCGTCGGCGACCACGGTGCAGAACCCGATGTCGAACACAGTCGGGATCTGCGCCGTGTTCAGGGCGACACCACCGGCGAGGTTGTAGGTCAGCGGGCAGATCTCGACAGCCTCGATGGTGACCTTCTTCCCGGAACCGGGCTGGTTCGTGACCGCCATGATGGCGTTCCCGGACGCAGCACACCACCGGCCATACGAGTTGATGCGATAGACGGCCTTGGCCATGGCTCAGCCCGCTACGTTGAGGAACTCGAACCTGACGTCGACGAGACCCACGGTTCCGGAACCGGCCTGACGCAGCGCGATGCCCTGACCCTCGCGCAGAATCAGCTTGGGCACCGTGAGATCCTGGTAGCCGAGATCCCACACCGTGTTCAGCGCGGGAATCGTCTCAAGCTCGTCGATGGTCAACGACGCAGCAGCGGGCTCATCGGTGCTCCACATGAAGCGTCGGAGCAGGTCGGTCACGGTGTCCGTGGCACCTGTTGTCACGAGGACTTCAGCCGGCAACGAGGTCTGCGTCGGGACATGCTTCGTGGGCGTCACTGCGGTGCCACCGACACTCGCCGACACCAGCCGAATATCGAAGTTCGTGATGACTCCGGCTCGCGCCGTCGGCGACGAGTTCAAGCACTGGATCCGGGCGATCTTGAGGGCACGCCCGGAACCTACCCCGTTGAACAGCGTCAACAGGGACTTGTTCGGAGCTACGGTGACGTCGCGGAGATAGGCGGTGAAGGTGTCAGCCATGGCTTACTCCAGCGTGAACTCGATGTACCAGTCCGCGACACCGACGTTGCCGGTGCCCGTGGCGGACCGGATGACGAAGCCGTAGCCCTCGGGCAGCGCGATCGGAGCGACGTCGCCGTCGTCGTCGTAGCCAGCATCCCAGATCGGCAGCGAGGCGGTGATCGCGGCGAGACCTGGCCAGCTGCCGTTGCTGGCGCCCCACTCCTCTGACGTCGTGGTCCACCGCATGAACGGTTCTGTCTGTGCGACGTCGAGCACAGGGGTGCCGCCGTTGAACACGGTGACCTGCGCCGGTAGCGCAGCGTTGGCGCTGTCGTACGGTACGATCGTAGTCACGCTCGTCGGGGTACCCGGCGACGTGATGCGCCAGAGCTCCACGATCTGAAGCGCACCCGTGACCGTCGACGTGTTCGTAGCTGGTGAGCACCAGATCCGGGTGATCTTGACGGTCTTCCCGGACCCCACGGCGTTGTTGACGCCGAAGATGACGGTGTTCGCCGAGGGGTTCGTGACTGCGACGCGGTAGGCGCGGTAGGTGGCTGCCATGATTTAGACCTTCACGAACTCAATGCGGACATCGATGGTGCCGACCGCGGGAGTCGTCGCTGTGGTCACGCTGAGGCCGAAACCTTCGCGAAGCACGTAGCCCTGGAGCAAGGAGTCACCAACGGACTCGAACAGCGTGGTCCACGACGGAATGTTCTCCCATTCGTCCATGTTGCCGGAACCCACGGAGGGCTCGTCGTTGGACCAGCCCGTGCGGAACAGCACGGAGTTGGTCTGGTTGACCACGGTGCCGCCGGTGTTCATGATGACCTGAGCTGGCAACGAGGCCTGCGTCGGGACATGCTTCGTAGGGACCACTGCGGTGCCAACGCTGTTCGCGTTGATGCAGCGCAGCTCGATCTGGCCTGTGGTCCCCGTGACGCCAGCGAGCTGGACGTTCAGGACCTGGACGCGCTTCACCTTGAGGATGACCCCGGAGCCGACGCCGTTGAAGAGCGCCAACAGGGATTTCGTGGCGCCGCAGGCGATCGAAGAACCGTAGAGAGTGAAGGTATCTGCCATGGCTTACTCCAGCGTGAACTCGACTTCGAGGTCGATGACGCCGGCGCCAGTAGCGGCGGAGTTCGTCACCAGGATCTGGAAACCGTAGTTCTCCGGGAGCGTGATGGGCTGAATCTCGGGATCCGTGTAGCCGCAGCCCCAGATCTGGAAGAGCTGCGGACTGGTCTGGAGCTCGTCGATGGTGCCACCGGAGGCCACGGGCTCGTCGGAGCTCCAGGCGACCCTGATGAACGCGTTGGTCTGAGCAGCGTCGTTGGTCGCCGTGGCGCCCGTGGCACACACGATCTGCGCCGGGACCGCGGGGCTCGCGGAGTCCATCTTGATCGGGGTCAGCGTGGTGCCGCCGGAAGCCGCGGTGAGCCGCCAGAGCTCGATGCGCATCATGACCCCGGTGACGGCGGCGGTCTGATTGTTCAGGGCTCGGACCCGGTAGATCTTCGCGGTCTTCCCGGATCCGGCGCCGTTCATGAGCGACAGCATCGACTTCACCGACGAGCTCACCGTGGGGAGCGCGACGCCTGCTGCGATGACGGTGTAGGTGTCTGCCATGTCTCCCTCTACAGGACCGTGACGCCGGTGAGCTTGCCGTCACCGTCGTAGGTGAACGCTTTGGAAGGATAGGCTCCGGTCCCCGTGATACCAGCCATGAGGCCGGTGCCGGAGTCATAGCTGAACGCCTTGGTCCCCAGCGACGTCGACATCAGGATCATGCGATCCTCGGCGTCGTAGGCGAAGGTGGCGTCGACCGCAGGCGCGGCACCGCCACCACTGGGCCCCGTGGGACCCGTGGCACCGGCACCCGTGGCACCGGTGCTGCCCGTGGGTCCACCAGATGGGCCCGTGGGCCCCGTGGCACCGCCGCCGGGGCCCGTGGGACCCGTGATGACCGACGCGGCACCCGTGGGTCCAGTTCCGAGCGGACCCGTGGGGCCGCTGGGCCCCGTGAATCCCGTGGGCCCCGTGACCGTCGAGGCGGCTCCAGTGGGCCCTGTGACGGTGCTTGCAGCGCCGCTGGGCCCCGTGAACCCCGTGGGCCCCGTGACCGTGGAAGCGGCACCACTGGGCCCACTGGGTCCAGTCACCGTGGAAGCGGCTCCGGCCGGCCCCGTGGCGCCTGTGGCCCCGGCTGAACCCGTGGGCCCCGTGACCGTGCTTGCAGCGCCAGTGGGCCCCGTGAGGCCGCTGGGCCCCGTGACGGTCGAAGCGGCGCCCGTGGGGCCCGTGACGGTGCTCGCGGCGCCCGTGGGGCCGCTGGGGCCCGTGGGACCGACCCCACTGGGGCCCGTTGGGCCAGTGACGGTGCTCGGCGCCCCCGTGGGCCCCGTGGCGCCGGCACCCGTGGGGCCCGTTCTGCCGGTGTAGCCCGTTGGTCCCGTAACGGTCGAAGCAGCACCGGTGGGACCGCTGGGTCCCGTCACCGTTGAAGCGGCGCCAGCTGGGCCACTGGGGCCTGTGACGATCGAGGCGGCACCTGTGGGGCCGGCGACCCCGCTGGGGCCCGTGGGGCCCGTGACTGTGGATGCGGCACCACTGGGCCCCGTGACGGTGCTCGCGGCACCAGTTGGGCCAGTTGGGCCCGTGACGGTCGACGCGGCCCCAGTGGACCCCGTGGGGCCCGTGACAACTGACGCGGGACCGGTGTGCCCCGTGGGGCCCAGGGGGCCGCTGGGGCCCGTGGCGCCGTCGTTGCCGATGTAACCCGGGGACCCCGTAGGTCCCGTCACCGTGGATGCAGCGCCCACGGGACCCGTGTGCCCCGTTGGTCCCGTAGCCACGGTGACCTCAACGACCACGGTGTTCGTGACAGGGTCCTCGGTGATCTCGACGTTCCCGCTGGGCCCGGCTCGGAT
>DAONEV010000001.1:0-16652 GCA_035403265.1 Thermoanaerobaculaceae bacterium | reverse complement strand
TGTTCGTGACAGGGTCCTCGGTGATCTCGACGTTCCCGCTGGGCCCGGCTCGGATCCCGCGGAACGGGAGATCGACACCGACCTTGGGCATGACCAAGCTGGCACCAGTGGTCCCGGCGTTGCTGGCTGTGTTGACTTCACCGCCGGCGGCACGGCCGTCGGCGAGCTCGCCCATGCTGATCCGGGGTGCCGGGATCAGGACCGCGGTCGAGGAGTCCGTGAGATCCGAGGCGCCCTGCCGTACAATGAGCCACGCCCTGAAGGTGTCGTAGGCGTTGTAGGGGTTGACCTCGATGGCTTCATGGAGCGCGCTGCGCGCCGCAGCCAGGCTGGGATAGACGACCTGACCGTACTGGACGTCGTTGACTCCGGTCAGGGAATAGAACGCAATGGGCTGGATGGTCCAGCCGCCCACGGGAACGAGCTGCAGGGTCCCGGTGCCGTTGTCGTAACGATTCGGATCCACGACGACCACGGGGACCGTGGGGTTCACCCAGGTCCCGGTGCCATCGCGATATGTCATGTACAGCGCAGCAGGGACTTCCTCGGGGGTATCGACGAGATCCGGGTTCCGGCGATCCTCGTGGTAGCCGCCGCCGTTGTCGAACGTGGAGCCCGCGGTGCGCCGCAGCGCCAGGGCTCCCGCAGCCTCGAAGACGTTGCCGTAGACGTTGAAGGGGCCCAGGGCCTCCCAGAAGTCCGTGAGCTGGGCATGGACCTCAATGACGGGATCCGGCTCGAGCTGCGCGGTCTCGATGACATCCCGGCCGACGTGGTCGAGCCAGCCGATCGAGATCAGGGCGCGACGCTCCGCCGGGGTCGCCACGGTGTTCAGGAAGACGAAGTTGCCATCGATGTCCAGGTAGACATAGGTGGTGTCCTCGGTGAGGACATAGGGATCCACGACACAGAGCCGGGGCCCCCAGGTCACGGTGACCTGGCGGGGATGCATCGGATCCGAGTTGTCTACGATGACCCCGGCGCCGGCGCCGAGATCGAAGCAGGTCTGAACCGAAGCGTTGACCTGGATCCCGTTGCAGAACAGGAGCCCCGAGGAGCCCGTGTTGACCACGGACCGCACGATCTCGGGATCCACGGATGGCCCGGCGCCGGTGGGGCCCGCTGGCCCCGTGGGGCCGGTTCCGCTGGGGACTCCGGGTCGACTCGGGAGGTGGGAACCGCCAGGCCCGGGCTGCAGCGGATTCGCGGGAGCCGCGGGGCACGGCTGCGCCGGAGCCAGCACGGGCACCGGCGCAGCTGGCGGGCCACATGGCGCCGGGGTACCCCCGGAGCCCCCGGACCGCGTCGTGATGATCGGCTGCGCCATTGAGCCCGAAGCGTAGCCCTGCCCCGGGGCCAGTCCACCGACGAGGAACGGTCTCCGCTGGGAGACCGTTCACCAATACGGTACGAAGCGATCCACGCCGTTGACGTTGAGACGGAGCCAGCCCTGGATGTTCTGGTTCGCCGCTGCGGGGCGAACCGCAGAGACCACGGTGGCAACGGACCCCGCAATCACCTCGCTGATCTGGAGCTTGTCGACCGTAGAGGTGTGAATGGCGCCACCACCGTTGGTCGTCACAGAACAGAACTGCCGAAGCTCAGGGGACCAGCAGATCGCACCGTAGGTGCCAGCGGGGCTCACCGACCTCCACGTTATGCCGTCCGGGGATGTCATGATGTCGTTGCCGATTCCGGTGACTGCCCCTGCGATGAAAAGCCGGAGCTCCGGGGACCAGCACACCGTCTTCCAGGTCTTGCTTGACGGAGTCGTCCGCAGCGTCCAGGTCGCACCATCTGGTGACGTCATGACGTCAGAGGATGTTCCGTCGTCGCACACCGCGCAGAACAACCGAAGCGCCGGAGACCAGCATACCGACCGCCAGCTCCGCACCGTCTGAGTGGAGTACCCCCACGCCGTTCCGTTATCGGACCAGTACACCTTGCCATCCGTGTTCGAGATGCACACGAACCCAGCGAGCTCCGGTGACCAGCAGATCGACACACCGGACTGCGGCTCGGAACCACCGGCATATCCATTCCAGGTGATCCCATCGGATGAAATCGCCAGCCGGGCAATGGCCCCGCTGACACCGGCACACATCGCTACGAAACGATGCAGCTGCGGGCTCCAGCAGACCGCCGTGAATCCGTTGTTCGATGCAGGGGCCGTGCGCTGCGTCCACGCGGTTCCGTTGGACGAGGTCATGATGCGATTCGCGTCGGAGCCGCCGTCTCCTACGGCAACGAAGAGACCGAGTTCAGGAGACCAGCACACGCTGCGCCAGGCCACGGTGGCGTTCGCCGCTGCACGCTGTGTCCAGGTGACTCCATCCGGAGATGTCATCACGGTGTTCACGAAGGTCAGGTCGGCGACTGCCACGAAGAGCCGGAGCTCCGGGGACCAGCAGACCGCGGTCCAGTTCGCCGTCACCGGGGCTGTTCTTGCGGTCCAGGCTTCTCCCGCAGTGCACACCACGGAGCATCGATTAATCGTGACGACGTCGCTGCCTTCGGCGGTTCGGAAGTCAGCTGCACTACGGGTCTGAACTGCCATGGTTCACCAGTACGGGATGTAACGGTCAGTGCCGTTGATGTTGACGCGGAGCCAGCCCTGGATCGCTGTGTTGGCACCCGTGGGGCCGGAAGAGTTCAGCACGGCTGCCACGGTTCCATTGGCCACGGCGCCCATGTTCTGAATCTTGTCGGTCACCTTACTGGTCATGATCCTGAACGAACCGTCGCGGCTGACAGCCGCGAACATCTTGAGCTCCGGGGACCAGCAGACCCCATTCCACGAGTTGTATTGGATCTCGGTCCTCAGAGTCCACGTAACGCCGTCGGGAGACGTCATGACCCGACTGGGCCAGGTATCACGCACCGCGCAGAACAGCCGAAGCTCTGGCGCCCAGCACACCGACCGCCACGTATACGTCGCTGACCCCTGCGGAGTCCAGGTGATGCCATCCGGCGACGTCATCACGGTGTTGGTACCGAAGCTGCTCACGGCGCAGAACAATCTGAGCTCTGGCGACCAGCACACACTGGTCCAGTAGCTGTCTGCTGTGGAGGTCCTCGGGGTCCACGAGGCACCATCCGAGGATGTCATGACGCGGTTGGTTCCATCAGAGCTTACGGCGCAGAAGATCCGGAGTTCTGGCGACCAGCACACACTGGCCCAGCTGTTCGCCTGGGCTGCCGTTCGTGGCGTCCATGTGACGCCGTCAGGAGATGTCGCGACGCGACTTGTCCCGTCGGCGCTCACGGCGCAGAACAGCCGAAGCGCCGGAGACCAGCACACGCTTTGCCACGCGTTGGCCGCTGGGGTCTGCGGGGTCCACGAGGTCCCATTCGAGGATGTCATGGCGCGGTTGGTTCCGGTCGACGCCACGGCACAGAACAGTCGGATCTCGGGCGCCCAGCACACACTGACCCAGTCGTTGGCTGATCCCACTGAAACCGGGACCCAGCTCACGCCATCTTGCGACGTCGTGACCTCGTTGCCGGCCGCGCCGACGCCTACGAACCTCCGGAGCTCCGGGGACCAGCAGATCGCGTACCAGACGTTCGTCACACCCGCCGACCTCGAGACCCAAGTGATCCCCGCGGTGTGCGTGACCCCGCACCCGTTGATTGTAGCAACCGCGCTGCCTTCAGCGTTCTGAGCGGCTGCAGCTGAACTGATTCCAAGCCGCATCGGTTCTCCTACCAAGTCGGGACGAAGCGATCCGTCCCGTTGACGTTGATGCGAAGCCAGCTCGCGGGCACGGTGTTGGCTCCGGTGGGGCCCGCGTTGGCGGTGAAGGTCAGCGCCGAGGCTCCGTTGGCAACCGCGCTGACACGGAGCTCCGCACCGATCTTCGAGGTCCCGATCCACTGCTCGCCGCCACCGGTGCCACCGCCGGCCACCATGGCGAACATCCGGAGCTCCGGGGACCAGCAGACACTGTACCAGAAGTACCCCAGCGCGGCGCTCCGCTGAGTCCAGAAGACGCCATCTGGAGACGTCGCCATGCGATCGACGCCGCCGCTGTCGCCGCTCCCCGACGCCGCCACAGCCACGAAGAGTCGAAGCTCAGGGCTCCAGCAGATCGCGTACCAATACGCCAATGGGATCGTTTGAGCGGTCCAGGTGGTCCCGTCGGGAGACGTGATGCATCGAGCCGAGGCACCGGTCTGAGACACAGCACAGAACAGGCGGAGCTCCGGGGACCAGCAGACCGCGGTCCAGTTGCGATCAAAGGAGGTGGAGCCAAGGGACCACGCGGTCCCGTTCGAGGAGTACATCAGGTTGTTCAGGGATCCCGCCCCTGCGACTGCCACGAAGAGTCGGAGCTCCGGGGACCAACACACACTTTGCCAGGGTCGGTTCGCTGCTGCGGTCTGCAGGGTCCAGTTGCGACCATCAGGCGACGTCATGATCCCGTTGGCCACGGCGCTGCTGCTCACGGCGACGAAGAGCATGAGCTCCTGAGACCAGCACACACTGACCCAGGCATAGTTCGCTGCCGAGGTCTGCGTAGTCCATGATGTCCCGTTCGAGGAAGTCATGACCCGGTTCCCGGTACCGGATCCGGCGACAGCCACGAAGACACGGAGCTCCGGGGACCAACACACCGCGTTCCAGGTGTTGTCGGCTGCTGAGGTCCGCTGGGTCCAGGTCACGCCATCCGGGGATGTCATGACGCGGTTGTTGGTGCCGGTGGAACCCACTGCCACGAAGAGCCGGAGCTCCGGGGACCAGCAGATCCCGTACCATGGATTCGTGTTCGGCGGCGCGATCGTGGACCAGGCTGCGCCAGCGCAGCTCTTCACGTCGCAGTCATTAACCGTGACGACTGAGGTGCCCTCGGCGTTCCGGAGCTCGCTCGCCGACGAGACAATCAGCGTCATGCGAAGCTCGCGATATCCACCCAGGTCCCGGAGACCCGGGTCTGCATCTTGGCCTGGTAACCCGTAAAGCTGGTGAGGCGGACGGAACCATCGGTGCTGGCATCGCCGCGGAGATAGACGTCACCAACCGGGATGCCGGTGGGGCCCGTCGAGCCAGTCCTGCCGGTGTACCCGGTGTGTCCCGTGGGACCAGTCGTTCCCGTCGGTCCCGTGCCCAGGGGCCCCGTGTAGCCCGTCGGACCCGTCACCGTGGAGGCTGCTCCGGTGGGGCCCGTCGACCCTGTTGGGCCCGCCGAACCCGTGGGGCCGCCGGCGGGGCCCGTGGCGCCGCTGGGCCCCGTGGGGCCACCGCTGGGGCCCGTGGGGCCACTGGGACCCGTGCGGCCCGTGAAACCCGTGGGACCCGAGGGGCCCGTGGGACCGGCACCGCTGGGCCCCGTGGGACCGCCGCTGGGGCCCGTGTAGCCCGTCGGACCCGTGATGATGGATGCGGCACCCGTGGGGCCCGTTGAGCCCGTTGAGCCCGTGGGCCCCGTGGGGCCACCGGCGGGACCGCTGGGGCCCATGCGCCCCGTTGGGCCCGTTGGGCCAGTCATCGCGTTGCCAGTGGGCCCGGTCCGGCCGGTGTACCCCGTGGGCCCCGTGGCTCCCGTTGGCCCGGTGCGGCCCGTGGGCCCCTGGATCCCGGTGGGCCCCGTGGGGCCGCTGCCAGGCGGTACGGGACCATAGCCGGTGCCGCTCCAGGCCAGGTGATCGCCGACGGCGGCGCCGGCCTGCTCGAGCTGGCGGGGATGGACGTTGGTGGTGGTCATGGCTTCGGGCTCACCAGTAGGGTATGAATCGGTCCACGCCGGCAACGTTGATGCGGAGCCAGCCCTGGACCGCGGTCTGGGCCCCCGTGGGCCCCTGCGACGCCGTGAAGGTCTTCGCGACAGCCCCGTTGGCCGCTGATGTGATCTGGAGCTTGTCGACTCCCGACGTCATGCAGCGATTCGTACCGGTGTTCGCCACGGCACAGAAGATCCGGAGCTTCGGGGACCAGCACGCATTGATCCACTGATTCGCCTCTGCAGCAGTCCTGCCGGTCCAGTTGACCCCGTTGGGGGATGTCATGACGCGGGAGACCCCGCTGGATCCCGTGGCACAGAAGAGCCGGAGCTCCGGGGACCAGCACACCCCGATCCATTCATTCGCGGCAGCTGCGGTTCTCGCGACCCAGTCCGTTCCGTTGACGGATGTCATGACGCGAGAGGCACCGTCGATGCTCACGGCGCAGAACATCCGGAGCTCCGGGGACCAGCAGACACTGTACCAGCCATTGGCCTGGGTCACGCTTCGGTTCGTCCAGTTCACGCCGTCAGGGGATGTCATGACCGCGGTGGATGTCGATGCCAGATACGCCACGGCGCAGAACAAGCCGAGCTCCGGGGACCAGCACACCGAGAGCCAGGTACTCACGGAGGCCGCGGTCTGCGGGGTCCAGGTGACACCGTCGGGGGATGTCATGACGCGGTTGGAACCGCCGTTGGCCACGGCACAGAAGAGCCGGAGCTCCGGGGACCAGCACACGACGCGCCAGCTGTTGGCTACCGCGGGAGATGTGGTCCAGTTCACGCCGTCAGAAGACGTCGCCGCGTTGTCGCCGCCACCGGAGGCCAGTGCCACCAGACAGAACTTCCTGATCTCAGGGGCCCAGCAGACACTGTACCAGCCACCGTTGCTGCCCACCGTCCTCGGGGTCCAAGTGACGCCGTCAGGGGATGTCATCACGGGGTTCGTGGTGTTCTCGTAGGCCACGGCGCAGAACAGCTCGAGCTCTGGGGACCAGCAGATCGAGACCCAAGCCTTGGTGTTCGTGAGCCCGCTCCGCGGAGTCCAGGCATCGCCGGCGCTGCAGACCACGTTGGCCCCGTTGATCGTGACGACGTCACTGCCGGCCTGGTTCTTGGTGCGCTGGGTCCTCGTAGCCATGGTTCACCAGTACGGGATGTAACGGTCAGTGCCGTTGATGTTGACGCGGAGCCAGCCCTGGATCGCAGACTGTGACCCCGTGGGCCCGACGCCACTGAGAACACACGCCACGGTGCCGTTGGCCACGGGAGCCACGGGCCGCACCGGTACGAACCCGGAGGTCATGACCCGGGTCCCGGTGCCGGTGTAGCCCACGGAACAGAACATTCTGAGCTCCGGGGACCAGCACAGTCCACGCCACGCATTCGTGGTGACGCTGGGGGTCCTCGTGGTCCAGGTGATCCCGTCCGGGGATGTCGCCAAGCAGGTCGCGTTGCCGTTGTCGCTGACGGCGCAGAACAACCGGACCTCGGGGGCCCAGACCACGGTGGCGGCTCCGTTGGCGTTGATGGTTCTGGCGGTCCAGGTGACGCCATCGGGTGAGCTCTGGGCCTGGGCCCCGACGCCGCCGACCGCGGTGGATACAAAGAGCCGGAGCTCCGGAGACCAGCACACACTGAACCAGGAGCTGTTCGTCGTGGCCAGGGACACCGGGGACCACGAGATCCCATCCGAAGATGTCATGCCGCCTTGGACCCCAGCGGACGTCGACACCGCCACGAAGAGCCGGAGCTCCGGGGACCAACAGACGCTGTGCCAGCCGTAGTTGTTGGCAGCGGTCCTCGGGGTCCACGCAACACCATCCGGAGATGTCATGACCTGCCCCGTGGAGGCCACGGCGCAGAAGATCCCGAGCTCCGGGGCCCAGGTCACCGCGGTCCACGATGCGGAGTCGTTCGCGGTCGCCACGGATGTCCACGCGACGCCGTCTGGCGACGTCATGCAGCGATTCCCGGTACCGGTGCTGCGAACCGCGACGAAGAGGTGGCGCTCCGGGGACCAGCACACCGATTCCCACTGCCCCACATCAGGCGACGTCTGGATCATCCACGCTGCGCCGTCGGGGGATGTCATGACGTGGTTCCCGGAGGCCACGGAGCCCACGGCGACGAAGAGCCGGAGCTCCGGGGACCAGCACACCGCGAACCAGGAAACAGCCTGGGCCGGCGAGGTCTGCGTGGTCCAGTCGACCCCGGGGAACCCGGTGACGTCGCAGTTGTTCACGGTGACGGCGTCGGAGCCCTGGGTGTTCTTGAGACGTTGGGTCCTGATGGCCATGGCTTCTTACCAGTACGGGATGAATCGATCGACGCCGTTGACCCCGATGCGAAGCCAGCCCTGGATCGAGGTCTGGGCCCCCGTGGGCCCACTGGAAGCCGTGAGCACGGATGCCACGGTCCCGGAGGCCACTGCGCTGACCTTGAGATCCGCAGCGATATCGGCATAGGCCCCGCCGGGCCCCTTCACGAGGCGCCGGAGCTCCGGGGACCAGCAGATATGGTACCACTGCCCCGAAATGGCGTCGTTGCGAATGACCCAGGTGATGCCGTCCGACGATGACATCACGTAGCCATTGTAGGCGCCGATGGCCACGGCCACGAAGAGCCGGAGCTCCGGGATCCAGATGATGTTCTGCCACTGCGAGGTGTCGGCTCCTGGCCTATAGGTCCAGGTGACGCCATCTGGGGAGGTCGCGATGCGCTGTGTAATGACATCCTGCCCGGACACCGTGCAGAACAAACGGAGCGTCGGGGACCAGCACACACTGACCCAGCTCGTCGAGGAAGGCGCGGATTGCGGCAGCCACGTCACACCATCCGCAGACGTCAAGATGTAGCCGAAACCACCGACGACGCAGAACTGTCCGATCTCCGGGGCCCAGGTCACCGCGGTCCAGTTCGCAGCTGTGGGTGATGTCCTCGGGGTCCAGGTGACGCCGTCAGGGGATGTCACAATGGAGACATCGCCGACGGGGTACGACGCAACAGCCACGAAGAGCCGGAGCTCCTGGGACCAGCATACATCCTGCCAGGACGAAGCCGCCAGGGTTGCGGTGCCGGTCCAGTTCACGCCGTCCGGAGATGTCATAACGTTGTAGGTCGCCGTCAGATAGCCCACGGCGACGAAGAGCCGAAGCTCCGGGGACCAGCAGACCGCATACCAATACGCCGCTGGGGGCGTGTGCGTGGACCAGGTGATGCCATCAGCGGAACTCTGCATCGACGTCAAAGCGGCGCCGACGAAGAGCCGGAGCTCCGGGGACCAGCAGACCCGGTACGCGCTTACGCCGGATGACGCCACCCAGCTCATGGGCCCGCCGTTGGGGACCCCGGAGCTGTTCACGGTGACAGCGCTGGACCCCGCGAGGTTCTTGGAGCCCCGGGACCGCGTGCTCAATCGAACACCGTGAGATCGACCCAGGTCCCGTTCAACCTGGTCTGCAGGTTTGCCGTGTAATCCGTCAGGGATGTGAGGCGGACGGATCCGTCGGTGCTGGCGTCGCCACGGAGATACACGGTGCCGACGCCGCCGCCGGGGACCCATGTGGCGCCGTCCCACACCAAGGTCTGGCCAATGGTGGCCCCGGCCTGGCGGAGCTGCTTCGGATGCACTTTCGTGGGCATCAGGCGTCTCCGATGCGGGTGATGGAGATCCCGTTATCGAACGCGGTAGTTGTACGCGTGGTCCCGGGTGCCGCCCGGATCGACACGGTGTCCCCAGCCACGAGCTTCAGATTCGCAACCACGATGGTTCGTTGTCCACCGATTGAGGTGACGCCGGAGATGTACCGGGATCCGTTCTTCCAGACATCCAGGCGAATCGAAACCGCGGCGTTGTCACAGCTTCCGGCGCGCACTGAGTAGACACCGGCTACGGGGCATGTGAAGACGGATCCACTCCAGGCCCCGTGAGTATCCACGACCTCGTCTTCGTACTGCAGGTTTGTGACATCAGCAGTGCAGGCCTGCCCGGCGTCGCTGCTGGCCTCGACGTGCACTGAGGGAGCCATGGCAACCGGCACGGGGTCGTCGGCGACGACGAGATCAAAGTAGATGCTGCTCAGAACCGCGTAGGTCTCGTCGACACCAACAGCGAGACCGCTGGTTGCCGACGAGATCGGAGGGACCTCGACGGTAACGGTGCCAGCTGTGGGATCATAGTTCCAGACGTAGCCGTAGTAGAACGCGGAACCTGCAAGGCCCAGGGACGCCGCGAACCCGGTGCGTCCAGCACTCTTGTAGGCCACGACGTTGACGATCTTGCGGGGGCCCACGTAGATCACGAACCGGCTGGGCTGCCCTGAGGTGTCCGAGGTGCCGTAAGTCGCGGATGCGAAGAGACGGAACCCGTCGGTGGCTGACGGCGCCGTCGAGGGTGCGTTGTCCGTGAACGTCGCGGAGCCCCCGGTCCTGATCTGAGCCCGGTACTGACCGGGACCACTCGGCGGCGCCGTGACCCTGGTGGCCGAAGCGGCGAAGCGCTCCGACCAGAGATACCGGGAGCCGAGTTGCACGGCCTGGGTCCCGGACCAGCCCAGGATCGGGGCCGCGAACTGGACACTGAGCCGGAGCACAGTGTTGCTGAACCCGTGGAATCCGCTGGCGATGAAAGCGTCACCTGAGTTGTCGAAGGCGTGGCCACGGATCCGGAACCGGGTCGCGTCGTAGGGAACCACGCTGGTCTCCACGTTGACCGTGGTCTGGGTGCAGATGCCGACGCCGCGATCATACCGCGGCGACGCCGCCACGGCTCCTGTGAAGAACTCGACCTCGGCGCTGTCGAACATGAGCCCGTTCGGAAGCGTGAAGAGGTAGTCACCGCTGCCGGCGGTGCCCGCCGAGCTCTGCTCGAACTCGACGCGGATCTCAGCGGAGTCCCCGACGCGACGATACCAGACCTTGTCGCGAACGATGGTGCCTTTCGTGGGGGGCGTTGTGACGGCGGTGACCGCGGTGGCGCCACCATCGGTCCAATCCGTCAGTGCGGAGAGCTGATCAGCTTGAGCCACTGGGACGGGGTCATCGGCGATCAAGAGATCAAAATAAACGGTGCCATAGGTGGCTGAGGCATCAAACGCCACCCCTGCCCGATCACCGGCCGTTGCGACACGACAGAAGGCGGACACGATCCCGGCAGTCGGATCATAGCTCCAGTTAATACCACGGTAGTCCGACCCAGACGTGAATAGATCCGCTGATACAAAGCCGGTTCGACCGGCTGAAAGGTGCGGCGACAGATGGACTACTTTGCCTGGGCCCACGTAGATATCGTACTGGTTGATGCGACCAGCCGCGATGCCACTGCCGGCATCGATGCGGATTCCGTCTGCGACCGTGGGCCCCGTGGTCGGTGCCGTGTCCGTTCCAGCACGCCTGGCACGGTACTCCCCGAGGCGGCTTGGGGGACCCGCAACCCTGGTGGCTGTAGCGGCGTACCGCTCGGCCCAGCGATACCTTGAACCGAGCTGGACGACCTGAGTAGCGGACCAGCCCACGACCTTGACCTTGAAGCTGTAGGACTCCCGCTCCGAGGTGTTGAACAGCGCGGAGCCGTTCTGCTTCGTGGTCGCGTTCACCGACGCCGCGATGATGCCGAATCCAACTGTGGTGTCTCCGGCTGCAGCCAGGACACAGCGCGGGTTTCCACCCGACGAACTGCCGAGGCCGAAGACACCAACGATCTGAGTGTCGGCACCGGTGCCGCCGAGGCTGCCGACAACGAGGCCCGTGGGGAGCGACAGCGTCGCCGGCGACGCCGCGTTGGTACCCGTCGTGAAGGAGCCACGCACCTCGAGCTCTTCACCGACGCGGCGCCATTCCGCGGTGTTCGCGGTCACGGTGCCGCAGTTCGTGATCGTGGGCGTGTACGATTGCCACTCCGACAGCGCGGACTCCTGATTCGCCATGGCAACGGGCACAGGATCGTCAGCAACCAAGATGTCGAGGTAGCATGTCGTTACCCCGGCCCCAAGCGTCGCGTTCATGCCTACGGAGTTAGCCGCAGTGATCGACAAAACGCCCGTCGCGGGATCATAAGACCGGAACAGCCCGAACCAGTTCGTGCCGTTGTTGAAGGGCAGATCGTAGATGATCCCGGTGCGACCAGCGCTCAGGAATGCCTGGAGCTCCTGCGTCTTCCCGGGCCCAATGTAGATATCGAGCTGGGTCAGTCCGGTAGTGAAATAGAAGTAGAACCCGTTCGCGGCACTCGGAAGCGATGACGGGGCCGAGTCGACCGTGTTCAGCCGGAAACGGTACTCCCCAGACTTGCTTGGTGTCGTAGTGACCCGTGTCGCGACTCCAGCGAACTTCTGAGCCCAGAGGTACCGGGAGCCAGACTGCACAGCAGTGGAGCCCGCCCAGCCCTGGATCGCGACCTCAGCGAAGCACGTAAAGATTTCACCAGTGTTACAGAGCCCATTGCCGTTGGCAGATGTCATCGCGTTGACACCGGAGAACGAATCAACGGATGCCGTGAGATAGGTGCGCCCATCAGCCACCGCCAAAATCGTGAAACCATTAGCTGCGGCGGTGTTGTTGCGGACGCCCCTGCCGACCAGGGATGTGCTGCCCGACGGGTACACCGCGGGATCCACGGTGAGCCCGTTCGGGAGCGGAAGCTGGAACAGCGACGCCGTCGGGGTGCCACAGACGAAGCGGCACGCGAGCTGGAGACGGTTCCCGACGCGGCGCCACGAGGCCTGGAGCCCCGTGACGGTGCCCATGCCGGCGATGGCGGGCACGTAGGATTGGTCGTCGCTCATCGCCGGCATCCCGGGCAGATAGACTGCGCCGATGTAGAAGTCGTCGAACAGCACGGTGTAGGCCAGCACCGAGGTTCCACCGATGTGCACGATGAGCCGATATGACGTCGACGACGATGACGTGAACTGGATCGCGAAGGAGCCCCCGGCCTGGACCGTGTTCCCGGAACTGATGGGGCACAGCTTGCTCGCCGTGACATCCAGGACCCACAGACTGATCTCGCCCGGCGTGTAGGTGCCAGAGTTCACGGCCACGTTGCCACTGAGGCTCAGGGACTTCCCGCAGTCCTCGCGCTGAATCGTGAACGGGATCCCGGCGCCTTGACCCTGGCGGTTCGCGGCATCCTTGGTCAGCAAGAAGGAACCGGCTCCGGCGAGCGGGGACGCAACGGACCGGGTCCACGTCACCGCTGGGGAACCCCCGGTGCCATCGACGGGTTGGACTCCGGCGGCATCGGCGTAGGTCGCCCAGCCCGTGGTATCGATCTCGGCATCCGGGTTCGAGATGTAGTTCCGGGTGAAGGGGCCTCGGACCCGGGTGTCCGCGGAGCTCAGCGCCTTCAGGGCATCCACGACGCCATCGGCGGCGAGCTCGGCACCACCACCGCCGCCACCGCTGGACACCGTGGCCGGGGCCCACTTCGTGCCATCCCACACCGGGGCCTGACCCGTGGTCGCCCCGGCCTGGGCGAGCTGCTTCAGATCTACGCGTGTCAGCATGGGCTCAGTCTCCGCTGGGAGACCCTGTTGGGAAGGGCCCCGTTACGGCAGTGGAGCCGCGTTGGGGGCGTTGGCTCTGCGGAACGTGATCAGCGAAAAGGTCCCGGAGGTCTTCCATCCCGTGACCCATTCCCACTTCTCGCCACGGTACGACAGGAACGGATACACCAGGGGCCACAGGACCTGGGCCCACCAGGGCTTCTGGACCACGGTGATCCCGATGTTGAAGCCCTGCGGAGCCAGGGTGTACTCCCCGGGCTTCAAGGTGTGCACCGTCCTGGCGCGATGCGCGACGCCCATGATGACGCTGAAGAAGTTCGTGGCGGGGTTCCGCAGGAACCACTTCAGCCAGGGCCACGCCATGTTCCGCTCGGTGTCGCTGAGCCACCAGAACGGGTTGAGGCGCTGGGCCCAGGTCGGTACGGGGCGCAGGGGCTCCCGGTGCATCGAGTAGAACATCATGGAATCCCCATACGGGTTGGAACGGGAGGAAGCAGATCGATGAGTTCGGCGAGGGTAGCCACGGTGGTCTCGTACTGCATCACGGCGGCCCAGGTCTGGTCTCGGAAGTCGATCCCGATCTGGGCCTCAGTAGCGAACCGGGGCACCTTGGAGGTCGCGTAGCTACACAGGCTCAGGATGTTGTCGTAGCCCCAAGACTGCGCGAAGAGATCCAGGCGGGCCTGCACGGCGTCGATAGCTGCCTTGCGGGCCAGGGCGAGCTCCTGCGTGGCCAGATCGACGATCTCGACGACGCGCTCCGCGGGATGCACCACGGAGGTCTCGGGGTGTTCGATCACTGCCCCGGGCTCGGCCAGCGGGGACGCCTGGCACTCCGGGCACGCATTGGATCCCAGGGGGAACGTGCACGTCGGGCACAGCGGCCACGTCGGGCTGTCCTGGGTCTCCGTCCAGGCCGGGATCACCTCGGTCCGGGCCGGTCTCCCGTAGCAGTCCTTCCGCGCCAGCTTGGCGTCGATCTCGGCCTGGGTATGCGCCTCAAAGGCGTAGTGCTGGTCCGTGACGGTGTTGTGGATCTTACAGAGCAGCATCAGGTGTCTCCGACGCGAGTAATAGAGAGCCAGTTGCGGTGTGCCAGCGACGACCGCGTTCCGCTGTTGTTAGAACGGAACGTCAGGGTTTCACCAGCGGCCATGCGATGAGCAAAGGCGATGACACTCTGGGTCGTCGCTGCAGCCTGGTAGGAGCCGGTTCGGATCAGTGACCCACCGGACCACGCCTCGATGGCGTTCGTTGAAGCACCGATGGACAGCGTGGCACAGAACGAATAGACCCCGGCGACGGGGGCCGTGAACACGGTGCCGTTCCACCAGCCCCCGCCCGCGACGATGTCCTCGTACTGCAGATCCGTGGTGCCGCCTGTCACGACCTGCCCCGCATCGCTGCTCGCCTCGACGTGCACTGAGGGAGCCATGGCAACGGGCACGGGATCGTCGGCGACCAGGATGTCGAAGTAGCACGCTGAGACCGAGGCGCGATCGACGGTGTTGATTCCGACGTAGTCTGATGCGTTGGCTACCTGGGTCCGAACCGTGACGATACCAGAAACGGCATCGTAGTTGGTCCAGCACCCGAAGTATGTGCTATTGACGTGGTAGTCCGTGGAGATGAACCCGGAGCGACCGGCATCCTTGTTGAAGGCCGTCTGCACAACCTTGCCGGGACCCACGTAGATATCCCACCACGAGATCCGGCCCGCGGCGAGACCACTGCCGGCGTCGATGCGGAACCCGTTGGCCACACTTGGAACGTCGGTCGGCGCGGTGTCCGTGGTGTCGCGCCGACTCCGGTACTCTCCGGGCTTCGTCGGGGCCGAGGTGACCCGGGTGGCAACGGCTGCGAACTTCTGCGCCCAGAGGTACCGGGAGCCAGGCTGAACCGCAGTGGTGCCGGACCAGCCCGTGATGGGCAGCCTGAAGTTGAAATAGATGTACTGACCCGACGAGATGAATGAGCTTCCGTTCAGCGGCGTCAGGCCGGCGGCGCCTGAAAGTGAGAACTTAACGAACGATTCCCCGTTGGTTGCCAGGACGAAGATCGTGTTCGAGGTGGCTGCGAAGCTGGCGGACCCCATGCCGACGTTGCTGTTTGCGCTAACCGACGCTGCTGCAGTGAGACCGTCGGGCAGCGAGAACTGCGCCTGCACAGCAGTGGATGTCCCGGATGTGAACCCGCCTCGGACCTCAATGGAGTCACCGACGCGGCGCCACTGCGCATAGACGCTGGTCGGGGTACCCATCCCAGTGATCGTCGGGGTGTAGGACTGCCAGTCGCTCATCGCTGGCGACGACGGCAGATAGGCCGGGCCCACGTAGAAGTTATCGAAGCCGAGCGCCCAGGCCCCGGTGTCGGTCCCGGCGATGTGCACGATGAGGCGATACGCTGTGCTCTCCGACGACGAGAACTGGATCACGAACCGGGCGCCACCATCCTGGGACAGCGGCGCCGCTGCGATGGCATTGCTGCCACTGATGGGACAGAGCTGGTTGTCCGTGGTATCGTAGACCCACACGCTGACCGCATTCGCGACGTACGGTGCGGTCCACGTAATGACGTCGAACGCGATCGACAACGCCTTGTTGCAGTCGCTGGGATCCACGGAGAAGTCGCAGCTGGCACCCTCGCCTTGACGGCTGGCACCGCCGCTCTTGGTCAGGACGAACTGCGCCGTGCCCCGCATGAACGCCCCGGCTCCGCGAGTCCAGGTCGTGTTCGGCGTTCCACCGGTTCCATCAATGGGTTGGACCCCGGCGGCATCAGCGTAAGTCGCCCAGCCCGTGGTATCGATCTCGGCATCCGGATTCGGGATGTAGTTGATCGTGAAGGGGCCCCGGAGCCGGGTATCCGACGCCTTGGGGGCCTTCGTGGCGCTGACTTCACGATCCGCGGCGAGCGACACGCCGCCTGGTGCAGCTTCCCAGAACTGAGCCCGCGGCACATAGCCAAACGACGGCGCCACCATGAACTCGATCGAGGTTCCGGTCAGGGTGTAGTCGGCGCCCTCGATCTGTCGAACACCGTTCAGGAACAGGTTCAGAGAACCCGGCAACGGGGTCGCGGACAGGAAGAAGAGAACGTTGATGTCGTCGACGTCGCCCGTGGGGGTCTCGTCGTGGCCGATGCTGCCACCGCCGGGCCCCGTGGGCCCCGTTGAACCGGTGCCGCCGGCACCGGTGGGTCCAGTTCCGAGCGGACCCGTGGGGCCCGTGACGGTGCTCGCGGCACCGGTGGGCCCAGTCCTGCCGGTGTAGCCCGTGGGACCCGTGGGGCCCGTGACCGTCGAAGCAGCGCCCGTGGGCCCGGTGCCCAGGGGACCCGTGGGGCCCGTCACCGTCGAGGCGGCCCCCGTGGGTCCCGTCCTGCCGGTATAACCTGTCGGGCCTGTAACGGTCGAAGCTGCGCC